>NZ_CAXYKF010000016.1:0-143362 GCF_964278005.1 uncultured Xanthomonas sp.
CGAACAACGCCCCTATGCAGCTGTCGCGCGGATAAGGCTGGGCCGTGGCATTCCACTGCTGCAGCACCTGCCTGCGCTCGGCGTCGCCCAACAACGGCAGCGCCGATACCGGTGCCGTGTCGTCGTCTGCCATCGCCGTCAGCAAGCGCTGCCAATAGCCGATGAAACGCTCGATCGTCTCGCGATCGAACAAAGCGGTCATGTAATTCAGGAAGCCGCTGATGCGGCCATCCTTCTCGCGCAGATCCATCAACAAGTCGAGCTGCGCAGTCTTCATCGCCTTTGGCGCGCGCACGACGTCGATGCCCGGCAGGGCCAACTCGCCTTCATCCTGACTCTGCCAGGCCAACATCACCTGGAACATCTGGTTGTAGGCGCTGTTGCGCGGCGGCTTGAGCTCTTCGATCACGCGGTCCAGCAGCACATCGCCGTGCGCCTGCGCATCGAGCAACCGCTGGCGCGTATGCGCGAGCAGCTCGCCGGTGGAGGGGTTGCCACCCAGGTCGATCCGCAGCGCAAAAGTATTGATGAAGAACCCGATCAGCGGCTCGATCTCTTCGCGATTGCGGCTGGCCATCGGGCTGCCGATCACCACCTCCGACTGCCCCGACAGGCGCGAGAACACCGCCGCCCAGCTGGCCAGGATCGTCATGTAGAGGGTGACGCCATGGCGCCGGCTCAAGGCCTTCAGCCGTGCGGTCAAGGCTTCGTCCAGATGCAGGTCGATCGCTGCACCAGAAAAATCCTGCTGCGGCGCTCGCGGACGGTCGGTGGGCAGCTCGAGCAGCGGTGGCGCGCCCGCCAGCGTGTCGCGCCAGTAGCCGATCTGCCGATCCAGTTCGGTGGCCGGCAGATGCTCGCCCCTCCAGAAAGCATAATCGATGTACTGCACCGGCAGCGCGGGCAATGACGCCTGCGCCTGGCCTGTTTCGGCGGCATAGAACTCGCTCAGTTCCTTGAGCATGACGCCGATCGACCAACCGTCGGAGACGATATGGTGGGTCACCCATTGCAGCTCGAACGTACGCTCGTCCAGTTGCAGCACTTGCACGCGCAGTGGCACGTCGCGACCGAGATCGAAGGGTTCCGCGTATAGCGCCGAATACAGCGTTTCGCAACGAGCGGCCGCATCTTCGGCGCCACGGATATCCTGAAAGCGCAGCTCAAACGGCGCACTGTCGCCGACGACCAGCATGGGCTCGCCGTCGATCTGAACGAAACGGGTACGCAGGATTTCGTGCCTTGCGACGATGGCGCGCCAACTGCGCTCCAGCGCCGGGCGATCCAGGTCGCCGGCGAGGCGATACGCGCCGCCGATGTGATGCGCCGAGGTCGCCTGACCGAGCTGGGTCATGACCCAGAAGCCGCGCACGATCTGCGGCATCGGCATGAACGGCCGGCGCGCCACCGGCTTGATCGGGCTCAGGCTGGAGGCGGCAATGCGCGGCAGACGCTCGCCAAGCTCACGCAGTTCCGAGGCTTCGAACACATCGCGGAACGTCAGCTCGACATCGAGCGCCTTGCGTACCCGCGACACCAACTGCACGGCGAGCAGGGAATGCCCGCCGAGCTCGAAGAAGTCGTCGTTGCGCCCGACCTTTTCCAGCCGCAGCAGATCAGACCAGATCGAGGCCAGCGTGGTCTCGATCTCTCCCTGCGGCGGCGCATAGGCACGGTGCGTATACGCCGCCTCGTCCGGCGCAGGCAGCGCCTTGCGGTCGAGCTTCCCGTTAGCGGTCAGTGGCCAGGCTTCCAAGCGCACGAACGCTGACGGCATCATGTAATCGGGCAAAGCGCTGGCGACATGCTCGCGAATCGCGGCGATGTCCAGCACCTCATCGGCCAGGCAATACGCGACCAGGCGCTTGCCGCCGCTGTCGTCGTCGCGCGCAACCACCACCGCTTCGCGCACGCCCGTGCATTCGCCGAGCCTGGCCTCGATCTCACCCAGCTCGATACGGAAGCCGCGGATCTTCACCTGGAAGTCGTTGCGGCCCAGCAGGGTGATCGTACCGTCGTTCGACCAACGTCCGAGGTCGCCGGTCTTGTACATGCGCGCGCCAGGCTCGGCGCTAAACGGATCGTCGACAAATCGATCGGCCGTCAGCTCCGCCTTGCCGAGATAGCCGCGGGCCACACCGTGGCCGCCGATGAATATCTCGCCGGCCACGCCAAGCGGCGCGGGAGCGCCGGCCTCGTCCAGGATATAGACCTGGGTGTTGCCGATCGGGCGGCCGACATCGGCGAGGAAGCCGGTGCTGCGATCCATCCGTGTCCAGGTCGAATAGGTCGTGGTTTCGGAGGGACCATAGAGATTGCACAGTTGCTCGACCTGCGGGGTCGCGATGATGCGTTCGGCGAGCGCGCGCTTGAGCGGCTCGCCGGCGACGTTCACCACCCGCACGGTCGGCGGTATCGCCTCGGCGCGGGTCAGCTCCATCATCACCGAGGGCACGGTGTTGATCAGGGTGACCGGCAATGCCGCGTTCAACAGCGCCAGCGCGTTGTCGACCAGGGTCACACAGCCGCCGCAGGACAACGGCACGCCGTACTCGTAGATCGACAGATCGAAATTGATCGAGGTCGAGAACAGGCAATTGCGCAGCGTATCGGCCGAGAATTCCTGCAAGGCCCAGCAGATGAAGTTGACGCCATTGCGATGTTCGATGGCCACGCCCTTGGGCCGGCCGGTCGAACCGGACGTATAGATCAGATAGGCCAGGTGGCGCGAATTCAGACCAACCGCTTGCGCCGACGGATTCTCGCTGGATGCGGTCGCCCACGCAGCCGCATCAGCCTGCAGGTCGAGCACATTCAACGACTGCGCCTGTTCGGCCAGGGCCAGCGCCTGCGTCAGCACGGGGCCGCCGACGGCATCGGTGAGCACCACGCGCGGCATGGCATCGTCGAGCATGTAGCCCAGACGGTCCGCCGGATAGGCCGGATCCAGCGGCACATAGGCGGCGCCGGACTTCAACGAGGCCAGCAGCGCGACCAGCATCTCGGCGTCGCGCTGCACGCAGATGCCGACGCGCTCGTCTGGGCCAAGGCCGAGCGTACGCAAATGATGCGCAAGGCGGTTGGCGCGCTCGTTGAGTTGCGCATAGCTCAGCGTGCGGTCGCCGGCGACCAGCGCCACCGCCTGCGGCGAGCGCGCGACCTGCGCTTCGAACAACTCGTGCATGCAGGCGTCGCGAGGATACTCGATCGCCGTCGCGTTCCAGGTCTCCAGAACCAGGCGGCGCTCCGGCTCGCCCAGAATCGGCAGGCGCGAAACCGTCTGCGTCTCGTCCAGGGCCATCGCAAGCAACATGCGCTGCCAGTAGCCGAGGTAGCGTTCGATACTTTCGGCTTCGAACAACGCGATCGCATAGTGCAGTTCGCCGTCGATGCGGTCGACGGACTGGCGCAGATCCAACGCCAGATCCACGCCCGCCGACTGCGCCTGCGCTGGCGCATCGGCCTGGCGCAAGGCCAACGCACTCTGGAACACAGGCGCCGACAGCGCCCCGGCCAGCGATGAGGTGGAGGCGACGATGCCCTCGAAGCTGGGCAGCGCGTGCGCGAAGGCATCGCGCAGCCGATGATCGACCCGCACCAGCAGTTCGGCGACGCTCGGCTGCCCGCTCAGGTCGACACGCAGCGGCAGCACATCGCCGATCGAACCGGCCGGCGCACCGCCGTCGGTTGGCACGCCAATCACGATATCGTCCTGGCTCGACAAGCGCGCCAGCGTCGCCGCCCACGCCGCCAACAGGGCGGCCTGCAGGGTCGTGCCGCGACGCACGGCGAGCGCGCCCAGGAGTGTGGTCAACTCGGGATCGATGGCGGCCCCGATGCTGGCCGTAGCGGCACCCTCTCGCCCGGTGCGCGGACGATCGGTCGACAATTCCAGCATGGCCGGCGCGCCGGCAAGCGCGTCGCGCCAATAGGCAACATGACGATCGAAATCGTTGCTGATCGCAGGGTTGACGGATGGCGTAGCCGCATCGGAGCCGGTGCGGATCGAAGCGTCCAAGTAATTTCCGTTTGACATCCTTAATCCCCGTCCTTCCTGCATCGAACCGGCCTTCCAGCCGACCCTGTCCATGGTGCGGACCGAAAGGTCCGATACGTTTCAGGCAGCAAGCTTGTCGATCGCGCCGGCGACGGTTTCCACGTTGCGCCCGAACTGATTGATCGTGACGATCTGCTCCAGGCGATCGCCATAACCGTACTTGATGAATCCCGACAGCGTGCCGGTAGGGCCTAGATCGACGAAGCGACACGACCCTTCGGCGGCGATGGCGGCGATGGCGGCGCGGAAATCCACCATCTGGCTGGTCACCTTCCAATAATGCGATGGCTCGACCCGCTCCAGGCGACCGCCGGTCGCGGAGGAGTACTGCGCGATGGACGGCGCCGATATCGGCACGCCATCAAACATGCGCAGGAACGTCCCCTCGATCGGAGCGAGCAAGGGCGAATGGAACGGATACTCGACCGGCAGGCTCATCGAGACGACGGCCCGAGCGTCGAGCCTGCGCCGGGTGTCTTCGATGGCCGCACGGCTGCCGCTGACAACGAAGTTTCCGTCGAAGTTGACGCTGCCGATCACGGTATCGGGGTAGAGCTCGGGATGGCTGTGGAAATGTCCGACCGGGGCCAAGACGGTCAGCATGCCGCCGCCGGCGGCCTCGCTCCTGAACACCCCGGCCTGGCGTATCACGATGCGCATCGCGTGCTCGTGCGACAACGTTCCCGCCGCGACCGAGGCGGCGTACTCGCCCAGGCTGTAGCCGAGCACGGCATCCGGACGAATGCCGGCATGCGCCATCGCTTGGGTGAGGCCGTAGCCGATGCTGAAGATGGCCGGGTGCGACAGACCGATATCGGTCATCTCACGGCGCCTGTTCGCTTCGTCGTAGAGTTCGGCGACCAGATCGCGCGATGTCATCTCCCGATAAACGGCATTGCAAGCGTCCATCGCCTCCCGGAACGCGGCGTTGGTTGCATACAGCTCCCGGCCCATGCCGTAGTACTGCGAGCCCTGGCCCGAATACATGAAGACGATCCGCGACTTCGCCGCGATGGGTGCCGGCCGCTGGGCAGCGCTCAAGATCATCGGCGCCTTGCGGATCTTGGCTAACAAGCCGCTCAGCACATCGCCCGGCCCGATTTCCCGCAACGCGACCTCGCCCTGCGCGAGCAGCCACGACATCGATTCGTACCAGTTCACCGGATGGCTGATCTGCTCGATCAACTTCGGCAGCCAAGTCTCGCGCGCATGCGGGCGAGCGGTGCGATTGGAGACGACATCGGCGCATAGCGGATGCAGGCGCCCCTGTTCGGACAGCCGTCCGACGAACTCGGCGTAGGCGCTCTCGACCTCGCGCATGTAGCGAGAATGGAAGGCCGCGCTGACCCTCAAGCGCACGAAACGCGCTCCCGCCTCGGCAAACACCGGTTCGCAGCGATCGATGTCCTCGTGCAGGCCCGAGAGGACGTGCTGGCTGTCGGAATTGATGTTCGCGACATCGACGCCGCTCAATCCCGATTGACGCAGGATCGTCCGCACCCGCGCCAGGTCCGGCCCGATGACCGCCGCCATCGCGCCGCGTGGCGCTCGCGCCATCAATGCGCCGCGCTTGGCGACCAATTCTATCCCGGTCGCGAAGTCGAACGCGCCCGCGGCGAACAGCGCGGCGAATTCGCCGAGACTGTGGCCGGCGAAAACCGTCGGGACCGCCGCACCGTCATCGCGCGCCTGCAGAAACGCCAGCGCCGATACTGCGAACAGCGCCGGCTGGGTGTACTCGGTCTGGTTGAGCAAATCGCCCGGATCCTCCAGGCACAGCTCGCGCAAGGAGTAGCCCAGCACCGCATCGGCTTGCGCAACCAACTCCGGATAGCGCCCGAACAGCTCGCCGCCCATGCCTTTGTGTTGCGCCCCCTGCCCGGGAAACACCCACACCGTCGTCATAGAAGCCGTCCTCTTCCGTCTCAGGCGACGAGCGCGCGGCTGTTCAGCTGCGCGCTCAGCACGTCGACGACGTCCTGCAGCGTATAGCGGTCGCGCTTGTCCGAATCGGCTATGCGCACGCTCAGGCGTTGCTCCAGTTCGTACCAGATCTCCAGCATCTCCCTCGAGTCCACGCCCAGATCGCCTCCAAGATAGAAATCCGGCTCCACCGTATCGATGGTGAATCCGGTGCGCTTGATCTCGTTGATGGCGGACAACACTTCTGCGTACACGTTCATGGCCCTCTCCTAAGCTGACGTTGCATTCCGGCACGAGACAACGCTCGCCCGGACCTTGTTGGCGCGTCGCGGCGCGCGAATGCCCAACGCTGGCGGCGTTAGAGCAACCCCATCTCGCGCGCGGTCGAGGTGATCAGATCGACCGCGGCATCGATTTCTTCGTGTGTGTGCGTGGCCATCACCGACAAGCGCAGGCGTTCGGCGCCCGGCGGAACCATCGGGTATTCCATGATGTTGGCGAACAGCCCGCGACGGTACAGCTCCTTGTTCAATCGCCTGACCGCGCCGTCCTCGCCGAAGAACACCGGCACGATTCCGGATTCGCCGCGGGCGATGCGCATACCGGCCGCTTCCAGGCGATCCTGGATGTAGCGGACATTGGCATGCAGGTTCTCAATGCGCTGCGGTTCGCGCTCCATCACGTCGAGCGCGGCCGAGATCGCGGCGATCGTCGGCTGCGCCAGACCCGACGTGAACAGGTACGGATACGAGAAATTGCGCAGCAGGAAGATATGCTCGCTGCTGCCCGACACGAACGCGCCCTGCGCACCGATCGCCTTGCTGCAGGTGGACATGCGCAGGTCGACCTGGCCTAGCAGATCCAGGTGCTCCAACGTGCCGCGCCCGTTGCGACCGACCGTGCCCAGGCCGTGGGCGTCGTCGAGGATGGTGATCACATCGTGGCGCTTGCAGATCTCAACATACTTCTTCAGGTCGATGATCAGACCATCGACCGAGCGCACGCCCTCGACAGTGGAGAAGATCTGCGCGCCCGGCTTGGCCTTGGACTTGATCCGCTCGAGAATCCTCTCAAAGCCGTCGAGCTCATCCGGATCGAAGGTGTAGAACGGCACGCCGGCCATCTTGATCGCGTTGATCACGCTGGCGTGGCTGTTCTTGTCGTAGACGATGACGTCGTTGCGGTTCATCAGGCCAGCGACCCAGCACAGATTGGCCATGTAGCCGCCCGGCAACAGAACCGCATCTTCGTGTTCGGCCAACTTGGCCAGACGCAATTCCAGGTCGCGATGCTGCTTGGTATAGCCGGAGAACGCCGGCGAACCGCCGCTGCCGATGCCGTACAGCTCGACCGCCTCGATCACCTTGCGCTTCACATAGGGATCGTTCGACAGGCCCAGATAGCTGTTGGAACCGAACACCAGCACTTCATTGAAGACCTCACTGTTGAGTTCCTTGTACTTCATGCGGCGATCGACCGGACCGAAGCCCTGGCGGCCGACCATGTACCCCGCTTCCAACTCTTTCACATAGGTTTCGTACTGATGCGCGAGCCGTTCCTTGAAAGGCTTGCGTTCGAGTTCGATCAAAGCTCTTGAGTCCATGTTCTTCCCTTCCTGCCTGTTAAGTGTCCCTACCGCGTCCTGAGCATCGTCCACGCACAGCCTTAGCCGAAAAATCCGTTGCGCCTGTACCACTCCGCGCTGTCGCGAACCATTGCTTCGATCGGTGCGGAACAATAGCCGAGTTCGCGCTGGGCCTTGCTCGAATCGAAGTAGTACGTACATCCCATCACGCGCATCCGGTACGCCTCGACCGCCGGACGGCCGGGCACGAACGGAAACCGGCGTTCCTGCAGGGTGCTCTTCAGGCGCAACCAGCGATAGTTCGCTCTCGGAATGCGCAGTGGCTTTTCCAGCACTTCGCCAATCACGTCCAGGAAGCGGGCGATACGAATGTTCTCGCCTCCCAGCAGATAACGCTCTCCGGGCCTTCCATGGGACAGCGCACTGACATGCGCGCGCCCCACATCGGCCGCGGAACAATAGCTCGCGCCGCCGGGTGGGCTGAATGGGAGCTGGTCGTAATGCGCGGCGATCAACAAGCGTCCCCACTGCAGGTTGTGATCGTAGGCCCCGACCACTTCCGCCGGGTTGAGTACGATCGTCTCCAGACCGCGCGCATTGGCATCGAACACGACGCGTTCAGCCTGCTGTTTGGTCGCCGCGTACGGGCTGCGCCTGCGGTAGCCGGTGAGCGGCACGCTTTCGTCGGCCACGCGCGATGCGTCGTCGAAAGCGCCTACCGTCGACGTAGTGCTGGTGTAGACCAGCCGGCGCACCCCATTGCGCAAGGCCGCATCGACGACGTTGCGCGTGCTGTATACATTGGCCGCCTGCAGTATCGGCAGGTCGCTCCACTTGCAACTGGTGTTGCCGGCCGTATGGATCACCGCCTCCGCCCCGCGCATGGCCCGCGATAGCGCATCCACATCGCCCAGATCGCCGCGAACGATCTGCACACCGAACGGCTCCAGGTACTTCGTGTTCGAGTCCGGCCGCACGATGGCGGTGACACGATGCCCGGCGGCGACCAGCGCAGAGACGATGTTGAGACCGACGAAGCCATTGCCGCCGGTGACGAAAACAGTCATTCAGGAACCTTCCGTAGTGATGGCTTTGGCATCCATGGCCTTCCAGAAGCGTTCCCGACTCTCGGATTTGGTGCGCATGCCCAGCGCGGACGGCATGCGATCGGGATTGGAGACAATGCCTTCGAGCAGCACGGCGATCTGTTCGAGCAACATCGCCGCACTGGCGTGGTCGGGCTCCACTGCGCGATACATCAAGCTCAATTCCAGCGAATCGACGTCGATCGCCGCGGCAAGCTCCATGCGCGGCCTCAGGCCGCCGGGATGCGCTTCCGATGCGAGGTGGCGTTCGCCATCCTCGCCTGGCGCGATCGGCGAAGCAAAGCTCACGACGCAATCGAACAACTGCTCGCGCCCGACCCATTCGCCGATCCGCTCGATCGTCGTGCAGGCATGGCGATGCTTGCGCAGCAGGGTGGCCTGCAACTCGCCCAGCCATTCGAGCATCTTCTGCCGACCGACGGTGCGCACCCGCACCGGCAGCAAGACCGGCTCGCCAGCATGATCGGCGCCGAGCAGGCCGAACTGGGAGTAACGGGCGTTGCTGTAGCGATTGAGCAACACGGCCCAGGCCCCGGCAATCAGGGTTTCCAGGGCGATGCCGTGGCGCGAACCGAAGGCCTGCAGCAACTGCGTCAATGCCGGATCAACCACCTCGGACACGACATGCACCGCGCCTGCCCTGTCGCCGCCCGGCGCCGCGGATTCCAGCGACATGCGCTCGCCCAGCGCGACCACGGTATCGGCCGCGTCGGCCAGGTGTTCGATCCAGTAACGGCGCACCCACTCATCGTCAGGCGCATCGGCCACGGTCCGGCCAGATGCGTCTTCGACGTCGGCAGACAGGACGTCCGACAGGCGGCGCCATTCCGCGGATGCGTCCGCTGCCGCGTCGAAGGCTTCGGCTTGGCCGATGTGCAGGCGGTCGTCGGTCTGGATGCCAGCGGACCTCGATTGCGCAGAGGAGCCGCCACCCGGGACGACCAGATTGCGCAAATCGCAACGTACCTGTTCGAAAGGCGTGCCCGGGAACGACGCGCGGCGGCGCGATTGCCCGTGGTGGATCGCGGGCCAATCGATCGCCGCGCCGCGAACCCACAGCTCGGCGAGCTTGTCTAGGTCTCGCGCCCGCAGCAGCGTGTCAACAAAGCCCTCTCCTGCATCGCCGTTCAGCAAACGCAGCACGTCCAGCGAACCGTGGGCTTCAATGTCGCCGGAGAGCGTTCCGCGCCGGTCGCCGGCCTCGCTCGGCTGCTCCAGCGCGGCAATTAGCGCCTGCGCGTCGGCGGCAACCACCGCCAGGCGATGACGATAGGCAATACGCCCAACCTGCGAAGCGTACGCAAGGTCGGCGAAGGCCGTTTGGGTCAGTCCTTGCGCCACCTGCTCGCGCATGAAGGCCGCAAGCGAGTCTGCATAGGCCTTCAGCCCCTCTTGGCTACGCGCCGACAATACGAACAGGACCGGCGACGCGGCGCTCTCGGCTCCGGCCGGCGCGGACTCATGCGATTCCACGACCACGAACGCATTGGCCCCCCCCATGCCGAACGAGTTGATGCCGGCGATACGCGTGCCCTTGGCATTGCGTGGCCATGCCGTCGCCGCATCGGGAAAACGGAGCGCCGAACCGGCATGATCAAAATTGCTGTTGATCCGGCGCAGCTTGGCGCAAGGCGCGAATTCGCCGTGGCGCATGCTCAGCAATACCTTGATCAGCGAACCGACGCCGGACGCGGCCTCCATGTGTCCGATACCCGCCTTGCTGCCGATCGCGCACCCGCCGACCGCGCTGGAAGTACGCCGCAGCGCATTGTCGATCGCCTTCAATTCGATCGGATCGCCCAACTCGGTACCGGTGCCGTGCGCTTCGATACAGTCGATGTCGTCGGCGACCAAGCCGGCATCACGAATGCAATCGGCGACGGTGTCCTCCATCACTTGCAGATTCGGCATGAACTGTCCCGGGCCGGTGCCGAAGTGGCCGATGCGCGAGGCGCGGATGACACCGTGGATATGATCGCCATCGGCAATCGCACGGCTGAGCCGCTTCAGCACCACCACGCCGGCGCCCTCGCTCGGTACTAGGCCGTTGGCGCCTTCATCGAAGGTGCGCTCCTTGCCGTCTGGCGACAAGACCTTCATGTCGTGCAACAACTGGTATTTGCTTTGATGCAGCGAAAGATTGATGCCGCCGACCAGGGCCACTTCGCAATCGTCCGCAAGAATCGACTGCCGAGCCAGATGCAGTGCGGTCAACCCGCCCGAGCACGCGGTCGAAACGGTCAGACTGGGCCCATGGAAGTTCATCACGAATGACAAGCGGTTCGACAGTTCGCTGGCCACCGAACCCGGACCGATGTACTCGCTGCCGCCCCGCTGCAGGTCGGCGACGATGCGACTGAAGTCGTCGTTCATCGCGCCGACGAAGACACCGACCTTGTAGGCGGCCAGGGCCTGCGGCGTATACACGGCATCCTCGACCGCACGCCATGCGGCGCGCAGCAGCACGCGCAGTTGCGGATCGGCCTTGTCGGCGTCGACCTGCGACATGCGGAACAGCTTCGGATCGAACAGCTCCACATCGGCCAGGAAGCCTCCGGCGTCGGCGATCGATTGGCCCGAGCGCGAGCGATGGTCGTTGAGCGAAGAAGCGAACCCCCGCGTTGCCGGAACGCGGGTCAGGCAATCGCGGCCTTCGCGCAGATTGCGCCAGAACCAATCCAGATCGGGCGAAGCCGGAAACTCGCCGGCCATGCCGATGATCGCGATGGCCTCGGCCGCGACGGCGGGCGCGCGCCCAGCCGGCAACCGCTTGGAGTGCAGCGGCGCGACCGTCTTCTCGCGAGCCGCAGCCGGCATGGCCGGCGTTGCGTTGGCGTCGCTAGCCGGAGCGACGGCAGCCACCGCATCGGCACCGGGAAAGAGCTGGCGAACCGCCTCCGGGTAGCGAGCGAGCAGATAGTGCGCGAGCTGCGCGGCACTGTCGTACTCGAACAGCGCGGTCTTCGGCAGCTCGGCGAAGTCCGCGCGCAGTGCGTTGTGCAATTCGAGCATCAACACCGAATCCATCCCGCACTGCTCGAAGCTGGTGCGCGAACCGATGGCCGAGGCCTGGGTTTTGGTGACCGTGGCCATGCGTTGCTTGATCAGGTGTTCGACCTCGACACCCAATGCGTCGGCGGCGCTGCTTGCGTCGGCTGCGCCGTGCCTGGCCGGCGGGACTTTCGGCTCGGGATGTACGGTGCGCCGCGTCGCAACCGATGCCATGTCGTGCACCACCGGCGTGGCACCGACCATGCGCATCGTAACGCCGCGCTCAACGACGGCCGGCGTGTCCAGTTGCGGCTCAGCCACCTCCGGCAACCGCAAGGTCTTCGCGATGCGTTGCGGGTCGCCGACCGTGACCAGCACGCGGCCCTGTGCCGAGCGCAGCAGCGTGCCGAGAATCTCCAACCCTTCGGCCTCGCTCAGCGCCTGCATGCCGGAGAACCCGAACACCACCGAATCGCCGCCGGTGATTTCCATGCCGCCAGTCGCCCACAACGGCCAACCGATCGACAGACTGCGGCCATGACGCAGTCCGCGGGCGCGCTGCGCCTCGCGCCACAGCGCATAGCTGTCCATGAAACGGTTGCCGGCCGCGTACGCGCCGGACCCCAGATCACCGATCAGCGCGGAGACCGACGAGAATGCGACGAAGAAATCCAGCGGCAGCGATGCGCTCGCATGGTCAAGCGCGATCAAGCCGTCGACCTTGGGCGCGAGCAGCGCGTTGAAGCCGGCATCGTCGAGTTCGAGAATGGAGCGATCGCTGGCGTTGCCGGCGCAGTGAATGACGCCGTTCAGGCCGCCGAACTCGTGTTCGGCCATTGCCACCAATGTCGCGATCGCGGCCGTATCGGCGATATCGACGCTGCGGTACTCGACCTGCGCGCCGAGCGCGCGGATCGCGTCCACGGTCTCGCGCGCGCTCGCCGGCAATTCGGCCGAGCGTCCGCAGAGCAGCAGCCGCGCCCGGCATGTCGTCGCCAACCAATGCGCCACCGCCAGACCAAGCTTGCCCGCGCCGCCGGTGATCAGATACGTGCCGGTCTCACGCAAGGGCAATGCGGCACTCGCATCATGCGCGGCCATCGGCAGGGCGCGCAGCGTGCGGCGAAGCCGCCGGCCGCCACGCCAGGCGATCTCGTTGGCACCGAAGCCGGCGTCCACCTCAAGCTCGTCGATGATCGTCCGTGCACGCACCTCGATTCCGTCCCGGTCTTCGCTGAGCGTGGACAGTTCGAAGCGATGACTGGCCATCAAGAGCGAACGGGCGTATCCGATGATCGCCTCGTGCTGCGGATGGACGTCGCCGTCGTCGCGATAGGCATAGAGCATCCGAACCGCGGCGCCGGGATTGACCTGTTCGGAGGCGACGAACAATTGGCGTACCGCCTGCAGCCCGCGATGCAAGGCGCCCGCGCCGGCACCATCGGCCGACCACGCGGCATCGGATGCGCCATTCCAAATCACGATGCGCTCCGGCAACAGCCCGCGATCGCGCAGCGAATCGAACAGGGCCGACGCACTCGCGGCATCTAACGGATCGAACCGTTCCGACGCAGACGCATCTTCTCCATTCACGGCGAATGCGACCGCGACGCCGCGATCGCCCTCGGGCAACGCGCGAACCACAGCTTGCGCGAGTTCGAGGTCGTCTGCGACCACCAGCATCGTCCGTGCGACGCGGCCTGTGGCTGCGGCCAGGGCTGGCGGCGCAGGAAGCCAGTGATCGTCGAAAAACTGGACCGCGCGGGCCTGCGACTCCTGACGCACAAGCGCGCGGCCGCTGAAACCATGCAACTTCGCCAGCACGCGGCCGTCTGCGTCGGTCACCAGGATGTCGTACTTGTACGCGGTCGCGTCGGCGGCGGGCGCCAATCCGGCCGGCAGCGCCGCCGCCAGCGCATCGCGACTGCGCACGACATGCGCATAGCAGGTTTCGGTGAGCGGGTGACGAATCTCCAGTTCGTCCAGTGCGAACGGCACGATCGGCACGACCGGATCGCCGCTACGGGCCACCTCGACCGCCAGCCCGGCGCGCAGCGCGGCATCGAGCAAGGAGGGATGCATACCGAACTGGCCCATGCCCGAGCGCAGATGCGCCGGCAGCCGCAATTCGCAGAGTGCGCCTTCGGCCAGGCGATAGCGAGCCTGGGTGACCTGGAAGGAGGGGCCGAAATGGAAGCCCATGCGACGGAAAGCGGAGTAGATCGCTTCCGGATCGCGGTCGATGCGGGTTCCGCGGGCGACGATGGCCCGGATATCCAGCCACTCGTCGGCGACTTCGTCTTCGACATCCTGGAACACCAGCTCGCCGTCTGCGCAGATCGCAGCATCGGACTCGCGCAGCACGTCGAACTGCAATCCGGCCTCGTCTCTATGCATGCGAATCGTCAAAGCATCGGGCACGCCGGCGATTTCGAATGGCTGACGCCAGGCGAAATTGCGGATACGCGACACGCGCCACCCTTCCCCCGCGGCAAGATCGCCGGCCGCACGCGCCATTTCCAGATAGGCCACGCCGGGCAGAATCTTGCGATCGCGATCGGTATGGACGATATGGTCGCGCAGGTAGAACTCCTGGCCATCGAAGCGCTTGCGGTAGATCTGCGTGGCGAGGGTGGAAAGGTTGCGGTCGATCAACGGATGCGGCGCGTCGGCGACCGCATCGCTACGCTTCTCCTCGACCCAATAGCGCTGGGTGACGAAGGGCATGGTCGGGAACGGCACGCGATGCGGCGGGGCGCTGCCGGCGCCGACCGGATACAGGATCTCGACATAACGCGCCCACTCCACGTCGAGCATCGACACCCAGGCGCGCGCCAACTGCGGCAGGCGACCGCCGACGATCAAGTTGCGGATGATCACGTCGCGCTCGCCTTCCTCGACGATCGCTTCGAGCTTCTCGACTTGCCGGCGCGGCGAACCGCGCAGCATGCCCTCGGCGCTGGAGCCGGCGCGGCAAGCGCGTAACGCGTGCAGCAGATCGGTAACGCTGGTCGCGACGATCGCGAGGCGTTCGTCCATCGCCTCGCGGCCGATCTGCGAGGAATAGGCGAGCGAACGAAGGTCCAGACCGACATCCGGATCGCCGCCGCGCTCCAGGAACGCGATCATGCGATCAACATAGCGCATCAGGCGCTCTTCACCATCGGCCGACAACACGAACAGCACCGGCCGGCCATCGGCGGCCGTCGGCAAGGTCCGCGGATGGTCCTCGATCAGGCAATGTGCGTTGGCGCCGCCTGCACCGAAGGAGCTCAAGCCGGCACGACGCGGACGGCGCGAGCCGCTCGCGATCCACGGCTCCTGCTGTTGAACCACGCGGAAAGGCGCCTGGGCGAAATCGATGTTCGGATTCGCTGGCGACGCATGCAAGGACGGCGCGATGGCATCGTGGCGGAACTGCAGCAGGATCTTGGTCAATCCGGCGATAGCCGCAGCCGATTCCAGATGGCCGACGTTGGACTTGACCGAGCCGATGCGGCACTTCTGGCGGTCCGATTCGGCACCGCGGCCGAAGGGTGCGGATGCCGCATCGAATGCGCGGGTCAGCCCTGCGATCTCGATCGGATCGCCCAAGGACGTGCCGGTACCGTGCGCTTCGATGTAATCGATGCTGCGTGGATCCCAACCGGCCTGGCTGAGCGCCTTGCCGATCACATTGGTCTGCCCGAGCTGATTCGGCACGGTGTAGCCATTGGTCTTGCCGCCGTGATTGAGACTGGTCGCCTTGATCACGCCATAGACGTGGTCGCCGTCCTGGATCGCCTGACTCAAACGCTTCAGCATTACTGCGCCGACGCCCTCGCCAGGCACGTAACCGTCGCCATTGGCGCCGAACGCGCGGCAGCGGCCGTCGCTGGACAGGAACTGCGCGGCGGACAACTTCTGATACTTGTTCGGATGCACGATCACGTTGACGCCGCCGGCGATCGCCATCTCGCAATCGCTATTGTGGATGGCGCGGCACGCCAAATGGATCGCGGTCAGCGACGACGAGCACATCGTATCGACGGCCATGCTCGGGCCGTCTAAATTCATGAAATACGAAACGCGGTTGGCGATCGAGGAGAAGGGTGGATTCGGCCGACCCGACTTGAGCTGCTCGTCGGTGACGTCGATCTGGGCGTAATAGCCCCACATCACCCCGACGTACACGCCGACCGACCGACCCTTGAGCGATTGCCGGGTCTGGCAGGCGTCCTCGACGCACTCCCACGCGGTCTGCAGGAACAAGCGCTCCTGCGGGTCGATCAGTTCGGCTTCGCGCGCGGAAATATTGAAGAAGCGCGCATCGAACTGATCCACGCCGTCGATGAATCCGCCCCACTTGCTGTAGACCGCGCCCTTGCGCGTGCGGTCGGGGTGGAAGTAACGGCCATGGTCCCATCGCGACAGCGGGATCTCGCTGACGCTGTCGCGGCCGGCCGAGAGGTTCTGCCAGAACGCGTGAAGATCGTTCGCGCCGGGATAGCGGCCACTGAGACCGACGATGGCGATGTCTTCCGCCTCGAAGCGATCCGATCCGCCGCGCAGACGACGGAATTCGCTCGAAGCGGTGAGCGCGCGCGCTCTCGCGGGCATCGGATTCGACGCGGTTGCCTGCGCATGCAGTTCCGAGCGGATCTGTTCGGCGCGTCCCTCATGCCACTGCAGTTCGGCGGCCCAATCGGCCAGCGTGTGGTGGCGGTAAGGAGCGGACGCGTCCACGCCTTCGAAGTCCCGCGCCAAGGCATGCAGTACCGTGAGGATGTTGACCGCGTCCAGCGGCCAATGCGCGATCGGCGTTCCAAGGCTGCAATTCGCGGCGTCCGCGCCGAGAATCCGCCGCAGTTGCCGGAACAGCTGGTCCTGCACGCCCATGCCGCCGCTTTCCGCGGCCGACGGTTCCCCGCCGCTCGGGCTGGCGGCCGCGATCGATGCCGTCGGCGTGGCCACTGGACCGGCGCCAGCCAAGGCCTGAGCGGCCTCAGGGAAGGTCTCGGCCAAATGCTCGGCCAAGCTGGCAACGTCCTGGTACTCGAAGAACAGCGTTTTGGAAACCGCGCCGAAGGCCACTTCCAGGTGCCCGGTCAGCTTGACGATCATCACCGAATCGATGCCGTAGTTCTCCAGCGGCGCGTTCGGATCGATGTCGTGTGGCCCCAGGCCAACCGTTTCGCCCAGAATGCGGCGCAAGAACTCCTGCGTAGCAAGCCTAGGTGCGTCGACAGAGAGAAGGGGAGCTTGCGCTACCACGATGGCTTGCGTCGCCGGCACGTGTCCATTGCTGGCCGGCGCCATCGCGCGCAACGCATCAGCGTGATCTTCCGCAAGGTAACCGGCGATGCCGGACAGTTCCTGGTACTCAAAGAAGAGCGTCTTGGGCACCTCTCCGAAACGCAGCTCCAACTCGCGGTTCAAGGCCGCGATCATGACCGAATCGATGCCGTAGTTCTCCAGCGGCGCATGCGGATCGATCTGCGCTGGCGCAAGCTTAGTGACGTTGGCAAGCAGTTCGACCAGGCGCGCGGTCGCGATCGCCTGCAGCACTTGCGGTTCAAGCGTAGCCGACGTCGCCGCGGCCGCAGGCGACTGCATCGTCGCCGGCAGGGCCTTGGCCGTTATCTGCTTCGGCGCCGTACGCGCACGCGCGAGCAGCGACAGCTGCGGCGCGGACTGGATGGTGAGCTGTTCGATACGCACCAGTACCCGGCCCTGCGCATCGCACAAGATCAGGTCGAAGTGCGATTGCTCCGGCGTCGTAGCGCCGTGCACGACCGCGCTCCGGCGCGCATGCACGAACACCTGTTCGCCCGGGACCGCGAGGATCTCGATCCGGCGCAACCGTACCGGCACGCGGATACCATCGGCGCTCGCGCTGAAGCCGCCGACACCGAGACTGGCCCGGATGGCACCGTCGATCAACGCCGGATGCAGCACGAAGTCGCCCGCCTCCACCCCGGAGATGCGCGGCAGGCGCAGCATGCCCAGTGCCTCGTCGGCGTTGTGACGCAGACTTTCGAAGACCCGGAAGCTCTCGCCGAAGGCGAAGCCCATGGCCGAGAACGCAGCCTCCACGTCGACGCCGTCGAGCGAGGCGGTTCGAGCCGCAATCGCGGCCAGATCCACGCCTGCGGCCTCGCCAGCCGCGAACGCGTCGCCGAACACAATCGCACCATCGGCATGCGGCTGTTGCGCATCACTGCCGAAGGCGTCGATGGCGAAAGCAACCGCGCCACGCTCGGGCAACAGCGAGATCCGCACGGCCTGCGGCAGATCGTTGACGATGATCGGCCTGTACCAATGCACATCCTCGATCGCCATCACTACGCGGCCGGGTGCGGCCAGACGCGACGCCTGCAAGGCCAGTTCGAGATACACCACACCCGGCAGGACGCGGTTGTCGCCCAGGCGATGATCGCGCAAATAGAACGCGTCGGGGCGGAACGTCTTCAGGAAGGCCTGTTCTTCCAGGGTAGACACATTGGCGTCGATCAACGGATGCAATGCGGCGACGCCGCCCTCGACGCTCGCGCCGAGGTCCGATGTCTCGACCCAGTAACGCTGGCGTTGGAATGCATACCCCGGCAATGGCACGCGACGCCGGCTGCCGGCGACATGCAACGCACGCCAATCGATCGATACGCCGTCCACCCAGGCCTGCGCCAGAGCGGCAAGATCGCGAGCGGCGAGCGTTTCCGACAGCCGCGCCGCAGCGGCGGCGCCGCGCGCGGCTACCGCAGGGTCGCGCTTGGCGGCATCGCGATGACCGGACCAGGCTTGGCTAGCCAGCAGGCCCTTCTCGGCGTACAGGCGCAGCGCATCCAGCAACTCGCGCCGCGATGCCGCCACGAAGGCGACGCGGACTTCCATCGCGATGCGGCCGATCTGCAAGGTATACGCCGTATCCTGCAAACCGATGGTCGGATCGTCCTGCAAACGTCGGGCCAACCCGGCGGCCATTTCGCGCAAGGCGGTGTCGCGACGCGCGGACAGTACGACGACGACCGGCGCATCGGCGCCCGAGTCCTCGCGCGCCTCCTCGACGTATTCTTCGACGATCAAATGGCCGTTGCTGCCGCCGGCACCGAACGAGCTGATGCCCGCCAGTCGCGGCAGTTCCCTGCGCGAGCCGGCGTGCTCGACGACCGGACGCAACCAGGGCTGCAAGCTGCGCTGCACACGGAACGGGCTGTGCGCGAAGTCGATGTAAGGATTAGGGGTATCGGAATGAATTGACGGCACCAGACTGCGATGCCGCATCTGCAGCAGCACCTTGGTCAAACCGGCGATGCCGGCCGCCGCTTCGAGATGGCCCAGATTGGACTTGGCGGACCCGATCGCGCAGTACTGATGCTCACTTTGGGCGAAGGCCTTGGTCAGGCCTGCGACCTCGATCGGATCGCCCAGGCTCGTGCCGGTGCCATGCGCCTCGACGTAGCTGATATGGCGCGCATCCACGCCCGCCGCATCCAGCGCTTGCTGCACCAATGCCGCTTGACGTTTGGGATTGGGCACGGTGAAACCGGAGGCCTTACCACCGTGGTTGATCGACGAGCCGCGGATGACGCCGTAGATGTGGTCGCCGTCGCGACGCGCCTGCGCCAGGCCTTTCAACACCACCGCGCCGACGCCTTCGCCGGGGACATAGCCGTTGCCCCCCTCGCCGAAAGCGCGGCAGCGGCCGTCGCTGGACAGGAAATGCATGTCCGAGAGCAGGTTGTACTTGTTCGGATGCAGCGACAGGTTGACCGCACCGGCGATGGCGACGTCGATCTCGCCCACGCCGATCGCCTGGCAGGCCAGATGGATCGCGGTCAACGATGAGGAACAAGCGGTATCGATGGTCAGACTCGGACCGGAAAAATTGAACTGATACGAAACCCGGTTGGCGACAGCCCAATAGAAACTGTGCGGCACCACCCAGCTGTCACGCGGACGATCCACGCCATGCAACTGGTAGTCGCCCCACATCAGGCCGGCATACACGCCGACCGGGTTTTCGCGATGGCCACGCGCCTGCGCCAGCGTGTCCGGCGTATAGCCTGCGTCCTCGATCGCCTGCGAGGCGATCTCCAGGAAAAGGCGCTCGTTCGGATCGATATTCTCCGCTTCCTTGGGCGAGATATTGAAGAACAACGGATCGAACTGATCGACCCCGCGCAGGAAACCGCCCCAACGGCTGTAGCTGCTGGCGCGCGTCGCTTCGCCCGGCTGGAAACGGAACTTCGCCGCTAGATCCGGTCTGTCGGCGGGAATCTCCTCGACGCAGTCGCGGCCCAGCCGCAGATTGTCCCAGAACGCCTCCAGCGTCTCGGCCTGCGGATAGCGGCCTGCCAGACCGATGATCGCGATGTCGTCGCGGTGCGGCGGGGTTGCGGGTTCGGCGGCGCGGCTGCGGGTGGGCGATGCCGCCGCGTAGGCGGCGGCACGCCCGGAATCGTGCGCGATGACCGGCGCAGGCGTATCCGACGCCGTGTATGCGCCCGTTGCCGCGGCGATGTCGACGACGGCTTGCGCGGGGCGCGCGATCGCGCGGCACCGTTCCGGATGGTGTTCGACAAAGTACGCGCTGAGTTCGCCCAGCGTCTGGTATTCGAAGAACAGGGTTTTCGGCAGCGTGCCGAAGGATCTTTCCAGATCGGCGATGAGATCGATCATCACCACCGAATCGAAACCGTAATCCTTGAACGAGCGGTCCGGCTCGAAGTCGGCGGAAATGCCGAGCTGCGAGGCGAACAAGTTCGCGAGAAAACGCGATACCGGCGCGTGCCAGGCGGAAGGAGCGTCGTCGGCATGCACCTCGTCGGCGCATGGCGCAGCGATGGCGATCGCGGCGGCCGCTGGCTGGCGATCCTCGGCGATCACACCGAGCACTTCACGCACCTTCTCGATGTCGCCGGCCGGCATCACCACGACTTGCGGCTGTGCTTGCGCGATCGCGTATTCCAGCACCTCGATACCACGCTGGGTCGTCAACGGCACGATCCCGAAGCTGCGCTGCAGCGCCCCCTCTTCTTTTTCGCCAAGACGCATGCCGCCGTCTTGCCAGTACGGCCAGTTGATCGACACCGACCTGCCGCTGCGTTGGCCACCTGCGACCAGCATCTCGCGCATCGCCGAATACGCATCCTCGAACGCGTTGCCGAACGCATAGTCGCTCTGCCCGACATTGCCCAGCACGCCGGTGACGGATGAAAAAAGAACGAACAGATCCAGCGGATCATGTTGCGTCTCCTGGTCCAGGCACCACACGCCGAGGGTCTTCGGTGCGATGACGCGCGCGAACGCTTCCACGGGTTTGCGCAGCAGGAAGTCGTCTTCGATGACCCCGGCCGAGTGCAGCACGCCGTTCAGCACTTGATCGCGCTGATCCAGATCCTCGCGGATCGCCGCAAAGACCTGGCGGACGGCATCGCGATCGCTGATATCGCATGCGAAATACACCGCGCGACCACCCAGGCCGGCCAAGGCCTCAAGCGCCGACCGCTGCGCCTCGGACAGCGGCCTGCGACCGGTCAGATACACCGTGGCCCGATAGCGCTCGCACAGATGGCGGGCGACGATCAGGCCGAGGGCCCCGAGTCCGCCGGTGATGACATACGCGCCCTCCGCGCGAAAGCCGGTGCTGCCCGCATGCGCCGCAGCCGGCAGCGCGTCCGAGTGCACGGGCGCAAACCGGCGCGTCTCGCGCAGACCGTGGCGATAGCGCACATCGGTGACTTTGTCGGCGGCGAGCAATTCGTCGGCGACCAGGTCGGCCCAGCTGGCGCTATCGGCCGGGCATTGCACGACACGTCCGCTGAAGCTCGGCTTTTCGATCGCCAGCGCCTTGTAGAACCCGCCCAGCGCGATGACATCGGCGGCGCCGAGGCCATTGCGATCGGGCGCGTCGCCGAAATCCTGCTGATGCAGATGCACAAAGCGCGCGCGCTTTGGACCGCGCAGCATCGCCTTGACCAACGCGAACACGGTGCGCGCGCCAGCATCGATGCGCGCCTGCACGAACAGGCTATCGCTGGGCCTCGGCGCGATCCAGACAACATATTCCAATTGCGCGCCGCGCGCTCTCCAGGCCGCGACCACGGCCTCGGCATCGGCGAGCGAACCGGCGCGAAGGACATTGCCCACCTCTGCCGGCGCGAGTCCGGCGTCGGCGGCCAGGACCGGCAAGCGTTCGAAACTCGTGCCGGCGAACCGAGGAGATCGTGCGAGCAGCGCATGCAGGCTGTCCAGATCGTCCCGCTCGCCGATCATCACCACGGTCGCAGGCGCCTGCGCCGCGCTCGGTACCGCCGCCCGCACCCACAACGGCGCGTACAGATCGCCGGCAATCGATTCGGGCGGCAGGCGCATCGCGGAAGCCTTGGGCCCCTGCTTCGCCGAGGTTTGCGCCATGCGAGGACGCAAGCTCAATCCGCGGAACGCCAGGCGCACGCGGCCGACGGATTGGCCAGGCACGCACTCGATCAGATCGATATCGAGCCGGGAAACCCGCTCGCTGACGGAGGCAGTCGGCACGAATCGCGCCCAGGCATACAGCTCGGTTGCATCCGAATTGGAATCCGTCCCCGCGTCCACAATATCCAGACGATCCAGGGCGAACGGCAGGCACGGCGCATGCGCGCGCGGTGCGTTGGTCGCGTCGATGGCGGACGCGAGCACGACTGCCGCCTGCAACGCCGCATCGGCTGTACTGGGATGCACGACGAACGCGGCGTGGCCGGCTGCAAGCTGCGTTGGCGACACGATCCGCGCCAGGCACTGGCCGGTACCGAGCCGCACATCGGCGATCGCCCGGTGCGTCGATCCGTATTGCAATTGCAAGCCGGCCAGGCCACGGTAGCAGGCGGCCGAATCGACGAGGCCGGCCACGCATTCGTTGCCGATCACATCGATATCCACCAGCGCTTCGCCGGCATCCCGGTCGACGTGCAGGCGGCCCTGGCAGTACACCTGCGCCGATTCACGCGTTTGCGCGTCAACCACGCGAAAGCGCAGACGAGCCGGGTCGGCGTTCTGCGCCACACCGTCGCCGGATGCATCCAGCTCCAACTCGACCGATACCGCAGCGTCCGTCACTTCGAGCGGACGCTGCCAGACCACGTCGCGCAAGCTCACAGTGGACGGGGCCTTCGCATCCGCAGTATCGGCCAGCGCGAGATTCGCGGCGGCCCGCGCCATTTCCAGGTACGCGACGCCTGGCAGGATCGATCGGCCGTCGACGACGTGATCGACAAGGAAGAACTCGCGACCGTCGAAGGTCGAGCGGAAACGCTGCTGGCCAAGGACGGACACGTTCTGGTGCAGCAGCGGGTGCAGGCAGGCATCGGCCGCGGCCTCGCCGCGCAGATCCGCCGTGATCGGCGCGGGCGTCCAGAAGGTCGCTCCCTTGAAAGGGTAGCCGGGCAGGCGCACGGGCTGTGCAGATACGCCAGCGAACAGCGGCGACCACGACAGCTTCGCGCCGCCGCGGAAGGCCTTCGCCAGGGCGCTCAAAGCGTCGATACGCGCCTGCTTCTTCAGCTTTGGCCATTTCGACAGCAGCGCCTGCAGCGCCTCGGCGTCCACACTTTCGGGCGTGGCGGCGTCATCGGCGTTCACATCCATCGCCTGATTCAATGCATCCAGCAATGCGGTAGGGCTATCCACCACGCAGGCGAACCGGCAAGCCAAGGCGTCGCGGCCCAATAGCAACGTCCGGCTGACATCGATCAGCCGCGTCCGTCCTGCATCGTCCCGCGCCCAATCGCGCAGTATCGCGATGCGGCGCTGCAAGGCCGCCGCGGTCTTGGCCGACAAGGCGATCAACACGGGTTCATCGCTGCGAACACGGCCGACGCCGCGCCCGACCGGCGCCGCCGGCGCCTCCTCCAGAATCACATGGGCATTGGTGCCGCCGAATCCGAACGAACTCACGCCGGCGCGCAGCGGTAGCCCTGGCGCAGGCGGCAACCAGGGGCGGCTGTCATCGAGGACATAGAATGGCGTGCCTTCGATAGCGATACGGTGGTTGAGCCTGGCGAAATTCTGGAACGGCGGCAGGCGGCGATACCGCATCGCCAGCAACACCTTGATCACGCCGGCCACGCCTGCGGCCGCTTCGAGATGGCCGATATTGGTTTTCACCGAACTCACGCCGCAGTAACCGGACGGCAGTTCGATGCCCTGCTTGCGCGCCAGGCCACCAAACGCCTGCAGCAGCCCTTCGAACTCGATCGGGTCGCCCTTCGGCGTGCCAGTGCCGTGCAGTTCGACGAATCCCAGGCTGTCGATGGCCACCTGGGCGCGTTCGTGCGCAGACATGATGACCTCGGCCTGCGCCTGCGGGCTCGGGTAGGTCAAGGTATAGGTGCTGCCGCAGTGATTGACCGCGGAGCCCTTGATCACGCCATGGATCGCGTCACCATCGGCGATGGCGCGCTCCAGCGGCTTGAGCAGCAAGAACGCCGCGCCTTCGCCGCGCACGTAGCCGTCGGCAGCATCGTCGAAGGTCTTGCAGATGCCGCTCGGCGAGAGCATGCCCATCTTCGAGAACGAGATATGGCGGGTCGGCGTCAACATCAGATTGATGCCACCGGCGAGCGCCATCTCGCAATCGTCGTACTGCAAGGCCTGGATGGCATTGTGGATCGCGTTGAGCGAACTCGAACACGCCGTATCGATCGGCACGCTAGGCCCGCGCAAGTCGAAGTAATGCGATACGCGATTGGCGATCACTGCCGTCGCGGTACCGGTGGAATGATGCGCTTCGATCGAAATCTCGTCGCGTTCCTGCAACTCCTTGTAATCGTGATTGAAGACACCGACGACAACGGCGATCTTGCGTCCGCGCACGCCCGAAGGTGCTACACCCGCGTCTTCCATGCAATTCCAGGCAAGCTCGAGCATGATCCGCTGCTGCGGATCCATGGACTGCACAACCTTGGGCAGAAAACCGAAGAATTCATGATCGAACGCGTCGACCGTGTCGATGAATCCGCCCCATTTGCTATCGGTCTTGTTGACAGTGTGCTTTGGGTCGCCCCATACACCACGCCAATCCCAGCGTTGCGCTGGAATCTCGGTCACACTCGACTTGCGGTCAATCAGATTTTTCCAGAACGTCGTAGTGTCGTTCGCCCCGGGAAATCGGAACGCCATTCCAATAATCGCGGTATCCATATCGCCCCAAACTTCCTCTGTATCGCGATGGCGCCGGCATCATTCCTTTAGAGAATGACGACATCCTTCTGTCCCCACAGAGGATCATCTGAACTTGAGCGGAACACCCATCAATGCTCTGCTTGATATCACACCTATCGAAAGAAGCCGTAGACAGATGAGAAATCGAGCAAGGCCGTCGCCAAGGATGGGCTCATTTCTTGTCCAATCGCATATGCAGCTCACCTGGATCTACCTAGCTCCAAAGAATCACTTGCCGCGCAGGCGATGATGCCGCGAGAAGTTGTTCGATTTTCAACCTCGTGAAGAAGTGATGCGCGCAATAGCCGTTGCTTCTGTTGATACGGCAAAGACATCGCACCTGCAAATTACTCTTCCAGCATAGCCATTGATGCCCTTCCACTTTTCGGTCATCCCAAGGCAGGGATCGACTATTAGGTACTTGGCATCTACCGCACAGAAATGCGAGAGTGAAACTCCAAATTAATACGCATCTCCGTCACGCGCACGGGTTGACTGCAGGCTCAGCAACCCGGACTGACCTCTTTCCTCAATGATTACTTGCAAGAATTTCCAACGAAATTATGCAACATAACAATACAGCCCCATCGGCAAGCAATGAATGTACAACTTTGCTAGACGGTCGCGCTTCCAGATAGCGAGAAGTGCAGAGCGCCCCCAGGGTTTTGGCGACATCAGCAATCCAATCTGAAAATAGATATTTACAATATCATGGTAGTTTTTTTAGAAAGAAATTTAGTTCAGAAAAATCGCTTTGATGTCCCCGCTCCGCCCGGCTTGGACTGGCATTGGGTAGACAGCGCGCATCACCCGTAAGGGTTTCCTCTCCGTTTCGGCCCGAAAATCCATTCCGGACATCAGTAGCGATGCTGGCGAGTCCTGACCCTTGAGCCAGGATGCGCGGCCGTTGCGCCGGAAGACGGACCCGAAACTGACGTGGCACGTCCACTGTCAGCGGGCCACTGCAAAGTACCGGCGCCTCAACAGCGCGGCTGACGGCGACCTCTGCAACATCACTGAGATCTCCAGCCCAATCAGCAGCACCAATGCTCGCTTTGCACCGCCCAGCCAAGTCTCCAGACACCCAAGATCCGAACCCTCCTTCACTGCCAGCATTAAGCGGCGATGCTAGGCATTCTCAACTTGGGCGTATGCACCAGGCAGGGAGTACGAGCAGGGAAGGTCGGCAGAGTTGGAACTCGTCGGCATCCGCTATCGTGCGGCCAGACGTCGCACAGCGTCGCGCCATCGCCGATTTCTATCGCCCACAGCGCAGCAGACGCTGCCCGGCAACTTCATGCCTTGGATATGGAGCGGGATGAGGACGCCCTGTCCCGGCCCCTCAGGAGCGACTCCAGCGACTGAGCCCGTATTGCCGCCCCTGAGGCCAACGAGCGCTGCAGCGGCGCGTCGACAAGCGCGGCGCGATCACACCCCGCGCGTGTACTGCGCTCTCCCGTCTTGCGCCGAAGCGCGCCCGATGCGCGACCGAACGTCTTGCGGCCGGTCTCGCCGCGCGTGAGGTAGTGCGCGACTCGCATGGAAGTGTCCAAGCGGGTGTCCAAGGTGGCCGAAAAGAAAAACGCCCACAAATCGTTGATTTGCGGGCGTTTCCTTGACACTGGCGGAGTGAGAGGGACACAATTCAGCGTCATCTAACCCATTGATGCCGATCGTCTTTTCCCACCTGGACACCCGCAAATAGTGCCCAAGGGATGGTCCTGCGTCCGGGATCGTAGCCGAGGCAGCATGCAATGTGGATCCCCTCTGCGGACCATTCCGTTCGTTGTGCGGCGACCGGTGCAAGGCCGCCCACGGCACGGGATTAGGAGCGCACTCTCAGCAGCAGGACGCCTGACGATTGCTGATCGTTGGCTGTCCATTGACTCCTTCTAGGTGTCTTCAGACATGAGAAAGCCAACTTTGCAGCGCCTATTTATATTTGTGAAATATCTCTGAAATTTGCACTTGCGGGTTTGCAACTTGGTGCTTGGATGAAAGCTCCTTCCACAGGCTCCAAGGAGCATCCATGCAGTCCGAACTCACGCTTCAAATCGCCAGCCGTCTCGTAAGTGGCCTTCTCTGCCAAGAGCGGCACTGCCGCTTGCCGGATCGTGTCGACGACATCCGGCACGCCCTGGAGGTAGCCACGGAAATGCTGCGTCAATACCGCGGTGGCTCCTCTGCGCCTCCGGCGCACGACTACGTCCCACCCACGCCGGCCCCGACGCTGCCACCACCAGCGTCCTCCTCCCCACCTCAAGCGCCGCGCCAGCAAG
This sequence comes from uncultured Xanthomonas sp., assembly GCF_964278005.1. Classification (NCBI taxonomy): domain Bacteria; kingdom Pseudomonadati; phylum Pseudomonadota; class Gammaproteobacteria; order Lysobacterales; family Lysobacteraceae; genus Xanthomonas; species uncultured Xanthomonas sp. The sequence goes on from NZ_CAXYKF010000016.1 coordinate 27,124, forward strand.
AGATCCGCACCCGGGAGGCAATCGTGGTGCGCGATATCCCGTCCGTCGAAGAGTGGCGGAAGAACCGCCGGCGAAAAGGCGCCCCGGATCCAGTGGCGAACAGGAAGAAGCCGACGCTCCACTGATCCGCCACCGCCGCCCCAACAACAAAGTGCCCCGCTTGCGGGGCACCGTTGTTTCAATGGAGGCGGGGGCGCGGTGGTCGGGGGCCACAAGGTTCAAGGTCCAGGGTCGGCAGGTCTTCGAGCGCAGCCGGTTGAGCCTCCTGGACTCCAAAGACCAACGGTCGGTCGAGCTCGAGGGGATAGCGCCCCAGCATACCCTCGCTCCAGGCTTCCAGATGGCGGCCACTCTCTGCCGCCTCCTTTTCGCAAAAGGCCTGTTGCTCCGGAGTGACCCGGGCCCGCGCTTCCGCCAGCTCGGCCGTCCGCTTTTCCAGCGTGCTCAAGCGCCACGCCCGCCGTTGCTTCCAATCCTGCTCCGTCCATGACGTGCCAGGCTGCGGATTGTTGACGGTGAAGTCCTCCCAGGACCGCTCCGCCAGATGGCGGAGCCTGGAGGCGCGTTGCTCGGCCTGCAGGCGCCGTGCAAACCGGGTCAGGCTGGCTTTGAATCCGCGTAACCGCCGGGCCAGCTCCAGCAGGTCCGAGCGGAACCGGGCATGCTCGGCGAACGCCGCGGCGCGCTCGGCCGCCCAGGCCAAGAGCTGGCGGGTGGCGTGGAGCGCACGCGCCACTGCCTCGTGGCGCAGTGCTTCCCACTCCTGGCTCAACTCGGCAACGAGCGCCGGAACGGACACCGGCTCCGGGCGTGCCGCCCCGGGAGCGGTCTCCTCCAGCAACCCCAGCCGCTGGGCGATGGGCCCCATGTTGCGAGAGACCTCGATGTGCCCTGCCCCGCGGCCCAGCGACAGGGGCAGCATGGCCGGAGGACGGCGGGCCTCCCGTTGAGCCTGTTCGTGGCTGTGGCCATCGGGCACTTCCACCGCTCGCCCCTCGTTTTCGAAGACGGCGATGAGCTTTTGGAAGGTCTCCTCATTCGCCTCTTCGATTCGGCGGTTCGCTTCCACGCGCTCGGACGCTTGGCCCCGTCGGGCCATGGCGGTCGCGTTCTTTCCCACATGCTTGGTCGGCTCCCGCAAGAGCACGGCAGCGGCGACCAGGTCGCCGCGGGCCATGGCCTCGCCGGCCTGCGCCTCAAGGCTGCGGTGATCCACCTGGATTCCTAGGTCAGCCGCCTTGAGGTAGGCATTGACGGTCGTGGCGATCAGTTCGCGGACCCAATGCACCTCCGCCCGGCCAGAAGGCCCACCGTCCAGTTCCTTGGTTTTGTCCGTGAAACCGTCCGGCCCCATGCGCCGCGTCGTTGCCAAGACGTGGACGTGCCAGTTCAAGCCGTCTTTGCTGCCTGGGCTGTGGATGCTGGCTTGGGCCGCGAACCCGTAGCGACTGACCAGCGCACGGGTGACCTCCATGGCCAGCGCCGATCGCTGCGCCTCGTCGAGTTCGTGGGGCAACGCGAACTCGAACTCGCGCGCTATCGTGGCGTCCTTGCGCCGCTCGGCCGCCTCCACCGCCGGCCAGAGCTCGGCCGGGACCAGGGCCCAGTCGGGCGCGTCCTCGGGGGCGACGCAGCGGGTTTCGACCACGCCGTCCCGGCGGCGGTAGTCGTGGCGCTGCCCGGTCTTCTCGTCCTCGAGAAGCAGGCCAGCGCGGTAGGCGGCTGCGGCCACGGATGAGTGGCCCTTGGCGCGGCTGAACGTTTTGATGTTGGCGTGGTAAATGGCCATGAGGTATTGCTCCGAAGCAGTGGGGTTGCTTCGTTTATGCCTTGGCTTTTGATTTGCGCAAGCGCCGCCGGCGCTTGGGGTTCAAGGGGCGAAGCCCTTTGCGCACGTGTCACGCAGTGACACCTAGGTGCGCTCTTGCTTCTTTCTTCTAAGCCTTGTTTTTCAGATCTTTTCGATTTCGATGGAGTCCAAATTTTCAGGCCTGTGCAAACTTGACGCGCGCCATTTCTTTGGTTGACTCGTAATGGCACAGAGGAGAAAAGCATGGCCGAGCCAACCCACTACCACCAGAGAATACAAAGAGCGACAGAACGATTGGCCCAGCTACAAGCGCGTGAGCTTTTAGCTAGTCAGCGACAGGCTGTAAAAGCTAAGGAGACGCAGCGCCGCGAAGAAGCCAAGCGACGAGCGCGTGTCGCAGAGCTAGTGTTTCTGGCCGGCGCCGAAACTCTGGAAGATGCTGAGTTGGTCGGCACGTTGTTGAGGCATGTGGAAAGCCGCGACGACCACGACATCCGCAACCAAGCCCGTTCGCGCGGCACCTCGCGGCTGGCAATGGCTAGCGCCGAAGAAAGCCAGGCCAAGCACTGACCTGGCTCTGCTCTTGCTCGCTGCCTTCGAGTTGCAGCCGACTGGAAGTTGAGCTAAAACATGTTTGCCGATCGCTGAGCGTCGGTGTTGTGCCCGCATGCCGAACGGCTCCGGGTGCCCGAGGTTCTCCCTAGGAGGCACGGGAATCCTTCGATTCCGGAGCCTCCCATGAGCAACAGACGCCTCAAAACCCTTCGTGTCTACGCCTTCCACGCCCAGGCCGGCCGCTGTTTCTATTGCGGCCTCCCCATGTGGCTCTCCTCGCCTGACGAACTAGGCTTGCGCCCCCGCTCGTCCCGCGCCTACCAATGCACGGCCGAGCATCTCCAGGCTCGCCAAGACGGTGGCAAGGACGTGGCCGATAACGTGGTGGCCGCGCATGCCCGCTGTAACCAAGGACGCCACAAAAGGTCTGGGCCGCCCCTCCCTCCCGACGCATTCCGGGCACTGGTTCAGAGGCGGCTCGCGGTGGGAAAATGGTGGCCGTCACTACCGCCAGGGATTGCGCGTGCTTCTTTTTGACCTCATCAAGCTTCACGAACCTTCGTTCGAGACGTCCAAGGCGAAGGTTCATTTGGCACGACACAACCACATCAGCCACCCCATCAACGAATGGCTGGCTGGTGACTTCGATGAGTGGCAACGCACGCAAACCCGCAGGAACTTCAAACTCGACCTGGTTGTATCGCTGATCCAGGTGCCTAAGACATATCGGTGGATGTTCGCCGGCCTGTTCCGTTCGCACGGCCACGAGGAGTGGAGAAACGAAGAAGACAAGCTCCACTACGTTTACAACCTCGAACGCATCCCAAGCACGGAAGCACTGGAAGGCCGCTTGTTCCTCACTGGGAAATACACCGGCCAGCAGTCCTACCCAGGGGCAAGCAGCCTTGTTGGTGACATGGACGTCTACGAACTGCTGCCTGAAAAGTTGGGCATTGGAGACTTCCCAGGTTTCAAGAAGGTGGACATCGACAAGAGCACCCTAGATCTTCTGATGCGCACAAACAACAGCGCATGGCGGACGGCCCTGTCTTCGGTCAAAGGCATCTACCTCATCACTGACACCAAAACCGGCAAGCTCTACGTCGGCAAAGCCGACGGTGAAGAAGGCATTTGGGGACGCTGGGGTCACTACGCCAATACTGGGCACGGTGGAAACCGGGCTCTAGTCCAAGAGCTTGGACTAAAAGCGAGCGACCGTCAGAATGATCTGAAGTTCTCGCTTCTAGAAATCGCAGACATCCAGACCGGCGATCAAGAAATCGATGAGCGGGAAAGCCACTGGAAGAACATCTTGATGAGCCGCGCCTACGGCTACAACCGCAACTGATCCGGGTTAAAAATAGGCCGGGGATGAGCCGGCCGAAGGATCCCGAGAAACATGGGCTAGGTGGAGTATGCCCTTCCCGATTCGCACCGGTTTAGACGATTGGCCGAAATCCCGTCCTCGCTCCTGACGTTAGTGTCAGTCGAGCGCTGGAAGCTTGATGAGCTCCATCCAGCCCGATTGCGCCGCCGAGGCGCTTGCCATCAAGGGCCCATGTCCCCGGATGATTTTCAGCTGGTCCACGCCGGCTTGGCCTTGTGGGAAGAACGGGCCGTCTGGACCGAAGACGAAATGATCGCCCTGCAGCGCGTCGCAAACCTGGCAGTGGTTGGCTAGGTAGTTTTGATCGGCTGTTTGCGAGTAGTTGGTTTTGAGCCAGGGGGCAGCCGCTTGAACCCGGACCATCGTTGCCACGTCCAGTTCGCTGACGTATGTCAGCAGCGATGGTCCGCCCTCCTCTGGGTATTCCTCGTCCTGGTTGTCGATGAACCCAGGCACCCAAATGGAGGTCACGGAGATGGACGCCGAGCACTTCCAGCAAGTGGTTTCGCCCTGGAGCAGGGCGTAGCTGGTGGCGGTGATGTTCAGATCGGTCATGAGGACTCGTCCAGGTATGCACCGCGATCCCAGGAGCGGTAGCGCCAGGGCAACACCTCCTCCAAGAACGTGATGCGGGGGCTGGGGAGGTTCTTCAAACCGCCGATGGCGTATTGGATGCCTTTGGTGTTGGCCTCCGGAACGAAGAGCCAGGGCCGGGCCCTCCAATCCAGCGGCACGCCGCTGTCCCGGGCCAGTGCTGCCCTGATCCCGGGCCAATGCTCGTCCCACGCCCGCAGACGGGCCAGCAGCGAGGGCGCGCGTGCGGCGTAGGTGATTTCGCAGAGATAAGCCGTCTGCTCCTTGAAGCTGACCGCCACGGCGTCGCAATACCAGTGCGGACCACTGGTGTCAGGATTGGCGCCTTCGTTGAGCTGGATGCAGCACTGGCTATTGACGAACAACGCCCTGTCGGCGCGCAGGTAGTCCAGCACCACGCCTTCGAAGTGATCCATTGCTCAAAGACTAGCCAGCTCTGCCGCGAAATCCACGCCCTTCAACTGTTTCGCTAGGTCGCTGGCACACAACGGCTGCCCATCGTCTCTAAGGTTAGCCACCGTGTGCGCGGCCAGCAGGGAAGCAGACAGCATCTGCAGTCGGGTTCGACCGCCCTGCTCCCAATCCGCTGGAAGGGCCTGGAACACCGCCAGCGCTTCTTTGCCCGACAAGTATTGCGTGCAGGAGAGCCAGGTCCATTGCAGGCCGATTTCCTCTCGGAGCCGGCGCCCCATGGCTTGGGGGTCAAGCTTTTCTTCCACCAAATCCAGGAATAGTTGGCCAGCAACGATGGCCTTGCGCTGCGGCGGAATCTTTGGCTTGCGCTTGGCGGGAAATGGGCTTCGCATACAGGCCTCTCATCCTTGAACGGGCGCGTCCAGTCGGTTGTCGCGCATGGGCTGGGGGCGGTGGCAGGAGATCGCTCACTTTACCCCGGGCCCGTGTCAGGGGGTGAGACTGCAGGGGCATGAAAAATATTTACCGTCCGCTTGCCTGTTACTCCTCGACCAACGCCAGCGCGCCCTGGTAGACGCTGGCCTCTACGTGGTCGTGAAAATGGTGAAGGCTCTGACGTGCCTGAAAGGCCTTATCAGAACAGGCCTTCTCTCCCTGGTCAGCAGCCACTTGCTCCTTTGCACTCGTCCAGAGCTGTAGCACATTCGCCGGCAAGCGTTTTAACAGCGCATCGGCGGTTGTATGCTCCGCCGCCGCTGCCGACCCCATTTGTCTAAACCGACGCTCTCGGCGTTCTTTGGCTTCCCGCTCCCACTGGGCAAACGACGCCCTGCCCTCGGAGGTGTTCGGCTGCACCTTTTCCGTCAGCGCGGCATCCAACAGCGCGGCCAAATCCATCAGTCGTGATCCACTACGACAGTCCAGGCAAAGCTGGACTGCGGCAACCCGCTCTTCGGTTCGGTGCCCATAACCAACTGCGGCAGAGTCCTGATGACCCGCCAGCCCTTCTCATAGAGCTGCGGAATCGTCACGGAGCCTGCCTGGCACTGGAACACGGTGCTGTTAGCCAGCGACTCGGGCTTGTTAACCCGGGTGGCGAACGAGAAAACCTCGCCTTGCTTGGCGAGAACCGGGGAGGAGAGCCAGCAACACAGCGACCAGGCAGATCTTTTTCAAGCTCATGGGTAGTTCCCCTGTAGACCGCCTTCCTGTTGGCCCTTGGACCTTAGCAGTGGCAGGTGGCGATGTGGATCCCCCAGTGTTCTTCACTGCATCAGGTTTCGCGGCTGTTTATGGCCGCCTGGACTTGCTGGGCGTATGAAGTGACCACTGCTATCAGTTCATCAACGTTTGATTGGCTGATGTTATGAGGGTTGTGCTCGGTGTCTTTTCCACCGCGGTGCGCTATGTCATGGCGAATCTTGGTGGGGGCTTCAAGTGCCGCATGCGATGGCATGGTGATGTCAAGCAAATGCCCCAAAAAACGTCCGTTCTTCTCCCAGCGGTGCCAGACCTTCGTCTTAAGCCCCTGAGCTAGTTCTACGACAATCGTGGCTCGGTTGCCCTCGTTGTCACCCCCCAGTTGAGCGAGCCGCTGTTGCGTCTGCGGATCTCGTTGTATGAGCCGGTCTAGCGCTGAGGTATCCCCTTCCAACCAAAACGCCGCCTGCTCCCAGAGAAACGTTTCGAGAGTTGTAATGACTGCCGCATACACCAGCTGACGCAAAAGGATTCGAGTCATCGGGGGCCCGTCTAGCTCGATCATTGTTCGAAGTTCGGCTAACCGTTCATCCAACCGATAGATCGGCCCATCAGGCCTATCAACGAAAACATCGTCCCAATCGTCCTCAGCAGTGAGCTCTGTTGGGGCCCACTCGTCACCTACCTCCTGGTGAAGCTCACTCACAAGCTCTGCAATCACCTCGGATGTCACCACATCCTCAAAGCGCTCTTGAAGGACATCGTTTGGATCGTAGGGACCGCCTCGCAGAAAGATGTAGGCACCAGCATCGGAGTTGTAGGGCGTTTCAATCTGGGGGTCGCAATAGCGCTGAAGGAACCAAAGCCGCATGGCTTTTATCTGCTCACTTGGAGTGGCAGTAGCCAGCCAGCTGTCCTCCACCTCCCGGGTGTCCAGATCCGAAAATGCGGCCGGGTCTGGCTCAGGTGGTCGGCTCTGCATTTCGATGATTCGATCCGTCAAGCTCATTTGATGCTCCTAGGCTGTTTGCGCGTGAAACTCAAAAAGAGATAGCACCGAGCGTGTTCCACTCATCACCATCGCTAGCAGTGCCGACGCGCGCATCCCGTTCAGGGAAATACTAATAGCGAGGGCACCGGGCACGGTCGTAGCCTGATCCCCCGGTGGCTGTCTCACCGGGTGATCCTGACTGCCCGGAGACTCGCGCCATGTTCGACCCCGCCCACGCCTCCCCTACGCTTCTCGGTGCCGCTGACCTGCACGCCGAGCCCTTGCCGCTTCCTCTACTGATCTTCGGCGTCACGTGCGATTTCCCCAGTCCTGCAGAGGACTACATGGGAGAAGTGCTGGACATCAACCAGCGCTTGATCGGCAACCCCGTGGCGACCTTCTTTGCGACGGCGGAAGGTGATTAGATGCGAGATCTCGGAATCGAGTCAGGCGACACGCTCGTCATCGACAAGTCGCTGAAACCCAAGCACCTGAACATCGCCATGGTGAACTGGGAAAGCGGCTTCATGGTCAAGCAGCTGCGCCGCCGCGGTGGGCGTCTGGAACTCCATTCCGGCAACCCGGGCAACGCCCCATCGTCGTTCCCGATGACATGGGGTTGGATGTCTGGGCGTGCTCACTTGGAGCTTCCGCAAGCAGCTGAGGCAATGAGTGAAGTTCACATCAGCTTTCTGCCCTTTTTTACAGGTGCGGAATCCTTTACCTGCGCGGTGTTGCGCTCAAGTGTTTCTCGCTGAGCTTCCGCCGCTGCCCGTGCTTTCGCCTCTTCGATTCGCTTGCGTTCCGCTTCCTCCAAAGCTTTCCACCTAGCCTCTTCAGCCGCCTCGCGAGCTCTCGCAGCCTGCCACTGCGGAGTTCCCACTTCCAACTGCGCCGATGATTTCTTGGTTTCCTTACCCACGTGAACTCCAGTGCTAGGTCTTGTTGACGGAAACAACTTTTTACGCCAGTTGCGATCGCGTCTTCAACCCCTCTCTGCGCGGGCGCCCGGTCGTCGTGTTGTCCAACGACGACGGCTGCGCCTTCGCGCGCTCCCAGGAGGCCAAGGACATGGGCGTGGGGATGGGCCAGCCCATCCACGAAGTCCCGCCAGAGTTGCGCCGGCAACTGAAGGTGTTGTCGGCTAACTTCGGGCTCTACAAGGAGCTGTCCGGGCGCGTGGTGTCGATCCTCCGGGACCTGTTCCTCTAGGTCGACGTTTACACCATTGACGAGTCGTTCGTGTCTCCCGATGGCATCCCGGAAGCCGAGCATGAGCGCGTCGCTGCCGAGGCCCGGGCGCGGATCCTCAAATGGACGGGCATTCCCTGCTGCGTCGGCATTGGCCCAACAAAAACGTTGGCCAAGTTGGGCAACAAGGCCGCCAAGAAGACCCCACAAGGGGGCAATGCCCACCCTGCCCGGTTCCCCATTGCTGGAACGGTTCGAGGTCGAGGACGTGTGAGGTGTGGGCCACCGCACCCGGGCCAAGCTGGACTTCGAAGGGATCCTGGCAGCCGCAGACTTGGCCCGCGCAGACCCGGAAACCGTGCGGGCGGTATGGCGTGACCCTGGCGCGCACCCAGCGTGAGCTCCGGGGCATCGCGTGCTCGGGGTTGAGAGAGGTGGTGGCGCTGAAGGACCTGAAGCAAGCGGTGGCCATATTCGCGCAGCGCGCCTGCGAGAAGCTTCAGGGACGTTCCTTGCAGGCCGGCGGGGTCTGGGTGCTTCTCCACGCCAACCTTTCAAGCCGGGTGCTCCGCAATATCACCCCAGCAAAGCCTTCAACTTCGTGGCTCCGACCGTCGATACTCGGGAGGTGCTCTGTGTCGCTCACGACTGACCGTGGCGATGTGGCGCCAGGGCTATCGTTACAAGAATGCCGGCATCGGCCTGCTGGACCTGACGGCGGGCAATGTCCACCAAGGCGATTTTTTCGCTCAGGTGGACCCGCGTTCGAAGGCGCTCATGGAGGTCATGGAGGTCATGGATCGGGCCAACGCGAAGTTTGGCCGTGGGTCGATGACGTTTACATCGTCGGCCAAGCGGTTGCGCGGTGGAGAGCAGCGCAGCCGGTCTGGGCGATGAACAAGGGAATGCTTTCGCTGGCCTACACGACTCTGCGGGATCAACTCGTCCGGATGCGCTGAGCTATCGAATCAGTGCTGGGCAGCCAGCTACTTCAGAATAGGTTGAGTCAGGAGCTTTAGCGATTGCACTGGTGGCAGAACAGCCCCAATCTAATGCTGCGTGTGAACTTGTGCTTGCAACGGCCACACGAAAAAACGGTGGTGGCTCTGGAAACACTGCCCGCCCTCGATTTTCTACATACATGTTTAAGAAGCCCGGCCCATCAAGTGATGGGCCGGGCATGTGGATCACTTTTTAAGCACGTCTCTCATTGCGTTCTTGAAACGGGTGCCAATCTCTTCGCCGGTCGGGGATGCGTCCGGGTCGTCCGTAAAGATAGCGACCAAAGCGGCAAGGTAAGCCTCGCCCAGCGCCGACGTCAGAGCGACGGCCGTCGTTCCAGAGATCGCCGCTCCAGCCGCCGTCCCTACACCCGGAATGAACTTGATAAGATTGCTCACCAGCGTGCGACCAAGAAAGCTTGCACCGGCCACACCTACCGCGGAACTGATAAGCGATGTGAGCATTGAGTTGGTCAGATTGACACCAAAGATTGATGTGATCTTGGCAATCATGCCCATCTGAACCGGCGCAATAATCACCGCGTCCGAAAACGGAATCGGGCTCACCCCAGCGGCGCCCGACGCGGTAGCTGCCGCCATGATGATCTTGCGAGCTTCAGACTTTTTTGTGTTCAGGTCTGCCTTTTGAGCAGAAGCAAAAGCACGCTTCGCGCCTTCGGGTAGTGCACCGATTGTCACCTCCACCAACGTTGAAAGACCCTTGGGCGGCAACACAACGTCGTCATCAAGCTCTTCTTTGATAGCTCGAACTTGAACAATGTTTCGACACTCTGGCAGCAAGCACTCTACTTCCTTCTTAAAGCCCTGATCTGACCGATGCTTGGTGATCACGCCAATGACAGGAACAACTTTCGCAAGGGCAGCATGAAGCTCAACTTCAGCTCTTTCCACGCGACGGCCGTCTTCGATCACGCATATCCAGGCGACATGGATGTGCTTGTTAGGATCAACCTCATTCTTTCGCGCCTGGATGAAGTCAGTGAGGGCGCTGATGGTGCTCTTGTAGTCAGCCATCTCAAGACCGCGCGTATCGAAGACCGATACCGGCAGACCCTCCTTGGTGATTTCTTTGGTCTCCTTCGTAACAGGACGCCCTTGTCCAGTCTCGGCCAAATCTTCATGAAAGGTGGCGTTGATCAGCGTGCTCTTTCCTACCCCAGACCGACCAGCGATCAGGATATTGACATGACCCATTTCCTTAGCTGCATCTGCAATAGCAGCCGCCATTGTTGAAGCTACGTTACCTTCCATAATCCCCTGATTCCTTTTTGACTCATCATTCCAACTTACAAACAGCACAACCTCTGATCTCTTGAAGAATCAGAGGACCTCACTTATAAGGCCCCAAGAACCTCTCGCCATTGAAGTGCATCAGGTGCGTGGGGGCATCAGCGGCCCAAGCTTCCGTTTCCCAAGCAATGTCGGCCAAATATTTGCGCATCGTGGCGCGGTCCGGGAACGCCGAAACGTAGACCAAGCCAGGCTTGCTGTCTTTGAACAGCTTTTCTAGCTCTTGGTGGCGCTTGCCGTCCACAGGACCGTGGGAGGTCACCGCCTCGCACAGGAGCAGCCAATCTCGCTTGCGGTCATACAGCACCACGTCCGGCATCTTGCCGTGACTGTCCACCGTCACGCCCAGATCCGCCAGCGCCTTTTTATCGAAGACACCAACCTTCTGACCGGTGTCTCCCGCATAGATGAGTTCAGAGCCGGGAGCGAAATGCGGACCGAATACTTCGATGATCTGCTTGATGAGCTGACTATGCTCACCAGGGCTCAGGATCACTTCCCCACCACCGGGGATCACCAATGGAACCTGCTTCAACTCTCTGGCTCGCGCGTATTGATCGGCAAGTGACTGCCTGCTTTTACGGAACAACTCAAGCGATGCTTCCCACTCTGTGGTGTTGTAGGTCCTGATGAGCTCCAACATTTCTGGGGTGAGCTGGTAGACCGCTTTGGGGCTGTTGACCGGTCGCTCCGGATTGTCCGGGTTGTAGAGCGCGATGCCTCCGTCCACAAACTGGTGCATCGTCTGCCGGCGGAAGGTCTCTCGGGTGTTGGGCGCATACAACTTGCCATACTGCTCGCGCACCCAATCCATGATTGGCGTGATGCCAATCAAAGGCGCGGAAGCCTCCGCCCATTTCTTCTTCGGTGTTAAATCAGCCAGCGCCAGCAGCGAGAGTGCCGAGCGCTCGTTCAACTGCGCACGGGGCATCCCCACTGCCGCCAAGATTGCCTCGGCGGCGTCAATCCTCTTCTGCGTCATGCCAACACTTGCTCCATTTCCTTGTCGATAGATGTCTGACTGAGATCGGCAGCCTTCTTGGCCCAGCGCCCCATCTTTTCCAGCACCTCACGCGTGGGGTAAGGCATGTTCCGCAGATCTGTGGCATTGACCTGTGTGTGCCCAGAAAACCTCCGCAGATGGTCATCCAATGCAGTGCTATTGAGGTAGACAAACAGGCCCCAAGCCACGTCCTCCTCAAGCCCCCGCTTATTGAAGTGAAAGACATTCGAGTGGTTCTCGAATGCAAGGCGCTCTTGCCCATCAAGGTGTTGCGGCTGAACCAAGTAGGCCACCACACGCCGCTTTTCTTCCTTAGAAGAGAAGCGGCGAACGACAACGTAGTAGCCGGTCGGCCAGATCGAGCGTTCAGTGATGGCGTCTCGAACTAGTGCGTTCGCTTTTTTAGCGCCCTCAATGGGCCAGGTGGTCTTGGTCCTATCGATGTGGAACGCGTAGATCAACGGCACCGTGCCGGGTTCCGGCATGGCGCGCAGATGCTCCCGCGTCCTGAAATCCACTATGGGTCCTGTCGAAACAGACACCCCGACTTCTGCCAGCGATGCACCCACCAACGGCGAGGCCTCGATGAGGTCGGCCTCCTCGGTCGGGACGTGGATGAAGCTCTCCCTGTCCTGGGGCTTCACGATGGCCGAGAAGGGAAACACTTGCTTGCGCAGGTCAGTAAACGAATCGTCCGTTGACGAGGTGATGGTCACTTCGCCCTGCTTTCCACCCCGCTCCAAAAGAAGGATGACGTTCTCTTGTAACACTTCATCGTCACGGAACGCCTTCGTTCGGCTGTCGAACAGGTGGATGTGCTTGAGAGAAGCGCGCTCAAGGATGAAGCGCCGGAACGGCTTGTAGTAAGGCCCGTTGGCAAAGCTGCGCGGAATGATCGCAACCAGCTGACCGCCCTTAGCCATTTGTTCGAGGGCAGCGCCTACGAACGCCGAGTAGAGGTTTACGGTCTCCAAACCGATCCGACGCGCCTGGGTGCGTGCATCCGAGTTGGTCGCGATCTTCTTGTAGGGGGGATTCATCACGCAAAGCGTGAAGGGCGCCCTGCGCTTCTCAAGGTCATCGGCAGCGGCAGCCAAGTAGTCGCCTTCCCGCACCGTCACCTTCACCCCATCCGCTTCGTAGCCCACCAGAGTCGCTTCGAGGTGCTCGCGCAAGCGGCTATCCAGCTCATGGGCTTCAACCGCCATCGAGCCTTTGCCCAGCTTCCCGCTTTTCCACGAATCCAGCACCGCACAGCTAAGCGCACCAAGACCCGCTCCTGGATCGAGCAACACGTGCGGCCCCGCCTTGGGCTCCAACAGGCTAACCATGAAGGCGGCCACGTCGGCATTGGTCATGAACTGTCCCATGGCGCTTTTGTGGGGCCTGGGGGTGAGGCCGGCGACTTCCCGGCGTTGCAGCTCGGCTCTATGGAGCATTCGTGTTCACTTTAGGAGCATTGGGCTCATTTTATCGCACCCTGACGTCTCACGGACTGAAAAAATACCTTTCCTTGCAAGGACTTGAAGCCGACTCCGCCAACTTCAGGGAGAGACGGGACCTGAACTGCTACATCGTCATCCGCGGTCCGTGCTCGTGCTGCTGCGTCTGTTGCTGGGTCTGCTCCAACGCCTGCTGGCGCACCTGATCCTGCTTGATGACCTCTGCCTGCTGCAGGCTCTGTTCCGCCGGCTGCTGCGCCGCCTCGCGTCCATCCACCCGAGCATGAAAGAACGGTGCCTTGTCGCCAAAGGGCGCGTAGACCGCCAGCACGTTCTCGGCTCCGTCCTTCCCCAGCGCGCCAGTCACCCGGTCCACTCGCTTCACCAACGGATCCTCGGCCTGCTGCTTGTAGAGCGCCGCGGTGACGTTGCGGCTCTCCTCGTCGTTCCAGTTCCCGGTGCCTTGCACCCAGGAATGGATCGTCTGGTAGGTGGAATGGTCTGGATGCGCAGGGTTGTCGGCCAGCAGCGGACCATGCGTCCCCTTTTCCTGCGTCGGTTGGGCCTCCCCCTTGCTGCGGCCCGGCGCGGTCACCGATACCGCGCCCAGCGTTGGCACGTGCGCCACATCCGGCTGGCCCAACTCGGCCTTGGCTTGGCGCAGCTCCTCGGAGGTGGTCACCGCGACCTGGTGGGCCAGCCCGTCTTGGCCAACCTGGTAGTGAACAATCTGGCTGTCGTAGCCATATTGCCCCTGCTCGTTCGGCTTCAGCTGCTGCATCGTCGGACCGGTGAGGCCTTCAGCCTCCTTGGTCCGCTGGGTGGTCAACTCCACCGCCTGCAGGTTGTTCTCCTGGGCGTTGAGGTCGACGCCCGCGGCTCGATACCGATGCAGAAGCTCGTTGTGCTCCATCTGCGCCGGCGTAGGCGCGGGGCGCGCTTCGATGGCCGCTAGGGCTTCCTGGGCACGCTCCAGGGACGGCTGGCGCATCTGGTTGGTGAGCTCCAGCTCCACCGCCAGGTTGCCGGTGGCCACCCCGCCCTTGCCGAGCCACTGCCCGGCCTCGTTGCGCTGGTAGGTCTGGCCATCGTGGCCTTGCACCCGGTCCTGCTGAGCACGAGCACTTTCCACGGCGGCAGGAACCGCCACCCCATAGTCCTGCCCACGCTGGGCGGCATGGCTCTCCAGGTAAGCCTGGGCGATGGCCTCACGACCGGTGGCGATGTTGCCCTCGATCCGCGCCAAGGCTTCTTGGTTCAGGCGCTGGGTCTGCTCTGCGTTAGCGATCTGGGGCTCATAGACGCCCCGGTCGTTGGCGCCGTCCACCCCGGTCTTGACCTGGCGCTCCCACTTCTCCGTTTCTGGATTGCGGTGCCAATTTTGGTTGTCCAACCCAATCCGATCGCCTGGCTGGGCCGGCAGGTTGAAGGGATCCTGCGGCGGCGGGGCTTTGCCCAGCGCGAACTCGGCAGCCTTGGCATTCGCCATGGCACCCAATTCCTGAGACTTTACGTAGCTGGCACCGACGGATATTTGGACAGGGGCTTCGCGCCCATCAGCGGCGCGCTCGAACGCGCCTTGGCGCTCCCAATCTCGTCCGTTGAACTTCCAGTCCACGCCGGCCCGATCGGTCTGGTGGAAGATGTCGCGGTTCTCTTTGAGGTCGACGGCCTTGTCGAAGGCCTTGCTCATCAAGACCGCGTCGCCCACCACCAAGGCCGCAGGCACAAAGCCGCCGCTGCTGCCCAGCGCGGCCGCGGTGGACGCGCCGCCGGCCCAGCCGCCCACGTTGCGCGCAACGGCGTGATTGACCTCCGACTGCGCGGCGGTGAGGTTGCCCTGCTCCATCAGCGTCGCCGCCGTGCGAGCGGTCATCACCGCATCCGCCCCGGTCGCCAAGAGTCCGCCGGCACGGGTGAGCCCACGCGCGGACGCCTCGCCCATCAACAGCTCCATGGCGACTTCGCCACGCTGTCCGCGCGGCACGCGAATGTTCTGGGCGGCTTCAGGACCCAGCACCTGCTCGACCTTGAGGATGCCCTGCTCGGACAACACCACGCGCCCGTCGTGATGAGCGTTGGCGATGGCGAGCGACAACCCGCTGCGCTGAAGCTGGATATCCCCGCCTCGAACGATCGCGGCGTTGCTGACCTGGATTTGGTTGAGCGTGGTGACGATGCGCGACTCGGAATGCGCGACGGCACCCCAGCCGTGGTCCACCCCCGTGAAGCCCTTCAGGGCCTCGATCTGCTGAGAGTGGGTTTGGTAGTAGGCGGGGATGTCTTTGAAGAACTGACGAACTCTCTGGCTCGTCTGCGCCGGAAGTTCGCCTACTGGCGTGTTGGTGTTCAAGTCGCCATTGATCAGCCCGACCTTGACCGTATCGCGCAGCTGCTCCACACGTTTGGCAACCCGATCCATCGCATCAGGGTCACCCATCAAAGCAGCTTGACCATCCCGCGTCGATTGGATGCGGTTCAACCGTTCAAGCATGCCTTTCTGGTATTCCGCCAAGGGACCGCCACTGTGTGGGGTCACCCCAAGCGCGTCAGCCAGTTGAGGACTGGCTGGCAGGAACAAACGGTTCTCAGGGGCATGGATATGAAACTTCCCGACCTCTTGCAACTTCGCCAACAGCTCGCTGTTCTTCAGCGTCTGCTGTTCGATGTTGTGATGGTCTTGGAAAAGCGTCCGATAGTTCGCCATGGATCATGGCTCCTTCCTTGCTGCCCGTGTTCGCAATCAGCAGTTCACGACGTCGTAAAACCAAAGCCCATTGGACTTGCTGGGCGTGACAATGCCCGCCGCTTCTACGGCTTCCTTGAACGCTCTATCGCAGAAGACACCACCATGGAAAGCCAACCTAAAAACATGCGCCGAACCCAACACATCCCGCCTGAAGGCCAGACGGATGTCGCCGGTGAGGTCGTAGTATTTCCCGGCCTCAAATTCGTCACTGATTTCAATGTTGAGCTGGGAAGCCTCTTCGTCCAAGGCATCCAAGGTGCGGACGACATCGCAGAGGAAAACAGCCGGCCCCTTGGAACCATCGTCCAAACGATAGTCCACCTCAGCAAAAGCGAAGGCATCCGCGTCCACGGACTCCATCACGCGACGCAGCCGGTCGGAAACCAACCAGTAGCCGCTGAAACCGCCCTCTAGATCTTCAGGCAGCGCGCCCTCGCTAGGGTGGTAAACCAGGCGCGGGGTTTCGCGCAATGGCGGGAACCCGCCCTCCGTTGGCTTTACGATGAGGCGCGGCGGCGTTCGCAGAACACTCTCATTTTCAAAGACCACTCCGTGGCCTTTGCCTCCACGCCGAGCATCCGGCTGCAGCTGGAAGAACTCGCCCTTGTTAGGCTGATTTGCCATCTTGGTTTCCATGCGTTGCACCCCGTCCATAGGCTCACGTCCATCGATTACTGTGACCGGAGTCTAGCGCTATCGCCCGCGACTTGGGCAGACAAATGGCAAGGGCCCCGCCTCTGCTGCGGCCGCCCGGCTGCCTCCAAGAGCTCAGCGCTGTGCCGGCCGCCACCCTGCCCGAGCGGCCTCTCCGGGGCTGCAGAACATACGCTCGCCGCGTGCTTGGTCGATGCTGGTCCGCTCGTAATCCCGCTGCCCAGGAACGTGGTAGATCTTCTTGCCTTGGCGAGAGATGTTGCCCTTGATGCGGCATCCACTGGACACGGGCGGCGTGGTCACCTGGGCCTGGCGGCTCGACTGGTCCCGCTTGCCGCGCCGGTAGTCGGCGGGCATCTGGAAAGGCCCTTGCCAGAGGTTCCGCTGGTGCTGGCGCGCGTCGGCTTCGTCAGCGATGAACGCTTTTGCATATTGGCGATACGCGACCGCCCAGCCTGAGCGCACCATCCAGCGGTTGACGGACTGCCCTTGGACGAAGCACTCCGCGACCACCCGGCCATAGCGGTCCGTGTCCTTGGGGTGGCAGCGAACGGTCTTGTCCAGCACGTAGCCGTCCAGCGCGGCGGCGGACCGCCGGCCACATGGCCACGAGCGCCCGTCTTTGGTGGTGCATTGCTGGGTGCTTTCCGGGGCATCGATGCCCCACAGGCGGATACGCTGTTTCGCCACGGTGAGGGTGTCGCCGTCCGTGACGGTCGCGCGGCCGACCAACTCTGCTGCCACGCCAGGAACCGAAGCGAAAACCAAAAATAGAACCAGCCCCCTCAACACCATCAACAACGACTTCCTCTACGCGCACGCTCGGGTGGCGAGCGCCAGTTCAAACACGGTCCGACACTTTAGCGGAAGCGAGAAAGGGGCGCCGACCAACTCGCCAACCCTTCAATCCCGACGCACGTTCCTGGTGGGGTCGCCGTCGGTCTCCTCTACGACAAGGAAGCCGCTCACCAGCCAGCCGTATGCATCGCTGAGCGCATCGGCGATGCCCTCTTCGCTCTCGCATTCGACCCTGGCTTCATCCGGCAACGCAGGACGCTTGCCATCGGTCTCCCAGACAATCCCTCGCACGTGAAACGCTTTCATTCCTGCTCCATGGATGTAGATCTTCCTTGGCAGTCTAGCCCCGGCAGACAAGACAGGTGAAGGGGCGGGCTAGGCCCACCCCCTGCTTGCCAGGCTGGTGTGCTGGTGGCCGCCGATGATCAGGTGGTCCAGCACCCGGATGTCGAAGAGGCGCAGCGCTTGCTTCAGGCGCTCGGTGACTTGGCGGTCGGCGTCGCTGGGCTCGGGGTTCCCGCTGGGATGGTTGTGGAAAAGGATGACGGCGGCAGCGTTGAGGTCCAGGGCTCGCTTGGCGACGACTCGACTGTGGACTTCGCAGCCGTCGATGGTGCCGTTGAAGAGGTGCTCGGTGGCCAGGATGTGGTGCTTGGTGTCGAGGAAGACGACGCCGAACACTTCGTGCGGCAGGTGGGCGCAGCGGGCGACCAGGTAGCTCCCGGCGTGGATGGGATTGTGGATCCGGCCTTGCCGCTGAAGGCGACGCTCCAAGATGGTAGCGGCGGCGAGCAAAATGCCCTCCTCGTCCATCGGGAGTTGGTATTGAGCCGTGCGGTCTTGGGTGGTGCGCTTCATCGGTTCTTCTCCACCAGCGCGTTGTGCGCCTCGTGGGAACCGGCAGGCGGAGCGTTAGGCTCGACCGCACCCGGGAGTGAGCACCGCGGCAGCGGCGCGCAGCGGAGGGCCGCAACAGAGCGTCAGCGCCGAGGAGGAGGCTCGCCCTTGCGGTCGGGACAGCGAAGCTAGGATTCCCTTCAAGAGGCCCAGCGCTGGTGCAGCGAGCAACCCATCGCTCAACGATTTCTATCAAGGCATGACGCATAACGATTTGAGCGTCCTGCGGCCGAAAGAGAAGCACGGCGCAGACATCGTCGATCCAGACTATGGCAAGATCGTCTTCCCAGGGGAAACTGGGCAACGCTGGTTTCATCCCCGTGCTCTCTGCTCTCCACCTTGAGGTCACCCGCCTGCTTGTGGGCATGGCACCTGCCGCGTTCCTTGAGCACGCAACGGGTCTGAGCCATATGACGTTTCGCCGAGGGCGCGGTTACGCGGCTCTCATGGCCAAGCGCGAACAAGTGGAAGCGCATGCTGATTCGCTTAGGCTGCGAACGCTCCAGAAACGTGGCGTTACCGATGTCGAGATCAAAGGGTTCAAGGAGAACATGCCCAAGGGGCTCTCAGCGATCATGGTCTACGGCATGGGATTGCTCGACGAACGCAGCGCGTCCGCAACGCGCGAGCTAGTCGCCATGCTTGACGCGTCAGACGAACGGCTCTGCCGGTTGGCTGATACAGACACCCCAGGCTTTCTTGCCGAACTTGGACCTGAGTCCGAACTGGGGCCAGCCTACTGCGCGCCGTTGGCAGTGGCAGGTATCCGTGGCCCCGTGTTGGATCCAACGGACCCCCAGCGGACTACAGTCGACCTTGCCCTAACCCGACGCGCCCATATGGCGCTTTCTTTTTTGGCGTCGGTAGACCACGAAATTGGGCACTGGATTGGCCGAACAAAGTTGCCAGATGCCATGGCTGGCCTTCCTAGATTTGGCGTGCTGCTGGCACCTCCTGGGCCACCTAGCCGGCGTCGCCATACTCCGGCTGACCCTGCCGCGCGGCTCGTGGATTTCATCGGCGCAGTTGGCCACTACGTGCGCACAGATGACTGGCCGGAACGGCCGCTCACCATTGCCGAGATGGGCGCTCAGACCGAACTGTCCGGGAAAAGATTAGGCATGGGCGATAGGTTCATCCGACGACTGCGAAGCGGCAAGGATCCTCTGTCCCGCTCAACATTCAGGACCTTGGTTCACACCCAGCTCTGGACGCCCAAAGCGAAGCCCACCGACCTTGACGACTCGGCGGACTTGCTCGAGCCCTACTTGATTGCGGCTCTCCTGTTGCGCCTGCTGATGCCTGACCACCCCACCGCCATAGGCCACTTGGACCGCACCGGCTGGCGAGAGGCTTATCTTGGATGGTGGGAGCGGCACAGGCACCGGTATCCAGCTCCGGCTCCGCCAAGAGGCGTCCTGCCCCCTTCTTGGTTGATTGCCCCTGATCAACGCTTCGGAGGTGCATTGCTACGGTTGCCGCCCGATGGCACACCGGGCTTGGTGGACGGCCATCCGCCCGCACCTCCTTGACCACGCCCCTGCCTGGCTCCGGGATCGCCGTTGGAACCAACCGCGCGGGTATCTCCACTTGCACCACCTTTGCCCTTTGCCATGTCGCTTTCCTCAGTGACCGCACATGCGGCAGGAAAAGCTTGAACAACGACGCAGACTGCTTAAGCCCCAAAATTTCACAAGCTTGGCCGTGGCAGCATCGGCCCAAATTGGTTCAGCCGGTCGGTCAAGCGAAGTAGGCTCAGCGCTTTGCCGGCTGCTGGCTTGCCGCTGCCGTGAGCGTCCACTCACTGAGAGTGCTCATGCCCACAGCACCAAGTTCGGCAGTCTCTGGTGCGCATCTAAGCCGCGCATTGCGGAGCTGTGGGACACTCAGGCCGTCTTCGGAGCCGCCCTCAGCCATGCGAATCGAACACCGAAAAGCTGTCCCTGCCTCTTGGACGAAAGTGAAGCTACTTGCAGCGCTGATGGCCATATCGCTTGCCGGGTGCGCGGCGGGTGGTCCGGTCGCGAACCAGCCCATCGAAGGCCCCGTGCGGCTGGGAGATATTGCCGCGGTCGATGGCCCCAGAGTGCGCCCCGATCGCGTCATCGAAGACAGCCGCTGCCCTGCCGACGTTCAATGCATCCAGGCCGGCCGGCTGGTCGTTAAGGCGACCGTGCTTGGCGGCGGCTGGTCCAAGGAGATGGACCTCACGCTGGGCGTCCCGGTCCCTGTTGCCGATGGCATGTTGACGCTGGTGGACGCCACACCCGTGCCAATTGCCAGCGAGACCGCCGCATCGGCCGCTCACTTCACCTTCAAGTTTCAGGGCGGCCGGTAGGCGATACCCTTCACTGCACCTAGAACAAGGTCATCCTACGACGCAGGCACTGGGGCCACTGCGTCAACGGGCTGGCTTCTTGAGCACGTGGCAACAAACCAAGGCGCTCGGTTCTCGGGAATCCACTGGAAGAACAGCCACCACGTTTTACGCAGAGGCATTGCTTGCGCTCGTTGGACATCGACCACCTGCTCACCACAGGCAGCCGGAGAAATCGTTGTCCGCGTCTCGAATTCCTGGCCGGCGGCCAATGGGCCACGCATGGACTCCCCAACACGCCAACGGACCACCTCTTGCTCCGAGTAAGGCGCGTCACCGTGCTGAACGATCTTTCTCTGCACGGAGACGATGGTCGCCTGGACGGCCACGGCAGCCCTGGCTTTAGCGTCATCCAAGCTTTCATACATCAAGCAGCTGCAGGCCATGGCTGCTGATGCTGGCAGCAAAAGAGCCCAGCCGAGCAGCGCTTGGCGCATTAGAGTTGTCCTCATATCGGCTTCCCTCCCCAGTGCGGGAATCATAGCCGGCGATGGAGATGGAGGTTTAGGCGCCCGCGCCGCAGTGTTTCATATGGCTGGAGCATCCTCGTAGGAACCGCGGTTCCAGGACCGGTAGCGCCAGGGCACCACATCCTCAAAAAAGCGTGATGCGGGACCTTGGTGTGGCGCCACCCAGCTTATCTTCACCCAGAACGGAGCTTAAAAACGAGATCTAACAGTGACTGGCTCAGCCTGTGGCAACGCTTGATCAAGAAAAGCCGCGCGGAGAATATTCTCAGCCCCGTCGCTCGTCGCTTCAATTCCAACTTTCTTGAGCTCACGCTTCAGCCTGAGGACGACCTCATGGTCTGCGTTTTCGTAACGCTCGCAATGAGCCAGGCTACGACAAGCCACGTTGTATGAGTTGGGATAGCCACGGGTTGGCGGACGCCCTCCGATCATGACTTCTTCATCACGCCCTTTTGGATACCAACGCTTTGCTTTATCAAAGTTACCGGCCGGGTGCTCTTTTCGAGATTGACGACGCTCATAGCGAATCAGTGCCGCCCAGGCCTTCGATAGATCTTCCGGTCCAACATTAATCTTTTTAGCCATGTCACAATCAGATTAGCCGAGCGAACTGCAGGCTTTCACTGACCGAACCTACGACAGATTGTAAATTTCGCAACACCACTCCGCAGCCTGTTCGTAACTGACAGTTACAACAGTGCGAGCAGGAAAAATAAAAATAAGCTTACAGAAATTGACTAACATTTAACTTATATTCATCTAGAGATGATGAAAAATATCGAAGTAAGTTAGCTTATTTAATGCAAACAATACGCAATTGACTGCGATAAATCGACAAAAATTCTCTCGAAACCCTTGGTTTATAAGGCTTCTTGCCGGATAACGAATTGGCGGATTCGGGAAGCACCCCATCGGGAAGACCCTAACACCTGAGGTATTCGTCTACACCGCAAATTTTTGTATCGCCCCCATTGACGAATTCGCGACCTGTTTTATCCCTACTTCCATCTTTCGATGGAAGTGACCCATGACCAGCAACCCCTCCGCAACACTCAACGATTACATCGCCTCGCCGTTCGGCCTCCTGCAGTTGGAAGGCATCCACATCGGCCGGTTCCGCATCGACCGCGCCATCATCCGAGGCCGGGAAGCCGCCATCAATCTCCAAGAGTGCATCCTCGCCGCGCTCGACGAAACCGGACGAAAGAGCGGCCTGAAGAACAGCACACGCTACCCAGCGCAGTTGCCCATGGGCACCCCGTCGCGCCCCTTGGCCAAAGAAATCGAAGACCATCTGGAGGACATGCGCCGCCGGCAGCTGGACCCAAAGACAGTGCTGGCCACAGAGCGCACGTTAAAGCTGCTCCTGCTCACCTGCGGCAACATCTCCGCGTCCCGGGTCGACTACCACCACATCCAAGCGCTCTGGAAGCTGCTGCGCTGGGCCCCCAGGAACTTGACGTCGGACCCGCTGTTGAAGGATCTCACTTTCGACGAAGCCATCGCCATGGGGAAAGAGCAGGACGTGGCGCCGCTGGCCCCGGCCACCGAGGAGCGTCATCGCCGGTTCCTCGTCGCTTTCTTCAACCACCTGGTCAACGGACAGGCCATCGTTTCTTCGCCCATGAAGGCCTTCCGGAAGATCAAGCAGGACGACACCATCGATCCAGAGAAGGCCATCCGGCTGTTCGAGGACGAAGACCTGCAGGCCATTTTCGACCCCGAGACATTCATCCCCTGGGCCAAGAAACCTCAGTATTGGTGGGCGCCGATGATCGGCTTGTATACCGGCGCCAGGGTCAACGAGGTCTGCCAGCTGAAGCTGGCCGACATCAGCGAGGAACGCGGGGTGTGGTGCATCGCTTTCCAGAAGACATTGGACCAAGACTTGGCCGCGGACCCGAAACGCCGGCGGCGCAGCCGGCAAAGCATGAAGGGCGCGGGATGCATGCGCATCGTCCCCATCGCGAAGCCACTCTTGGAGGCAGGCTTCCTGGAATTCGTGGAAGACATGAAGGCGACCGGCCACCCCCGACTGTTCCCGTTGCTCTCCGCTGGTGTGAACCGGAAGACCGGGGAAACGAATGCGCGTTACAGCCAGCAGTTCGTGGTGGACTTTGGGCGCTACCTGAAGAGCCTTGGGTTCGAGAAAGGAATCGGTTTCCACGCCTTCCGCCACACCCTGGCCACCGAACTCGATGCAATCGACGTCCCCGAGAAGGAGATTGCCCTGGTCACGGGCCACAGCACCGATCCCCGCGAACGGGTTCCAGTGCTGCGCAAGCACTACTTACACAAGCGATCGCAGGCGACGCGCAGCAAGCAGATCAGCGCACTGGAACTGTATCAGCCCAACGTGGAGCTGCCGCGCTACCAGCGGGGGCAGTTCGATTCGAGCTTGGCCGATCCGAGCAAGTTCTATCCGTAACGTATTGTTGCTCGCCGAAGCACCACTCGGGCGGCGTAAATTTCGAATGAGCAGTAATACTCTTTTAAAGGGAGGAGGAACACGCCCTCCTCCCCTTTTCCATTACTTCTCGTGGAAGTGATGGTTGTTCAAGCTGGGTGGAAACCGCTCCCCCTTTTGAACATGGCGGTCGTAGGAAGCACCAGCGTATTTATTGTCTACATCGCTGTATTGCCCGTAGGTTCCGGTCTTGGGGCATTCCTGCCCGGACCAATAGTTTCCACCAGCCATAACAAACTCCTTCTGCTAGATGTTGGCAAAACAATCCGTCGGAGACCCTCTCCGACCAAGACAGGATAAGTGACGCCAGTCTCGTTTTGTGAGACAAAACGTCAGCCTAGCTCCTTGCCTTCCCAACCAGTTCCTGCAGGCGCTCTAGCGCCTCCCTTTGCTTGGCCGGCGGTAGCCGCGATACCAGCAGAATGATCTCCGCAATCAGGTCTGAAGTGGCATGAAAATAGGCCACCGGCAAGTCCAGCGCCTTGGCCAACGCCTCCGCGGTCGCAGGATCAGGGTCATGTTGCCCCGTCTCGTAACGGCTCACCCGCGTGGCTCCTGACACCGAGTCCACCATCCCAATGCGCTCGGCGAGTTCTGCCTGGGTCCAGCCCATGGCCATCCGCGCACTCCGCAGGCGCGTGCCATAGACCGTGGCCGGTGTCTTGGGTTTGGGCATCGAGAAGATTGCACGAAAGCTGAATTCCCTCAGTGTGCCGCTTGGATGCCGGCTTCTCATCTGCGATTATCGTAAATGCCGCCAGGCCGGCGGTCTACAGGGGCTTTTCCTATGAAGCACGCAGGACAAGGAGCGTTCGCTGCGCTCCTGGCAATGACGCTCGTCTCCTCTATGGCTCACGCCCAGGACGGCTCAGACCCCGCACCCAAGCCCAGCTTCTTCCGTCAGCTCGGCGGCAGCCTGAAGGACGCCGGCAAGCAGATGGTCGGCATCCAGCCGAAGGCGGGGAGCAAGTCCGCAGCGCAGGTGGGTAGCTCCGGCGCCCTCTACACGCCTCTCAGCGGCGCTGGGAAGCTGCACAACCTCTTCAAAGGCGACAACAACCAGGCCGCCCAGGCTGGCCGCTTGGAGTGGCCTCGGGTCGCGCTGACGTTCACCGAGTGGGGGACCTCCCTTCCCTGTTGGACTGTCGAAGCAAAGATCTGGACCACCCCTACCGCGTCGAGCGTCGAGACCTTCCGGGCCTGCGCGGACGCCCCGCTGACCGACACCGACGACTTGGGCGAGACGGCCGAGCTCAACACGTCCGCTTTGTGGAAAGGCCGCGACACGCTGACCGGTATCCGAGTGCCGGCCAGCAAGCCGAACACGGGCGCTCAGCGCTCCACCGGCCCCAACCCGCCCGCGCAACCGTTCGCCGTCAACGTGAGCCGCCCCGGCGTCGCCGATCGCGCCGTCGACGTGTCGCTGCGCGTGGCGTGGGTCTCGGGGTTCCTCCAGACCGCAGATCTGCATCCGGGGGCCAGCGGCCTGCTGACGCCCTTCAAGGACAGCCGGCTCTGGATCGCGGGCTTCAAGCCCGACGGCAACCGCGACAAGCCGTAGCCCCTGATCTCGCCCGCCTCCCCCATCACCATCCCTCAGCAAAAGGAACGACATGAAAAACGCATGGATCGGCCTGGTCGCGTTGACCACGGCCTTGGGCCTGACCGCCTGCAGCGGCAAGCCCTCGAACGACAACGCCAAGCAGGCCCTGGTGACCCTGCTTGAGCAGAGCGGCGCCGGCCGAGTGAGCGACATTCGGGATTTCGAGCTGACCGGCTGCACCAAGGCCGAGGACGCCGACGGCTACCGCTGCGACACGCGCGGCCAGGTCGTCCTCGAGATTGCCGGTCGGCAGGTCCCCGTGCCCGTCAACAAGAATTTGCGCTATGCCAAAGCCGACGGCACGTGGAGGGCCTACGCCAAATGACGCCCCATCCTGATCCGATCACCCCTGCGTCGATGGGCGCGGTCCACCCGCTCCCTGGCGTCGGTGCGCCGCGTGCTGACCCCAAGAAAGTGCTGACGCCCCACAACCGCTTCTTCTGGTGGTTCTCGCTGAGCCTGCTCTTCCTGGGCCCGCTGGGCTTCCTCGTCGGGCCCTTGATGGCCCGGCGGGGTCTGCGCAAAGCAGAGCGGCTCTACCCGCAGGCCGCCTACGCGGCTCGACAGCGCGACCAGGGCTTCAGCTGGGCCCAGTGGTGGGTCATGACGCCGCTGGCTCTGATGGGAGCCTTCTGGATCTTTTCGCTGCTGAGCGGGCTGCCGATGGTATTGCTGGTGCTGTGGGTGCAGCTGACCAGTTGATTCCGATAGAGCATCCGCATCAAAAAGCCCGGCAATCCGGGCTTTCTTTTTGCTCCATACCTCGCCCGTATTGCATGGCTATGGAGGCCGTTTTACAGCGACGAAGTCTTCCGACCAAGTCACACCTTGGCCAATCCGCGGTTGACCCGCTCAGCTCGCTGTTAGATACATGTCGCAACCGCGTGCCACTCCGTGGCAAAGGGGCGCGGTTGTCGTCTCTCCCACCACACCGGCATTGAGCCGGTCTCGGCTGTCTGCTCCACCTCTGTCAACTCGCGCGTCTCTCAACAGGCACGGCCCTTGTCCGTGCGTGCTGGGTTCGTGCGGCCTGCCTAAACACATGGAGAAGTGCACTATGCGATTCCGGATTTTCCTCGCCGTCTTCCTGTTCACCACCGCCAGCGCAGCAGCGCAGGCCCAGGTCGTCACGCTCAACAAGGGCGGCTTTATCCTGACCTACGACTGCACCGAGCACACCGCCACACGCTACGAATACTCGCTCAACGCGGACACCGGGTCTGCGGCGCGCCCATCTGATTTCAAGCTCGACACCACCCTGCCGAGCGGCTGTGGCGGTCAGACCTCGACGAAGTCCTACGCCAGCGTGCGCTCGGGCTACGACCGTGGCCACCTGGTCACGTCGAACCACATGGACTACAACTCGACCTACATCGTGCGCGCGAACCTGATGTCCAACATCGTGCCGCAGGTGTCGGGCTTCAATCAGGGCATCTGGGTGAGCGCGGAAAATGTCGCCGAGTGCTACCGCGATATCCGGCCGGTGAAGGTCTACGGCGGCGTGGTCTTCGGAGACACGTCTAACGACTACTTCCTCTCGAGCCACGGCATCCGCACGCCCGAATATTTCTGGAAGACGATCATCACCACGGACCCGAGCACCGGCGCTGAGAAGGCCATCAGCTGGATCATCCCGAACCAGACCGGCCTGGGCAGCCTGGACGACTACATCGTGTCGATCGCCGACCTGGAAGAACTCATCGGTGCCAGCAACGTTGGCATCACCGCATCATCTGCGGTCAAGAACATGCTGCCGGCGACGACGTGGAAGCTGCCGAGCAACTGCGATCTGAGCTGAGCACGCGCCGGCGTCGCAACGCGTCTCATTGAAGCCCTGGGCCACCACCTGGGGCTTTCTCTTTGCGGGCAAGGGATAGCTACGAGGGGAGTCCCGCTCTCCGGGAGCATCCGCTCAACTGGTCGCGTCGCCCTCGAGCACGGGCAGCGGTTGCCCCGCGGCAGAGCCGATCGGCAGCCGGGACTCGGCGCCAGGCGTGACGACGATGACGGTGATGACCTCGTCCTGCAGCGAGTTGATTTGCACGAATTTCAGACCCGCCTTCTCGAACACGTAGGCCTTGAACAACGGCGACAGGCTGACGTTTTGTTTGCCGGGGGGAATGCGCTCTCCCATGCCCTCGATGACGTCGGCCGGGTTCAACGCCGGCTCCGCTGCCTTGGCGAGCGGGGACAACCCGGCGGCCATCATGGCCACCCCGATAGCTATTCCGGAGAAGGTTTTCATCGGTCGATCCTTGAGGTATGCGGCCTCATAGACGCTACTGCTGGGCTGAAGGGGCCGCAAGCGCAGCCCAGAGCCTGGGGAAAACCGTCTACGGGATTGGACAAATGCATCCGTGAAGTCGAGCTCGAGCCGCGGCCCCTCCTCGCCTGGCCCATATCAGACCGCAGCCCAGCCGGGCGAAAAGCAAAGGCCCCGCGTGCGGGGCCTTTGATCGTCGGCGCTTAGGTGGAGGTTCTGGCCTCCGTCCCCCAGCCATGGTGGGTGAAGTGGCCTGGACGATGGAGACAGCTTGCCATGGGAGATGCGGACTCGTGATCAGTTGAACACGGACCTTGGCATCAGAAAAAATGCTACGCAAACCTCATAGCCTTCAAAGCCCTAATGCTTCACTTTTTGCTTCACCGCATTCCTTCGCTCAAGCCTCTCCTCAAGCGCCGCAACTTTTGCTTCTTGGCGCTGCACATACTTGGCTCCCTTCTTCAGCCGAATGATGATGCCGATCGCGTAGACGACACAGGTATAGATGCCCAATCCAAGGATGGCCAAGATTGGCCCAATCAGCTTTGCTCCACCGTCCATGAAAGCCATCGGCGCATAGGCCATTCCAATCCCCAGGATTCCGAAGCAGCAGAGCAGTTGGGTGAGAAGGAATTCCGCAACTTTTCCTGGGTTCTGCTGAAGACTCAATACCTTGTTCAACTCAGCCCGAAGGATCTTGAGGCTAATCCTGTCGTTTATCAGGCCTAGCCGCATCCTTGCCCATCCCAGTGCCCAACCACCTCCTCCAAGCAGCAGAGCAACGACGATTCCGTTGAAAATTCCGTTCGCGTCAAAGTGCAGGTCACCCATGATTTCTCTCTCTCTCGCTGGTTGATTTTTCAGCCCGTGCGGCTAGCACCCCACATCCGATGCATGCCACGGCAGGAGTAGACAGAAGATGTGTCGCACAGAGCGAGACAGTGCTTGCGAATTTTTCCGGTTTCCCAAAGCAAGAAGCCCTGGCGATCCAGGGCTTCTTTTCAACGAACGTCCGAGACGGGCTACCCCGGATACTTCGGAAACTTCTCGTCCGGGTGGCTGGCCTTCCACTGCTTGTAGGCCGCCGTGCCCTCCCACGCCTTGAACGCCAAGGGGGTGCGTCCGCGGCCCGACCAAGTCTCTTGGGTATGGGGCAGCCAATACTTGGGGGCCACTTCCTTCTTGGTCTGAGCTGGAGCGGCTCTGCGGCCACGGCCGGGGCTGCTGGCCCCGATGGCCACCGCCAGTTCGGCCTTCTGCTTCGGGGTGAAGTGCTCGCCGTATTGACTCAGCAGGCCAATGATCTCTGTCACTGCGGAGGCGGCCTGTTCTTGGCGGAGGGTTGCTTCTTGCTCTTCGAGCTTGCGGAGCTCCTCTTCGATCTTGGCCTTGGCAGAGGTGATCGACTCCAGGGTTTTCTTACTCATTCAGCGCATCGCCTGTTAGGAACATGGGTCTTATCCCGGAGGCCACGAGTTTAAAGGAGTTAGCCATAATTTCTCCATGGGCATGTCTTTTTTGGACTAAATGTGAAATCAAAAGCTTTCCCAAGAAGGGCCGCCGAACCTTTGTGGGAGATACGATTGCCTATCTTCAACAACGTGGCAAATAATCCACAGCAGTAATCAGTCAAAACATGGGCTTGAAATGAAAGAAGTCATCCAAGCGCTGTGATTGTTGTTGCGTTAATTGACCTACAGCCCTGACAGCCAAGGCATCCAACATCTTGGTAGCTGCCGGACCAGCTTTATCCAAACCCAGAACAGCCCTCTCTTCTGTGGATGCCTCGGCATCTATGCGGAGGTATTTCTCCCTTAAGAGTAACCCAACCGTCTCTACCGCAAGCTGCTCTTGCGTGTCGAAAGTAAGCCCCACCAAATTATGTTTTATTATCCAACTCAACTTGCCCGCTGCAATAGAGCCGCCCAGTCCCTTACGCGGGGGGCGTCCGCAAGTCCCTATACTGAGCATATAGGTATTTTCAAGCTTACACACTGAACGGACTGCTTCAGCAATAGCTACCACATCTGGAGCATTAGCGACTAGGCCACCATCCACCAGCGTTCTATTACCGACGAGACGGGACGGAAGATATGTAGGAGCAGCCGAAGTAGCCATAGCTGCCTCTAGGAGCGAAACATCTGAAGAGAACTCATCAAATGCCAGCCCTCCAGATTTTAATACCGTGGCAGTCGAATCATTGATGCACACAGTCGGAAGCAAAAGCGGGACTTTAATATTTTTAAGAGGAATATTAGAGTGAGCGCCGAGAATTTCCTCTACCACTCTTTTTAGAGCCACAGGCGAATATTTTACAGCGAAGAAGCCCCTTCTAAATGAAAGCCATTTTTTCGGGAATATTTTCTCGCCATTTTCTTTGAATGATTCATACACCGTTTTGGCTGGAATACCTACAGCCAATGCACAAGCCACTATGCCACCGATAGAAGTCCCCGCAAAAATTTGGAAATTATCTTTACAGGATGTACCAAAGCGCGCTTCCATTTTTGAAAGCACATGAGCACCGAAAAGACCTCTGTATCCGCCGCCCGAAAGTGCAAGTATGTTTACTCGCTCCGGGGCTATTGCCTCGACGTTATCAGGAAACGAAATTCCCCATCTTCCTTTAGTATGTGTGGACATGCAAACCGCGCGCCTTAAGGGTGGGTAACCACGGCTCTACCGGCGTAACGAGAGTCAACTGAGACACCAATGCAGTGGCAAAAACCAGCGTTGATTCCATCCCTAAAGGTTGACCCATACTATTCATAAGTTGCAGACCATCAAGTTGGACCCAGCTATTAATTATATCAAGACTGATATCCCTTACACCGTTTGATGACTCAACTTTCTTCATGATGACATCTAGGTTTATCTTAAGATTGTGCTTACTGCTAGCCGACGGAGGAAGTGCGGAAATTTCTGCATATAAAATACCCGCTGATATGACGCTAACATGGATAGAGTTGTAATTGACCGCACTTGCAAACCCTACCATGGATAACTTCTGCGACACCAAGTCATTGAGTGCAGCGGTTGATAGGAGGTAGCTCATCAGTCGCTTACCAGCTCTAAATTTCCGTCTAAATACTTGATACCTTCCCTATGGCGCTCCTTGAGCTTTATCGGCTTATCTATAGGCAGAAGATCGTTTTCGATTTCTTGCCAAAAAGAAGTTGGCACCGAAAGTTCATGATCCAAGACTGCCATGACTGTCTCCATAGACATCAATATTAAAGGCAAGTCATCATTAGCCCTCTGAATAAGCTGAGGCTTTCCAGCTGATGCTTGGTTTAAGACACCAGCCAATTCTTTCTTTGTTTCACGCGCATTGTGAATACCGAAATAGTCCTGGGACTTTGCGCTTACAATCTCACTCAGCACATCAAGCAAGTGATGCGCCTTTTTTTGCCCGAAGCGCTCTTGTATGGCTTTCTGGACTTCAAAGGGAAATAGATTGTCTTCACTCACGGCGCGCTCCTCTAGGGATTCACATATCGTAGGCTAGGATGCGTGGCCACAGCTGTCAATAGCCGTGGCCACGCCACTTAGCCCACCCTCACAAAAATGAATAAATCAGCAAAATTGCTGCCTAACCAACCTGTTTCAGCCTACTCGTCCGTGTTGTGGCAGATAGGAAGCGGCTCTTCATTGGTCATCAACTCGGCATTAATGGCCCAAGCAAGTTTTGAATGACAAGCCTCAGCCAACGCCGTCGGACTGAACTCCGTCTCATACGCATGGGCATGCTCCTGCCGGTCCGACAACTCGTGCCCGGTGTATTCCTCCCGCATCTCCCGGTGGACCCCAGCCGCCTTCAACGCGCCGATGACCGTGTCCCGGAAGCTGTGGTGCCCCACCCTGCCACCGCCGCGCGCCTTGATGCCCAGCTTGACCAGGTAGCGTGAGAACGCGTGTTGGGTCCGGCCCGCAGGCCCGTTCTTGGCGTCGAAGCTGAGCTCCGGGAAGAGCTTCGTCTCGCCGGCGGCCTTGAGCCGCTCCACACGCTCCCACAGCCCCAGCTTGATGAGGTCCGGGTGCACCGGGGTCTTCCGATCGCTGGCGTCGGTCTTAAGGCTCTTGTCCTCGCCCATCCAGGTGAAGTGGAAGATCGGGATGCCGTCTTCCTCTCGGCAATCTTCCAGCTCCAACCGGGCCACCTCGTTGGAGCGCGCACCCGTGTAAAGCAGGATGAGCGGGAGCCACCGCGCCGCATCGCCCTTCAACTGCTTGAAGTTCTCCGGGTCGAAGATGCGCTTGACCTGGTCCGGGGTGAACGCCTGCGAGCCATGGCTTTTCGCCCGCTGCTTCTTCAGCTGCTTGGGCACAGAGGCATGACCAGACGCAGGGTTGTCGCCTTGCGGGTAGTGGCCAGCCGTCTGCGCCCACTTGATGAAATCCGCGCAGGCCGAGAACCGGTTGGTGATGTATGTGATGACGCGCTTCTGTGCGGTCTCGTGCAGGAACCACTCCGAGAAGTCGGTCCGCGTCAGTTCCTTCAACATCACCGACTGTTTTTCTTTGCTCTTGCCCTTGCGCTGGCTCGCCACGAAGGCCTCGAGGTCTTTGAGGGCGCGGGTCTTCTGGACGATGGTCTTGGCGGTGTTCTTGCCCTGGATGCTGACCAGATACTTGTCGCGCGCAGCCGCGAGGGTCAGGCCAGCGGGGCGAGCCTCACCGATGGGCTTGACGACCCTGCGCGGCGGGAACGGTGTGGGCGACGGCACGGGCACCGCGTGCTGCGCCGCCAGCTTCTGGAACAACGACAAGTCGTTCTGGTCGTTGATCTCCACCTGGCCGAACGAGGCCCCACCCGGCAGCTTCACGTCCTTGAGGATGAGCTCGAGCGACGACGTGCCCTCCAGGCTCCTCAAGAGCTCATCCAGCTCCGATCCCATGCTGCCGTTCCTGATGGCTGCGAAGGCTCGAGCATAGCGCTGCTGCAGGAGGAGCGCGTAGCCAAGCGCGGCGCGATCGCACGTCGTGCCGGCACTGCGTTTGATGACCTTGCGCCCGAAGCGCGCCTGCAAATCAGCAGGAATGCGCAAACGAACGTAGTAGCGGCCGGTCTCGCCGCGGGTGAGGTAGTGCGCGACTCGCATGGAAGTGTCCAAGCGAGTGTCCAAGGTGGCGAAAAAGAAAAACGCCCACAAATCGTTGATTTGCGGGCGTTTCCTTGACACTGGCGGAGTGAGAGGGATTCGAACCCTCGATAGAGCTTTTGACCCTATACTCCCTTAGCAGGGGAGCCCCTTCAGCCACTCGGGCATCACTCCGGATTTCTGCGCTGCGGATATTCCGCGACCGGGCGCGAAGAATACCGGGTTGTGGGGTCTCAGGTAAACCCTTTCGACGCATCAATCGGCAGATTGATCGCCGTGACCACCGCCGTGGGAGTTCGGCTCGTCGCCGCGCTGGATGCGCTGGTAGATCTCTTCGCGATGCACCGCCACGTCCTTCGGCGCGGTGATGCCGATACGCACTTGATTGCCCTTGACCCCAAGCACCGTCACGGTGACCGAATCGCCGATCATCAAGGTTTCGCCTACCCGGCGAGTCAGGATCAACATTTTTAGAATTCTCCAGGGAACCGGTGGGTCTCACCGGCACGGCGCCCGCGCTGCGGCACGCCCCATAATGAAAGTGAAAAGAGGGGTGATGTTACGGGAAGCCGCGCCCTGCCAGCAAGGCACGGCGTTCGGATGTTCAGGGGAGATGTTGCTTGACCCAGGCGGGGACGCCGGCGAGTGCGGGGGCAAGGGCGGGCCCGTCCTCGCCACCACCCTGGGCGAGGTCCGGGCGGCCGCCGCCCTTGCCCGAGATCTGACCGGCGATATGGCTCAACAGTTCCCCGGCCTTGACCCGTCCCATTGGGCTGCCGTTCACGCCGGCGACCAGGGCGACCTTGCCCTCGCTGGCGCCGGCCAGGACGATCACGCTATCGCCCAGCTGCTGCTTCAGACGGTCCATGGCCTCGCGCAGGGCCTTGGCATCGAAGCCTTCCAGCCGCACCGCCAGGACCTTCACGCCGTCGACGTCGACCGCAGAGCCGGCCAGGTCGGCGGTAGCGCCGGACGCCAGCTTGGCCTTCAGCGCCTCCAGCTCGCGCTCCAGGCGCTTGTAGCGGTCGCCGAGCTGACGGATCTTGTCGACCACGTCATGGCTGTTGCCGCCGACCAGGTCGGCCGCCTCGCGCAGCCGGGCCTCCTCGGCCGCCACGTAGTCCAGCGCGCCCTGCCCGGTCACCGCCTCGATGCGGCGGACGCCGGCGGAGACGCCGCCTTCGCTGGTGATCTTGAACAGGCCGATGTCCCCGGTCCGGCCGACGTGCGTGCCACCGCACAGTTCGGTGGAGTAGTCGCCCATCTTCAGCACGCGCACGCGCTCACCGTACTTCTCGCCGAACAGCGCCATCGCGCCGAAGTCCAGCGCTTCCTGCATGCCCATCTGGTGCACTTCGGCCGCATTGTTGGCGCGGACCTGCTGGTTGACCTTGCGCTCGATCAGCGCCAGTTCCTCGGCCCCGATCGACTGGAAATGCGAGAAGTCGAAGCGCAGCCGATCCGGCGCCACCAGCGAGCCCTTCTGCTGGACGTGGGTGCCCAGTACCTCGCGCAGGGCCGCATGCAGCAGGTGCGTCGCCGAGTGATTGAGGATGGTGGCGCCGCGGCGCTCGGCATCGACCTCACCGGCGAGCACGTCGCCGAGCTTCAGGCTGCCTTCTTCCAGGGTGCCGACGTGGCCATGGAACTGGCCGGCGAACTTCTGCGTGTCGGTGACTGTCACCCGGGTGCCGGCGGCAGTCAGTGTGCCGAGATCACCGACCTGGCCGCCGGATTCGGCATAGAACGGCGTCTTGTCGGTCAGCACGATCACCGCATCGCCGGCCTGGGCCGACTGGACCGGACGACCGTCCTTGAGCAGGGCGACCACGCGCAGGCCGTCGGCCTGCAGGCTGTCGTACCCCAGGAACACGGTCGGGGCCAGCGTCGCCACCAGATCCGCCGGCAGCTGCACGCCGCCGCCGAACTTGCCGGCTTCGCGCGCGCGCCGGCGCTGCTCGTCCATCGCCGTCTCGAAGCCCTGCTCGTCCACGCGCAGATCGCGCTCGCGGGCGATGTCCTGGGTCAGGTCCAGCGGGAAGCCGTAGGTGTCGTACAGGCGGAAGGCGTCCTCGCCGGCGATCATCCCGCCCTGCGCCTTGGCGGCGACGTCCTCGAAGATCTTCATGCCGGCATCGAGGGTTTCGGCGAAGCGCTCTTCCTCGGCCTGCAGGGCGCGCAGCACGGTGTCCTGGGCGGCGGTCAGTTCCGGATAGGCCTCGCCCATCAGTTCCACCAGGGTCGGCACCAGCTTGCTGAAGAACGGCTGGCGCACGCCGAGCATCCAGCCATGGCGCAGGGCGCGGCGGATGATCCGGCGCAGCACGTAGCCGCGACCTTCGTTGGACGGCAGCACGCCGTCAACGATCAGGAATGCGCAGGCACGGATGTGGTCGGCGATCACGCGCAGCGACTTGTTCTCCAGGTCGGCGGTACCGGTCAGCTCGGAGGCCTTGCGGATCAGCGTCTGGAACAGGTCGATCTCGTAGTTGGTGTGCACGTGCTGCAGGATCGCGGCCAGGCGCTCCAGGCCCATGCCGGTGTCCACGCAGGGGGCCGGCAGCGGCACCAGGGTGCCGTCGGGCTGACGATCGAACTGCATGAACACCAGGTTCCAGATCTCGATGAAGCGATCGCCATCCTCGTCGGGCGACCCCGGCGGGCCACCGGCGATGTGCGCGCCGTGGTCGTAGAAGATCTCGGTGCATGGGCCGCAGGGACCGGTGTCGGCCATCTGCCAGAAGTTGTCCGAGGCGTAGGGCGCGCCCTTGTTGTCGCCGATGCGCACGATGCGCTCGGCGGGCACGCCGATCATGTCGCGCCACAGGCCGTAAGCCTCGTCGTCGGTATGGTAGACGGTGACCAGCAGGCGCTCGGCCGGCAGCTTCCAGACCTGGGTCAGCAGCTCCCAGGCCCAGGCGATGGCGTCCTTCTTGAAGTAGTCGCCAAACGACCAGTTGCCGAGCATCTCGAAGAAGGTGTGATGGCGGGCGGTGTAGCCGACCGAATCCAGGTCGTTGTGCTTGCCGCCGGCGCGCAGGCAGCGCTGCACGTCCGCTGCGCGCACGTAGCTGCGCTTCTCGGCGCCCAGGAACACGTCCTTGAACTGCACCATGCCGGAATTGGTGAACAGCAGCGTGGGATCGTTGCCGGGCACCAGCGGTGCGGACGGCACGATGGTATGGCCCTTGCCCTTGAAGAAGTCGAGGAAGTCGCTGCGGATCTGGGAGGTGGAGAATTTGGCGGGTGCGTTCATGGGCTGGCTATAGACGAGCGGACGGGCGTCCTGGCGCTCCCTCGTAGATGAGGGCGCCACGGAAACCGGACAAGACAACTCGCCAAGGGTAGCAGGCCCGGCCCGCTCAGTCCTCCGCAGCGTCGCGCACCGCGGCGCGGATGCTGTCCCCATCGAAACCGCGCCGCGCCAGCAGATCGGCAGCCTTGCGCTGCTGCGGCAGGTCCATCGCCGCGGCAGTACCGAAGCGGCGCCGGACCAGATCCCGCGCGTTTTCGGTCCAGTCGCCCTCGAAGGCCCCCATCGCGGTGGCGATGACCTCACTGTCCAGGCCGTGGGTCCCAAGCTCGGCACGGATATGCAGCGGGCCATACCCTGCTCCGGCGCGGCTGCGCACCAGCAGTTCGGCAAAGCGCCCGTCGTCCTGCCAGCCCTCGCCGCTCAGGCGTTCCACTGCCTCCGCGGCGGCGTCGGCTTCCACGCCACGCGCACGCAGCTTGCGGGTCAGCTCCTTGCGCGAATGCTCGCGCCGCACCAGCAGACCCAGCGCCTTCTGCAGCGGCGTCTGTTCCGGTTGCCGGCGACGCCGACGTGGTGCTTCTTGTGCCTGTTCGTCGCTCATGGGCGATGCCACCCCATTCAAAATGCGCCGTCCCTGGCGCGCGCCCTCCTGGCTTGCTCAAGACTGCCGAGGGAGACGAGCGGCACTGACTCCACCGCTCCCCCGGCAGAAAACCATTACGCGTCGTCGTCTTCCGCCTCGGCCTCGCTCGGGGCGATTTCCGTGGGCTGGAACTTCTCGCGCAGCTCGCTTTCCAGCTTGGCGGCGACCTGCGGGTTGTCGCGCAGGTAACCGCGGGCGTTATCCTTGCCCTGGCCGATGCGCTCGCTGCCGTAGCTGTACCAGGCACCGGCCTTCTCGACCAGCTTGGCTTCCACGCCCATGTCGATCAGTTCGCCCTCGCGGCTGATGCCCTCGCCGTAGAGGATTTCGGTGACGACCTGCTTGAACGGCGGCGCCAGCTTGTTCTTGACGACCTTGATCTTGGTCTGGTTGCCGATGATCTCGTCGCCCTTCTTGATCGCGCCGATGCGGCGGATGTCCAGGCGCACCGAGGCATAGAACTTCAGCGCGTTGCCGCCGGTGGTGGTTTCCGGGCTCTGGCCCGGCATCATCACGCCGATCTTCATGCGCAACTGGTTGATGAACACCACCAGGGTGTTGGAGCGCTTGATGTTGCCGGTGAGCTTGCGCAGCGCCTGGCTCATCAGGCGCGCCTGCAGGCCCGGCAACTGGTCGCCCATCTCGCCTTCGATTTCGGCCTTGGGGGTCAGCGCGGCGACCGAGTCGACCACCACGATGTCCACCGAGCCCGAACGCACCAGCATGTCGGCGATTTCCAGCGCCTGCTCGCCGGTGTCCGGCTGCGACAGCAGCAGCTCGTCGACGTTGACGCCCAGCTTGGCGGCGTAGATCGGGTCCAGCGCGTGCTCGGCGTCGATGAACGCGGCGGTGCCGCCGTTCTTCTGGCACTGCGCGATGGCCTGCAGGGTCAGGGTGGTCTTGCCCGAGGATTCCGGACCGTAGATCTCGACCACGCGGCCCTTCGGCAGGCCGCCGATGCCCAGTGCGATGTCCAGCATCAGCGAGCCGGTCGGAATCACTTCCACCGCTTCGATGACGCGATCGCCCATCCGCATCACCGAGCCCTTGCCGAACTGCTTCTCGATCTGGCTCAGGGCGGCAGCAAGCGCGCGCTTCTTGTTCTCGTCCATTGTGGTGTCCTTGGAAGGTGAGGAGGATTTGCGGAGTGAGGTCAATGTAAGGGCCTGGTATCGCACGGACTGAGACAGTGCGTGGCGAGATGAAAATAATTCGTCCGGACCGGGCGACGGCAGCGGCGAATGGCGATATCCGGGGTCGGAAAAGTCCGGCCGGCGCTGTAGTGGATGCCCTGCTCCACGCGCGGCATCAGCGGTTGGGGCGCAGCAGGCCGCAGTACAGGCCTTCGATGGCGAACTCCTGGTCCGGCAGCACCTCGATCGGCGCATAGTCCGGGTTACGCGGGAGCAGGCGGATGCGGTCCTTGCCGATCTTCAGCAGCTTGACCGTGATCTCCTCGTCGATGCGCGCCACCACGATCTGCCCGGAGCGTGCATCGCGGGTGCGGTGCACGCCGATCAGGTCGCCGTCGAAGATGCCTTCGTCGCGCATGGAGTCGCCCTGCACCTTCAGCAGGTAGTCCGGGGCCGGCGAGAAGAACACCCGGTCCAGCACCACGAAGTCGTCGGAGCCGATGTCCGCGCCGATCGGCAGGCCGGCCGCGACGCGCCCGAGCACTGGCAGGCGCAGCACGTCGGCGCTGTCCACCTGCGGCGCGGGGGCCGGGGCGGCTGCCCCACCCAGCAGGCGGATGCCGCGCGCCTGCCCGGGCACCCGGCGGATCGCGCCGGCCTGTTCGAGCGCTTCCAGGTGGTACTGGGCCGCGCGCACGCCTTTGAAGCCGAAGGCACGGGCAATCTCGGTCTGCGACGGCGGCACGCCGTCGTGTTCGATGCGCTCGGCGATCAGGTCGAGGATCGCCTGCTGGGTTTCGGTCAGGTCCATGGTTAGTAGTAATACTACTAAATTAGCTGGCGAGCAACTGGCGCGTGGGTCTGGAGTGCCGGCGCGCTTCGCTGCCGCCAATGATGGATGCTCCGCGCGACCGCCCGCAATGCCGTCGTCGGCAGGCGCGCGGCTTCTGATCATGGCGGCCTTTTTGGACCCCGCACAGCGTCAGTGCGATGTGTACCGGGTGATTCGAGTGCATCGCGTCGGGGCTGAAGCCCCTCCCACAAGGGATCGCGTGCGCGCCGACACTCCTGTGAAGCGGGGCGCTGCCTGCGAACCAGCCGCCTCAGCTTCCGGCGAACCGTGCTTGAGAGCATGCGCCGCGCTCAGCGCCCGCTGCGCCAGATCGAGAACAGGATCCACACCCCCGACAGTGCCGCGCCGACGAAGCCGCAGACGCCGATCGCCAACAGCCAGCGGCTGGAAATGCCGCCGACGCTGTTCATCACGATCGACGAGCCGATGATCAGCGCGGCGGTGACGATGCCCATGGTCAGGCGGTTGGCGGCGCGGTTGACCTGGTCGCCGAAGCCCTTCAGCGAGCCGGTCTCCACGTTCAACTGCAGGCGCCCGCGCCGCGCCGCCTGCAGCAGCCGGCGCGTGTCGCGCGGCAGGTCGCCGAGCAGTTCCAGCGCGCCCAGCACGGTGCGGCGGCCGCGCCTGGCCATCGCCCGCGGCGCGAACCGCTGCAGCATCACCCGCTCCAGGTACGGGGCGGCGGCGCCGGCCATGTCGAAATCCGGATCGAGCTGGCGCCCGACCCCTTCCAGGGTCAGGAAGGTCTTGATCATCAGCGCCAGGTCGGCCGGCAGCGCCAGCGCGTGCTGGCGCAGCAGCGCGGTGACGTCGCCGAGCATCGCACCGACCTGCAGATCCTTCAGTGGCACGCCGCGGTACTGGTCGACGAAGGCGGCGATTTCCAGGTGCAGGCGCGCCTCGTCGACCTCGACTTCGCCGTCGGTCCACTCCAGCAGAATGTCGGCGACCGCCTCGGCGTCCTGGGTGACCAGCCCGTGCAGCAGTTGCACCACCTGGTAGCGGCGCTGTTCGGAGATGCGCCCGACCATGCCGAAGTCGATCACCGCGATGCGCTCGCCGGGCAGGTAGAAGATGTTGCCCGGATGCGGATCGGCGTGGAAACAGCCGTCCTCCAGCACCATCTTCAGCACGATGTCGGCCCCTGTGCGCGCCAGTTGGCGACGGTCCAGGCCGGCGGCGTCGACCGCGGCCAGGTCGCGGCCGCCGATGCCGTCGACGAAGTCCTGCACATTGAGCGTTTCGCAGGTCCACTGCCAGTGCACCCGCGGGATCACGATCTCGTCGTGTCCCTGGAAGTTGGCGGCGATGCGCTCGGCATTGCGGCATTCGCCGGCGAAATCCAGCTCGCGGCGCAGCGACAGGGTGAACTGGTGCACCACCGCGGCCGGGTGATAGCGCTTGAGGTCCGGCGCGCGCGCTTCGACGATCTCCGCCAGCCGCGCCAGCAATCGCAGGTCGGCCTCGATCACCTCGCGGATGCCGGGGCGGCGCACCTTGATCACCACGGCGGTGCCGTCGTGCAGCCGGGCGCGATGGGTCTGCGCCAGCGAGGCGGCGGCCAGCGGGGTTTCCTCGACCTCGGCGAAGATCGCTGTCGGCGCCTCGCCGAGCGCCTCGATCAGCTGCGGCAGGATCTGCGGGTAGTCCAGCGCCGGCGCGGCGTTCTGCAGTTCGCCCAGTTCGTCGATCCACTCCGGCGGCAGCAGGTCCACGCGCGTGGCCAGCACCTGGCCCAGCTTGACGAAGGTCGGGCCGAGATCCTGCAGGGCGCGCCGCACCCGCTGCGGGGCCGACATGCGCAGCATCTCCTCGGCGTTGTGCCAGTGCAGCAGGCGCCCGGCGCGCTCCAGCACGTCGGCCATGCCGATGCGCCGGACCACGTCGCCGAACCCGTAGCGGATCAGCACCGAGGCGATTTCCTGCAGGCGTCCCAGATCGCGGACGGTGCTCAACGCCTCCCACATCGCGCTCATCCTCGGGGAAGGCGCGCGGCCACGATCACAGCAACGCGTCCAGGCCGCGCAGGGCCGCCGCCACGGTCTGCCGGCGCACCGCGTCGCGGTCGCCCGGGAACTGGAACAATTGCGCGCTGGCATAGCCGCCGCGGCGCTTCCAGCCCAGCCAGACGCTGCCGACCGGCTTGTCCGCCGAGCCGCCGCCCGGCCCGGCGATGCCGGTCACCGCGACCGCGACGCTGGCGCCGGAATTGACCAGCGCCCCGGACACCATCTCGATCACCGTCTCCCGGCTGACCGCGCCATGATGCTCCAGCGTCTGCGGACGCACGCCCAGCAAGGCCTGCTTGGCCTCGTAGCTGTAGGCGACGATGCCGCAGTCGAACCAGGCCGAAGACCCGGCGACGTCGGTCATCACCTTGGCGATCCAGCCGCCGCTGCAGCTTTCGGCGGTGACCAGGCGCTCGCGCGCGGTGCGCAAGCGATCGCTGAGGGCGGTGGCCTGTTGCAGCAGATCCGAATCGGTGGGAAGCGTCATGGCACAGCTCGGGAAACCAGTGCGCTTTGTAGCCCAATTCGCCGTGGCTGTCGCGCCTGCGCGTGCCGGCGGATGGCCGGCCGTCAGCCAACGCGGCGCATGGGCCGCGACCACGCCGGCCCGCCCATCGGCGTCGAGCGTGCCGACGCCGGCGTCGACGCGGCACTCAGCGCTGCTGCCACTCCTCCTGCTCGCGCGGCGGCAGCAGCACGCGGATCGGTGCGCCGTCGGCCGCGGCGGCCAGACGCTCGGCCTCGGTGATCGGGATGTCCACCTGCAGCAGCCAGCCGTCCTCGTCGGCCTGCTCGCTGCGGATCACCTGCAACTGGTGCAATTGCGAGCGCAGGCGCCCGGCGCTCGGCGGCAGGCGCAGGCTGCCCTGCACGTGGCGCAGGCCCAGGCGCTGGCCGAGCACGTGCTGCAGCAGGTCCAGGCCGCGCCCGTCGCGCGCGGAGATCCACACCCGCTCGCGCCGCGCCGTGTCCGGCACGCCGTCCTGCGCATCGTGACGCACCTCGGCGCCCTCGATGCGGTCGATCTTGTTGAACACCAGCAACTGCGGCAGTTCGCCGGCGCCGACCGCGTGCAGCACCTCGTCGACCTGGGCGATGCGCTCCTCGCGCAGCGGATCGGCGGCGTCGACCACGTGCAGCAGCAGATCTGCCTCGCGCGCCTCGGACAGGGTCGAGCGGAACGCCGCCACCAGCTCATGCGGCAGGTTGCGCACGAAGCCGACGGTATCGGCCAGCATCGCGTTGCCGCCGGGCAGCGCGATGCGCCGCACGGTCGGGTCCAGGGTCGCGAACAACTGGTCGGCGGCGTAGGCTTCGGCGCCGGTCAGCGCGTTGAACAGGGTCGACTTGCCGGCGTTGGTGTAGCCCACCACCGCGATCCGCGGCAGCTCGCTGCGCACCCGCGCGCGGCGCATCTGGGTGTGCTGCACCTCGACCTTCTCCAGCCGCTTCTGCAACTGCTCCACACGCTTCTGCAGCAGGCGGCGATCGGTTTCCAGCTGGGTTTCGCCGGGGCCGCGCAGGCCGATCGAACCGCCGCGCTGGCGCTCCAGGTGGGTCCAGCCGCGCACCAGCCGGGTGGCCATGTGCCGCAACTGGGCCAGTTCGACCTGCAGCTTGCCTTCGTGGCTGCGCGCGCGCTGGGCGAAGATGTCTAGGATCAGCCCGGTGCGGTCGATCACGCGCCGCTCCAGGTATTTCTCCAGGTTGCGCTCCTGGCCGGGGCTGAGCGCGTGGTTGACCAGAACCAGGTCGGCACCGCTGGCGTCGGCGGCGGCCTTGACCTCTTCCAGCTTGCCGCTGCCGATCAGCGTCGCCGGACTCGGCTTGTCGATGCGCGCAGTCACGGTGGCGGCGATGCTGGCACCGGCCGAGCGCGCCAGGTCGGCGAACTCCTCCAGCACATCGTCTTCCAACGGACCGCCCGCGTAGGGCTGGATCAGGAGTGCATGTTCGCCGCGGCGGGACCGATCAAACACCCGCGGCTCCGCACTTCGTTACGGTACTACTCGACTTCATCATCACCCGCACTGCCACCTTCGTTCTGCTGCACATAGCCGCCGCCCGGTCCCACGCGCACGTTGCGCGCCGGCACCACGGTGGAAATGGCGTGTTTGTAGACCATCTGGCTGACGGTATTGCGCAGCAGGACCACGAACTGATCGAACGACTCGATCGTGCCCTGCAGCTTGATGCCGTTGACCAGATACACCGAGACAGGGACCCGTTCGCGACGCAACGCGTTGAGGAAAGGATCCTGCAAGGATTGCCCCTTGGACATGCTTCACTCCCAAATTATTGTTTTTATTGTCCGGGACGGCACCGCAGCTCCCCTGCCGTGGTCCGGAACGTCGATGTTACACAACCGCGGGCGCCAGCACAGCGCGGCGGCGCGCCCGATCAGCCGAGAAAGGCGTCCAGGGCCGCCTGCAGGCGCCCGGCGTCGCGCGCCGGGTCGAACCAGCGGGCATCCTGCTCGCCGCGCAGCCAGGTGAGCTGGCGTTTGGCCAGCTGCCGGGTGGCGGCGATGGCGCGGACGCGGAAGTCCGCCGCATCGCCGACGCCGTCCAGGTACTCCCAGGCCTGGCGGTAGCCGACCGCGCGCACCGCCGGCAGCGCCAGCGGCTGCGCCACCGCCTGCATCCCGGGCAGCGCGCGCAAGGCGCGCACTTCGTCGAGGAAGCCCTGCCCCAGCATCGCGTCGAAGCGGGCCTCGATGCGCGCGTGCAGCACACTGCGCTCGGCCGGCGCCAGCACCAGCTTCAGCACCCGCAGCGGCAGCCGCGGCGGACCCGGGTCCGCCTGCCAGGCACTGATCGGCCGGCCGCTGAGCCGGTACACCTCCAGCGCACGCTGGATGCGCTGCGCGTCGCCGGGACGGATGCGCTGCGCGGCCGACGGATCGATCCGCTGCAGTTCCGCGTGCAATGCCGCCCAACCCTCGGCATGCGCCTGCGCGGTCAGCGCCGCGCGCAGTTGCGGGTCGGCCGCCGGCATCGGCGCCAACCCTTCCAGCAGCGCCTGGAAGTACAGGCCGGTGCCGCCGGCCAGGATCGGCAGGCGGCCGCGGGCCACGATCGCCTCCAGCGCGGCGCGCGCGTCGGCGGCGAATTCGGCCGCCGAATACGTCTGCCAGGGATCGCGCAGGTCCAGCAGATGGTGCGGCACCCGCGCGCGCTCGGCGGCATCGGGCTTGGCCGCGCCGATGTCCAGGCCACGGTAGACCAGCGCCGAATCGACACTGACGATCTCGCCGCCGCAACGTTCGGCCAGGGCGATCGCCGCGGCGGTCTTGCCCGAGGCGGTCGGGCCCATCAGCGCGATCGCGCGCGGGCGCCGGTCGGCCGCCATCAGTCCTCGTCCGGCCAGCGGATCGTCGCCGCGGCCGACGCTGTGGCGGCGCGCGGCAACGGCACGGCCTGCAGCGCCTGCCAGACCTTTAGCGCGTCGACGGTGGCAGCGACGTCGTGCACGCGCAGCAGCGCGGCACCGCGCTGTGCAGCCAGCAGATGCGCGGCGACCGAGCCGGCCACCCGCTGCTCCGGCGCCTCGCGCCCGGTCAGCTCGCCGATGCTGCGCTTGCGCGACAAGCCGGCCAGCACCGGCACGCCCAGCTCGACCAACCGCGCCAACTGGGCCAGCAACTGCAGGTTGTCGGCGGTGCTCTTGCCGAAGCCGAAGCCCGGGTCGACCAGGATGCGTCGCTTGTCGATGCCGGCCATCTCCGCGGCGAAGATGCGCTCGGCCAGGAACCGGTGCACCTCGCCGACCACGTCGTCGTAGCCGGGCGCGCTGCCGGCGGCATAGGCATCAGCGGGCATGTGCATCAGCACCACCGGCACCCCCAGTTCCGCGGCAGCGTCCAGTGCGCCGGGCTGGCGCAGGGCCTGCACGTCGTTGATCATGCCGGCGCCCGCCGCGACCG
This sequence comes from uncultured Xanthomonas sp., assembly GCF_964278005.1. Taxonomy (NCBI): domain Bacteria; kingdom Pseudomonadati; phylum Pseudomonadota; class Gammaproteobacteria; order Lysobacterales; family Lysobacteraceae; genus Xanthomonas; species uncultured Xanthomonas sp. The sequence goes on from NZ_CAXYKF010000016.1 coordinate 71,222, forward strand.
CGGCGCGCATCACCTCCGGCTTGAAGGTGTCCACGCTCAGCGGCAGCGCGGTCTGCGCGGCCAGCCGCTCGATCACCGGAATCACCCGCCGCAGTTCTTCTTCCACCGGCACCGGCGTCGCGCCCGGACGGGTCGACTCGCCGCCGATGTCCAGCACGTCGGCGCCCTCCCCGGCCAGGCGCAGGCCGTGCGCCACCGCCGCGTCCACGCTGGCGTGGGCGCCCCCGTCGGAGAACGAATCCGGGGTGACATTGACGATGCCCATCACCCGCGGGCGATCGAGCAGCAGCCGGTGGGCGCCGCACTGCAGGCTGGGCGAGGTGTCGAACATCGGTGAGTCTCCTGGTAGTGGCCGTGGCGGGCGGCGGAATGGCGCTGCGCAGCGCCATGCGGCATCCGCGACACACGCATGGCGGCAGCGGCGTGCGCGACGTTTCCGCGGCACATCGCATCGACGCGGCAACCTGCGGCCAGCGCAGTGCCATTGTCGCCCACGCGCATGCAGGCGGCGAGTCGGCGTAAGCCGATGCGACCGGCCCCGCACCGCCACCAACAAAAAAGCCAGGGATCGCTCCCTGGCTTTTCGACGCTTGAAGGGCGCTCCTGCGCTTACACCTGCTCGGCAGGCCCGGCGATCGGCGGCAGCGGACGCGAATTGCCCTTGTCGTTGTTGCCGCCGTCCTTGCCGGACTTGTTCCAGCCCATCGGCGGCGGCGGATCGCGGCCTTCCATGATCGCCTCGATCTGCGGCGCGTCGATGGTCTCGTACTGCAGCAGCAGCTGCGACATGGTGTGCAGCTTGTCCAGATTCTCGGTGAGGATCTGCGTGGTCTTCGCATACGCCTTGTCGAGGATCGACCGCACCACTTCGTCGATGCGCCGCGCGGTGTCGTCGGAGACGCTCTTGTGCTGGGTCACCGAACGGCCCAGGAAAACCTCGTCGTCCTCCTCGCCGTAGGCGATCGGCCCCAGCTCGTCGGACAGGCCCCACTTGGTGACCATGTTGCGCGCCATCTTGGTCGCGCGCTCGATGTCGTTGGACGCGCCGGTGGTGACCTTGTCGGTACCGAAGATCAGTTCCTCCGCCACGCGGCCGCCGTACAGCGAGCACAACTGCGACTCGATCGCCACACGGTTCATCGAGTACTTGTCGCCTTCCGGCAGATACATGGTCACGCCCAGCGCGCGGCCGCGCGGGATGATCGTGACCTTGTAGACCGGGTCGTGCTCGGGCACCAGGCGGCCGACGATGGCGTGGCCGGCTTCGTGGTAGGCGGTGAGCGTCTTCTCGTCCTCGCTCATGGCCATCGAACGACGCTCGGCACCCATCAGGATCTTGTCGCGGGCACGGTCGAAGTGGTCCATGCGCACTTCCTTGACCGACTCGCGCGCGGCGAACAGGGCCGCCTCGTTGCACAGATTGGCCAGGTCGGCGCCGGAGAAGCCCGGCGTGCCGCGCGCGATCACCATCGGCTCGATGTCGTCGGCCAGCGGCAGCTTGCGCATGTGCACCTTGAGGATCTGCTCGCGGCCGCGCACGTCCGGCAGGCCCACCACCACCTGGCGATCGAAGCGGCCCGGGCGCAGCAGCGCCGGATCCAGCACGTCCGGACGGTTGGTCGCGGCGATCACGATCACGCCTTCGCCGCCCTCGAAGCCGTCCATCTCCACCAGCAACTGGTTGAGGGTCTGCTCGCGCTCGTCGTGACCGCCGCCCAGGCCGGCGCCGCGATGGCGGCCGACCGCATCGATTTCGTCGATGAAGATGATGCACGGCGCATGCTTCTTGGCCTGCTCGAACATGTCGCGCACGCGGCTGGCGCCGACGCCGACGAACATTTCCACGAAGTCCGAACCGGAGATGCTGAAGAACGGCACCTTGGCCTCGCCGGCGATGGCCTTGGCCAGCAGGGTCTTGCCGGTACCCGGCGGGCCGACCATCAGCACGCCGCGCGGGATCTTGCCGCCGAGCTTGGTGAACTTGGTCGGATCGCGCAGGAAGTCGACCAGTTCGCCGACCTCTTCCTTGGCCTCGTCGCAGCCGGCGACGTCGGCGAAGGTGATCTTGATCTGGTCCTCGCCCTGCAGCTTGGCGCGCGACTTGCCGAAGGACATCGCGCCCTTGGCGCCACCGCCGCCACCCTGCATCTGGCGCATGATGAACAGCCAGAAGCCGATGATCAGGATGACCGGCAGGAAGTTCAGCACCAGCGACCAGAAGCCCGGACCGTTGTCGGGCTTCTGCCGGGTGATGTCCACGTTCTTGCTGTACAGCACGTCGATCAGCTTGCCGTCGCTCGGGCCGTACACCGAGCCTTCGCTGCCGTCAGCGCGCTTGAAGCGGATCGCGTTGACCGACAGGTTGGTGGCATCGGTGAAATCGACCGACTTCACCCGCCCGGCGTCCACGTCCTTAAGGAACTGGGAGTAGGTCACGTTGTCGGTGCCCGCGCCGCCGGCGAGCCGCGGCGAGAAGCTCTGGAACACCACCATCAGCACGACGGCAACGACTACCCACAACAGCAGATTCTTGGTCAAGTCGTTCATCCTCATTGGCTCCGGTGTCCCTTCAACTCTGTCTCGATGCGTGGCATTGCGGATTCAGCCTTACGTTCAGCTTACTTGATCTGGGCGCGCTTGCCCTGTCCGAGGGCGTAGACCTCCGGCGAGCGCTTGCGCGACGCGGCCGGCTTGCGGATGGTCACCTTCTCATAGCGGCGGCGCATGTCGCGGATGTAGTCGTCGAACCCCACGCCCTGGAACAGCTTGATCAGGAACGCGCCGTTCGGCTTCAGGTGGCTGTCGGCGAACGCCATCGCCAATTCCGCCAGATGCATCATCCGCGGCTGGTCGACCGCATCCATTCCGCTCTTATTGGGGGCCATATCCGACAGCACAAGGTCCACCGGGGTATCGCCCAGCATGGCCTCGAATTGCGATAGCACCGCGTCCTCCCTGAAGTCACCGTGAAGGAACTCCACGCCGGCCAGCGGCGGCATCTCCAGGATGTCCAGGGCCAGCACGCGACCGCGGTCGCCCATCGACTTGCGCACCTGCTGCGACCAGCCGCCCGGCGCGGCGCCGAGATCGACCACCACCATGTCCGGCTTGAGCAGCCTGTCGCGCTGCAGCAGTTCCTCCAGCTTATAGGCCGCGCGCGAGCGCATGCCTTCGGCCTGGGCCTTCTTCACGAAGGGATCGGCGAAATGTTCGCGGAGCCAGCGTTGGCTGCTTTTGCTGCGGGTGGCCATGGACGCACGGTCGGGAGGGGCGGCCATGATACCCTGATCGCCCTTGCCAACCCTGCTCCCACCTGCATGTCGATCAGCCTGACCTCGGCCCAGAACCGCTTCCTGCGCGGCCTGGCCCACGACCTCAAACCCCTGCTGCAGATCGGCAGCAAGGGCGTCACCCCGGCCTTCCTGGCCGAACTGGACGAGGTGCTGGAGCGCCACGAACTGGTCAAGGTGAAGGTCGGCGGCGACGACCGCGAGGCCCGCGACGCCGCCATCGGCAGCCTGGTGGAGCAGTCGCACAGCGTGCTGGTGCAGCGCATCGGCCATACCGCGATCCTGTATCGCCCGGCCAAGGAAGACCGGCAGATCGTGCTGCCGCGCGCCTGAGCGCGCTCCGGTGACCTCATGCAACTGACCCAGGACCTGCCCGACTACGCCTATGCCCTGCGCATGGCCGACGGCCGCCAGGCCAAGGTGAACGACCGGCTGTTGACCCGCAGCTTTGTCCTCGCGCCGGACACCCTGGTCGAGGACTGGCAGGCCCCGCCGGCCGGCGACCTGCAGCCGCAACATCTGCAGCCGCTGCTGGAGCTCAACCCGGCCCTGGTGATCCTCGGCACCGGCGAACGCCAGGTGTTTCCCGCCGCGGCGGTGATGGCGCTGTTCCTGACCCGCGGCATCGGCATCGAGGTGATGAACAATGCCGCTGCGGCGCGCACCTACAACGTGCTGGCCGCCGAAGGCCGTCGCGTGGCGGTGGGGTTTCTGCTCGAAGGCTGAGCCAGGCGTCGCGGGCCGGGCACTGCGACCTCCTCATCGTTGACCTCAGCGGCCTCAACCACGGCCTGGCCGCGCCGCGGACAACATGCGATCGAGGCAGAGAGGACGCCTGTCGTTCCTTTCGTCTCTTGCAGATCGCTGCGCGGCGTCTGCCGCGCGATGCGAGCACAGCGCGTCGGGGCTGAAGCCCCTCCCACAAAAGAATGCATGCACGGTGGCACCCCGTATGAGCCGGCGGCGCTTGCGGCCCACTGGGCCGCGCCGATGGCGAACGCCCGGCGCGCTGCGCCGGGCCGGGGATCCGCCCACGTAACGACGCAACCGGTTACTTCGGCGGCAGATACAGCAGCGGGTCGACCGGCTTGCCGTTGTAGCGGGTGAGCCGGCGGCGCTTGCGGCCCACTGGGCCGCGCCGTTGGCGAACGCCCGGCGCGCTGCGCCGGGCCGGGGATCCGCCCGCGCAACGACGCAACCGGTTACTTCGGCGGCAGATACAGCAGTGGGTCGACCGGCTTGCCGTTGTAGCGGATCTCGAAGTGCAGCATGTCGCGCGCCGCGCCGCTGTGGCCCATTTCGGCGATCTGCTGGCCGGCCTTGACGTTCTGGCCTTCGTTGACCAGGCGCTTGCGGTTGTGGCCGTAGGCCGACAGCCACTGTTCGTTGTGCTTGACGATGATCAGTTCGCCATAGCCGACCAGGCCGGCGCCGGAATAGACCACCACGCCGTCCGCCGCGGCGCGCACGGCCTCGCCGTTGCTGCCGCCGATGTCGATGCCCTGCTTGGTCGCCTCGCCGCCGACGAAGCGGCTGACCACCACGCCATCGGCCGGCCAGCGCCAGGGGAAACCGCTGCTGACCGGCGCCGGCACCGGAACAGACGGCGGCCGAGCGGCGGCGCCGGCACCGGAGGCCGGCGGCGTCACCGGGCCGCTACCGGGCCGCACGGCGACTGCCCCACCCGGCGGATACAGCTTCAGCGACTGCCCCGGATAGATGGTGTACGGCGGCTGCAGGCCGTTCCAGCCGGCCAGGTCCTGCGGGGTGATGTTGTTGGCGCGGGCGATCGCGTACAGCGTGTCGCCGCGCCGAACGGTGGCGCTGACTCCGGGCTTGGGCACGGACACGCGAGGCGCCGAGGCAGCAGCGGTGCCGCGCACCGGCGCGCCGCCCGGCGTGCGCACCACCGTGGCGCTGCTGCAGGCGCCGAGCGCCACCGCCACCAGCACCCCCAGGCCGCAACGCAGGCCGTTCCGCACCACCCGATCCACGCTCATCCGACCTTCGCTCTCCATATGACCCACACCACCAGCAGCGCCAGGATCGCCGAGGCGACCCAGCCGAGCGGCTCGATCCAGCGGCGCAACGCGGCTTCCGCGCGCGGCCCGCCGAGACGGATCGCCCCGGCCACCAGGTACACGCGCTTGCCGCGCCCCACCAGCATGCTCGCCAGGAACGGTAGCAGCGGCACCCCGACGATGCCTGAGGCCCAGGTGAATATCTTCAGCGGGATCGGGGTGAAGCCGGCCAGCACCAGCAGCCAGAACGCACGCCACGGCGACTCGGCGATGACCTCGCGCAAGTGGTTCACCTGCGCGTCGATCTTCTGCGTCCAACCGAGCCATTCGATCAGCGGCTGCACCGCGGCGAAGGCGAAATGCCCGAGCAGATAGCCGATCACCGCGCCAGCCAGGGAGCCGAGCAGGCTCAACGTGGCGAACCACAGCGCGCGCCGCGGCTGTGCCAGCGACATCGGCGCCAGCATCACTTCCGGCGGCACCGGGAACACGATGGCCTCGGCGAAACTGAGACCGGTCAGCAGGGCCGGCGCGCGGCGATGCCGCGACCAGGCGATGGCGCGTTCGTACAACGGCCCGAAAATCTTCATCCAGTGCGGCTCCGGGAGGTCAATCCAGCATGCCCGACAGCAACGGGACGAAGGTCACCGGCGCCAGGACGTCTTGTTCGATCTGGCCGTCGGCGGCGCGGCGCAGGCGGATCAGCGATTGCGCGGACGGGCCACCGACCGGCGCCACCAGGCAGCCGCCCGGGGCCAGCTGTTCGATCAGTGCGTCGACCAGCGCCGGTGCCGCCGCCGTGACCACGATCGCGTCGAACGGGCCATGCTCGGGCCAGCCGATGCGGCCGTCGTCGTGCTTGCTGCGCACGTTCATGCCGAGCTGGCGGAAACGCTTGCGCGCCTGCCGCAGCAGATCGCCGATGCGCTCGACGGTATGCACTTCCAGACCCAGCGCGGCCAGGATGGCCGCCTGGTAGCCGGAGCCGGTACCGACTTCCAGCACCCTCTTCGGCGCCGCTTCCAGCACCGTCTCGGTCATGCGCGCCACCACCCACGGTTGCGAGATGGTCTGGCCGTGGCCGATCGGCAGCGCGGTGTCCTCGTAGGCGCGCGAGGCCAGCGCCTCGTCGATGAACAGATGCCGCGGCACGGTGCGCACCGCGTTGAGCACGCTCTCGTCGCGGATGCCGGCCTCGCGCAGGCGCTCGACCAGGCGGTCGCGCACGCGCTGCGAGGTCATGCCGATGCCGATCGCTTCCGGCTGCAGGCGCAACCGCGGGGTCATGCCGGGCGGCCCAGCGCGGCGGTCAGGCCGCCGACCCAGCTGGCGACCTTTTCCAGTGCCTGGTAGCGGGTCAGATCGACCTGGATCGGGGTGATCGAGATGAAGCCGGTGCGTACCGCGTGGAAGTCGGTACCGGGACCGGCGTCCTGCTCGCGCCCGGCCGGGCCGATCCAGTACACGGTGCCGCCGCGCGGGTCGGTCTGCGGCAGGCACGGTTCGGAGCGGTGGCGGTTGCCGAGCCGGGTGACCTCGAAGCCCTTGATCTCCTGCCACGGCAGGTCGGGCACGTTGACGTTGAGGATGGTGTCGGCCGGCAGCGGATCGGCCTTGAGCTGGGCCACGATCTCCACTGCGGCGCGTGCGGCGGTCTGGAAATGCCTGGGGTCGTGGTTGTGGCTGACCAGCGACACCGCCACCGCGGGCAGGCCGAGGAAGCGGCCCTCCATCGCCGCCGAGACGGTACCGGAATAGATCACGTCGTCGCCGAGATTGGCGGAATTGTTGATGCCGGAGACCACGATGTCCGGGTCGAACTCCAGCATGCCGGTGAGCGCCAGATGCACGCAGTCGGTGGGCGTGCCGGCGACGCTGCAGGTGTAGTGGTCGATGCGCTTGAGCCGGATCGGCAGATCCAGGGTCAGCGAATTGCTGGCGCCGGACCGGTCGCGGTCGGGTGCGACCACCGTCACCTCGTGGCCGGCGCCGCGCAACTGCTCGGCCAGCATGCGGATGCCGGGGGCGTCGACGCCGTCGTCGTTGCTCACTAATACGCGCATGGTGCTCCTCGAAAACCGGGGGCATGATACCGGATGCGCCCTGCCAGGTCGCTGACAGCGCGACGACGACCGCGGTGACGGCCATCGCGCCGCGCACTGGAGCGGCGTCGCGCCGTGCGACCGCAGCGCACTGGTCCGCACGCCAGACGCTGCCGGCAACGCCGCGCTCACCTCAAACCGCGCCGCACGCTCTAAGCTGTGCGCATGGCGCATTCCGACGACGAAGATCCCGCCGCGCTGTTCCGCGCGGCCATCGGCAAGGTGGCCCCGCTCAACGCGACGCCGCCGGCCAATGCCAAGCCGCGCCCCAAGCCGCGCGCGCGCATGGCCGAACGCGACGACGCCGAGGCGCAGGGCGAGTTCCAGCAATTGCTGCGCCAGAGCACGCCACTGGAAGCCGGCGACGTGGCCAGCTACCGCCGCGAGCATCTGCCGGCGCGGGTGTTCCAGCGCCTGCGCAAGGGGCAGTTCTCGGCCCAGGACGAACTGGACCTGCACGGTGCCACCGCGGCGCAGGCCGAGACGCTGCTGCGCCAGTTCCTGGCCGAGGCGCACGCGCACGAGTTCGGCTGCGTGCGGATCGTGCACGGCAAGGGCCTGCAATCGGGCGGCGTGCCGCTGCTGAAGAACCTGGTGGACCGCCTGCTGCGCCAGCGCAACGACGTGCTGGCCTTCCATTCGGCGCCGACCGCGCAAGGCGGCACCGGCGCGATGCTGGTGTTGCTGGCGCGGCGCTGAGCGGCGCCGCAACTGCTGCGGGCACCGCGGCTCGCGGGCCCCATCGGGAACCTGTGCATGGCCGAGGTGGAGGGCGCCGGATCGTGGCGCCGCCGAATCCGGCATCGCCCACTGATCTGTCATTCGCGTGCAAGAGCGGCTTCACCGCGACCGGCGTGAACGGGAACGCCCGTCGCGGCTATCGCGCGCGCCCGCTGCCTGCATGACGCAGATCCGGCCAGGCCGGGACGCCGCGGACGCGGCCGAGCACCGCGCGTGCGGACCCATTTCAATTTTCGCCCCTTGAAACGTCTTGTCAGAGAGCACCGTCCCTCTGCGAGCCGAACGTGACCGAAGCGACCACCGAATTCTTCCTGCAACCCACTGATCTGGTGGACGTTTCCGCGAGCGCCGCAGCGTTCGAAACGGCGCCGACCCGCCTGGCCCGGCCTGCGCCGCCACCCCGGCCGAGCGCCGATGCCGCACCGTCACGGTGGTGGCCGCTGTTCCTGGCCTCGTTCCAGCGGCGCACGGACTGGCACGGCAACCGCCTGCAGCGAGGGATCAAGGCGACCAAGTACCTGCTGCGCGCGTTGAGCATGCCGACCGAGCACGGGCGGTTCCTCGACGCAGTGCGCCGCGATCCGCGCATGCGTGGCTATGCCGAGCGCGACCCGCGCCTGCTCGAGCGCCACCTGCACCGCTTCGTCAATACCCGCTGGAGTAGCAAGGCGCGGCTGCGTCACCTCCGGCAGCACTACCGCCTGATGCTCGAGCGCCTGCCGGCCGCGTTGTTCGACGCCATCTACCGTCAAGGCCAGGCGGACCTGGGGACGCTGCCGCTGCACGATGGCAGCCTGCTGACGCTGTCGCTGCTGCCGCCGGCGCCGATGAGCTGCGAAGGCGAGCTCTGGTTGCAGCTCAGCGACGCGGCGGGACGCGAACTGTATCGCCTGGTGCTGACCGTGACCGGCGACGACGCCCATCCGACGGTACTGATCGGTTGCCTGCAGGGCCCAAAGGGTGCCGACGCCCGCGACGTGGTGCGCGCGCTGACCAAGCAGATGCACGGGCTGCGGCCCAAGCAACTGATGCTGTCCCTGGCCTGCACCTTCGCCGAGCGCCTCGGCGCGCACGCGATCCGCGCCGTCTGCAATGGCGCGCATCCGCTGCAGCGCAAGCGAGACGTGTTCCTGTCCGACTACGACGCGTTCTGGATCGAGCAGGGCGGTACGCCCATCGTCGATGGCTGGTTCGCGCTGCCGCTGACCCCGGCACGCAAGACCGCAGCCGATGTACCCAGCCAGCACCGCTCGGCGTTTCGCCGCCGCGAGGCATTGCGGACGCATGCGGAAGGCTTGCTGGCCGCGGCGCTGCCGGCCGCTTGCGGTGCTGCGTCGCGTGGCGGCCAGTGAGCCTGGCTATACTGCCGCGGCCGCTTCCCTCCAGGAGCATCAGCAGTCGTGAGCCGGGCCGAGCACACCGAGGGCGCGCCGTCGCCGGAGCAGGCGCCTGCGCACCAGGTCGACGCGCTGTTCAAGGAACATCACCGCGCCCTGCTCGCGTTCCTGCACTGCAAGCTCGGCTCGATGGCGGACGCGCAGGACGTGGCGCAGGAGGCGTACATGCGCATCGTGACGCTTGAGCGTCCCGACGCGCTGGCATCGCCGCGCGCCTACCTGTTCCATGTCGCCTCGAACCTGGCGGTGGACCGGCTGCGCATGCGCAAGGTCCGCGAAAACGCCGCAGTGGAGCTGCCGGAACACGATCTGCCGCTCCCGCCGGTTCCGGAGCGGCACGCCACGGCCAGCGAGCAGCTGCGCGCGTTGACCCGGGCGTTGAAGGAACTTCCCGCAAAGACCAGCCGCGCCTTCGTGCTGCACGTGATCGAAGGCAAGGACTTCGGCATGATCGCCAAGGCGATGAACGTGAGCGAACGGATGGTCCGCTACCATGTGGCCAACGCGCTCGCGCATTGCCGCAAACGCTTCGACGAAGCGGAGATCCCGTAATGGACAGCGGCATCGACCAACACATCCTCGACGACGCCGCGCGCTGGTGGGCCCTGCTGCGCGAACCCGACAGCAACGAGGACACCGTGGCGCGCTGGCTGGACTGGACGGAGGCCGACCCGCGGCATCTGCAGGCGTTCGAACGCATCAATGCGCTCGGCGGCGACCTGGCGACGCTCGATGCGACAGCGCGGGACGAGGTGGTGCGCAGGTTCGCGCCGCCGCGTTCGCGCTGGCGGCCGCTGCAGGTCGCGGCCTGCGTGGGCGTGCTGGCGCTCGGCGGCGCCCTGGCCTGGCGGCAGCTGCACCCGCCGCCACTCACCCAGGTCTACAGCAGCGCGACCAGCCGCCACCAGGACATCGTGCTGGCGGACGGGTCCAAGATCGCGCTCGGCGGCGCATCGAAGTTGAGCACCCGCTTCAGCGCCGCGCAGCGCCACGTGGACCTGATCGCCGGCGAGGCTTTCTTCGACGTGGCGCACCACGCCGGGCGCCCGTTCGTGGTCGACGCCGGCGGCGTGTCGATCCTGGACGTGGGCACCGCCTTCGACGTCAGCCGCGACGGCGAACGCGTCGAAGTCGCGGTCACCGAGGGCCGGGTCCGCATCTACGGTGCCGGCCAGGTGCCGGCCGACGGCAGCGGCGGGCTGGAAGCGGTGGCCGGACAGCGCGTGTCCTACGATCCGGCCAAGCCCGCGCTTCAGGTCGGCCAGATCGACGTGGCGCAGGCCACCGCCTGGCGCGATCACCGGCTGGAGTTCGTCGATACGCCACTGGACACGGTGATCGCGCGGGTCAACCGCTACAGCGACCGGCCACTGCGCCTGGACGACCCGGAGCTTGCGCGGCTGAGCTTCACCGGTACCGTCGACACCCAGGCGACCGCGCAGTGGATCGAGGCCTTGCCGCAGGTGTTCCCGCTGCGGGTGCGCCAGGGCAAGGACGAGATCGTGCTGAGCCGCCGTTAGGCGATACCGCGCGCCGCCCGGGCTTAGGGGCGGCGGGCGCCCCCGCGTCGACGTCGCCGCGCGTGGCATAATTCGCGCTTCCGCTGGGGGGCGACGGGCAGTGCGTGGGCTGAGGCGACTGATCATCTGCGGCAGCCTGGCATTGCAACTCGCACCCTGCCCCCCTGCCCTCGCCGTGCCACTCGCGCCCGACGCACGGCAGATCGGGTTCTCGATCCCGCCGCAGGCGCTGTCCACGGCGCTGATCGCGTACGGCAAGCAGGCCAACGTGCAGGTGCTGACCGCCAGCCCGACCCTGGCCGGGATGCGCAGCGACGGGCTGCAAGGCATGTTCACCCCGGACGCGGCGCTGCAGCGCCTGCTGCAATCGAGTGGGCTCGCGTACCGCATGCTCGATGCGAACACGGTGGCGGTCACCCCCGCCGCCACGGCGCCGGTCGATCCTGCGGATGCCGCCGATGCGCACCGCGCCGGCGCGCCAGCCAAGCTGCTGGAACAGGTCGACGCCGCGGCGCTGACCGATCACGCCATGGGCGACGTGCCAGCCTATGCCAGCGACGCGCTGCGTTACGCCGCCGATTCCATCGCCGTGCCGCAGTCGGTGAATGTGGTCGCTCCGCATCTGCTGGCCTCGCAACAGGTGCGCACCGTCGCCGACGCCCTGCGCAACGTGGCCAGCGTGCAGCAGATCGAAAATCCGTTGCGCGCGCCGCTGTTCAAGATCCGCGGCATCTACACCGGCAACGGCATGACCGACGGGATGCCGAACAGCTTCGTCGGCCTCGGCGGCTACCCGCCGATGATCGGCGTGGAGCGGGTCGAAGTGCTCAAGGGCCCGGAATCGATCCTCGGCGACAGCAACGGCGGCGACATGAGCGGACTGATCAACGTCGTCACCAAGCAACCGCTGCGCACACCGAAGCGCGAACTGAGCTACGTCCTCGGCGAGCGCGGCGACGTGCAGGCCGGGCTCGATGCGACCGGACCGATCGGCGCCACGCCGCTGAGCTATCGGCTCGTCGTCTCCGGCCAGCATGCCGATTCCACGGCGCAAGGCTACGGCCCGCGCAATGCCGCCTACCTGGCGCCGTCCATCGCCTGGCAGGGAGACGACAACCGCCTGGTGCTCGGCGTGCAGCGCGTGACCGATCGGCAGCCGGCCGCCGACCATGCCCTGCTGCTGCGCAACCGCGTGTCGGCGATGACGCCCAGGAGCTTGCGGCTGGGCAACGCACAGGACCATACCGCCTACCGCACCCAGCGCGCCTATTACCTGTTCGATCAGCGGCTCAGCGACCGCTGGCAACTGCGCAGCCGCGGCCAGTACGTGACCCAGGCGATCGACGCGCGCAACTGGGGCATGCTGTCGCCTTCGCCGAAGGGCGCCGTGCGCGCCTATGCCGAGGCATACCGCAATACGACGGCGTACTACACCATCCAGAACGACCTGGTCGGCAGCTTCGGCGACGGGCCGCTGCGGCAGACCGTGACCCTGGGCCTGGATTACACGCGCGCGCGGCTGGGCAGCAGCGATTACTTCATCCGCATGCACCGCAACCGCTACGACGTGTTCGGCGACGAGCGGCTGGGTCCGGTGCACTGGCCGCATTCGCGGCGCGGGATTCTGCATTACCCCGGCAGCCCATGGTCGAGCCGCAGCGGCATCCTGCTGCAGGACCAGATCAGCATGGGCGAACGCTGGGACGTGCTGCTGGCGCTGCGCCGCTCGGCGTACGAGATTTCCAGCTACGATGCCAAGGGCAAACTGCGCCAGTTGCGCCGGCGCCGCTGGGTGCCCAACGTCGGCGTGGTCTACAAGCTGACCCCGGAGGCGTCGCTGTACGCCAGCACCATGAACGGCTTTGCGCCGAGCGCCGTGCTCGGCAAGAACGGCCGGCCATTGCCGCCCGCGTTGTCGCGGCAGGTGGAGGTGGGGGCGAAGATCGATCTGTTCGAGCACCGGGCGCGGCTCAGCGCCGCCTACTACCAGATCACCGTCGACCGCAGCTTCGACCTGGTGCTGGCGCATCCGTCGTACTTCGCCAGACCGATCGACAGCCAGAGCAACCACGGGCTGGATCTCGACTTCGTCGGCGCCCTCGCCCCCGGCCTGGAACTGAGCAGCAGCCTGGCGCTGGCCCGCATCGGCCGGCGCGACGGTACGCCGACCCTCGGCGTGCCGCGCACCCGTTTCACCCTGTGGAGCAGCTACCAGTTCCAGGATAGCCGCTGGAGCGGCTGGGGCGTGGCCGGCGGCATCCTGGCGCGCGATCACACCCTCGGCCGCCGCCTGGCCGGCGGCTATTTCAAGATTCCCGGGCAGGCCAGCGTGGACGCGAACGTGTCCTATCGCACCGAGACCTGGGGCGTGACCGTGGGTATGCGCAACGTCTTCGATCGGCGACTGTACGCCGACGAGTTCGACGAAACCTTCGTGCCGCTGCCGGACGGCAGCAGCCTGCTGCTGACCGGCACCTATCGGTTCTAGCGCGCGTCGTCGCGACCGACGCGGCAGGCGTCGGCCGCGCTCAGGCCTCGGTGGAGGCCTGCGGCGCCTCTTCGACCTGGCCGAGTTCGTGCAGCAGTGCCGTGGCGTAGCTGCCCGGCGGCAATGCGAAGCGCAGTTCCAGCGCGTCGTCCTGCCCGTCCAGCCAGCGCCATTGCAGGTCGGCCACGCGCAGGCGGGTCGCCCGCCGCTCCTGCTTCAGGCCCTCGCGCTCCAGGCCGTCGCGCAGACGCTGCGCGACCGCCTCGTCCAGCACCGCCAGTTCCAGCGCACGCGCCGCCTCGGCGCTGCGCAGCTCGCCGGCGCCCCACAGCGGCGCGGACGGATGGATGTCGAAGCGCTGCAAGCGCTCGGCCAGCGCCTCCGACCACGGCTCCGGACCGAACACGCTGCGGCTGCCGTCGAGCATCCACACTTCGCCGTCCAGCGCGCTGTCCCAGTTGCCGGCGGCCACGCGGGCGGCCAGCACCCGGTTGAACAGCTCCGAACGGGCCGCCGACAGCAGCAGCGAGCGCTGCTCGCGGCGCACGCGGCGGCCGCCGAACATCGCCAGCGCGGCGCCGACGTTGCCGCCATCGCGGCCGAAGCGCTGTTCGCCGAACCAGTTGGGAATGCCGCGCGCGGCGATCTGCGCCAGCCGCGTCTCGATCGCGCCGCGCTCGCCGCGCACCTCGCGCAACACCAGCACGAAGCCGTTGCCGGCCAGCGCGCCACGCGGCAGCTTGCGGTTGTGCCAGTGCGCTTCCAGCACCTGCAGATCCGCGTCCTGCAAGCTGTCCAGCGCCGGCGCCACACGCTTGGGCAGATGCACCGAGAAGCGCTGGGTGGTGACCGCATGGCGGTCCTTCATGCCGGCGTAGCCGATCGCCAGTTCCGCCACCCCGGCCCACTGCGCCAGGCGGCGCGCGGCGAAGGCGGTGTTCATGCCGCGCTTGCGCACGGTCAGCAGCAGGTGCTCGCCCTCGCCGCTGGGCGCGAACGCGGGCAGTTCGTCGACCTGGAAATCCTCGGCGGTGCTGCGCATGCGCGCCTGCAACGGCGCGGCGCCGAACGCACGCGGCAACTCGCTCACAGCGCCACCAGCAGGGCCACGGCCTGCGCCGCGATGCCTTCGCCACGGCCGGTGAAGCCGAGCTTCTCGCTGGTGGTGGCCTTGACGCTCACGCAGTCCAGTTCGACCTGCAACAGCGCCGCAAGGCGCTCGCGCATCGCCTGCGCATGCGGGCCGACCTTGGGCCGTTCGCAGATCACGGTGATGTCGGCATTGCCCAGGCGCCAGCCGCGCGCGTGCAGCAGGCCGACGCAGTGATCGAGAAACTGCGCACTGTCGGCGCCCTTCCAGCGCGGATCGGATGGGGGAAAATGCTGGCCGATGTCGCCCAGCGCCAGCGCGCCGAGCAAGGCGTCGCACAGGGCGTGGATCACCACGTCGCCGTCGCTGTGGGCAAGCACGCCGCGCTCATGCGCCACGCGCACGCCGCCGAGCATGATGTGGTCGCCCTCGCCGAAGGCGTGGACGTCGTAGCCCTGGCCGATGCGGAAGGGAGGAACGGAAAGGGAATCGTGTGACATGGGAATCCTGTTCGTAGAAGCGTCGACGCCGTCCGGCGGTCAGACGCCGGAGTGCAGCGTGCGCACGTAAACCGGGAGCGGCTCGGAAGCCGGCATGGCCTCTCGTTCGTCCGCTGCGCCCCACAGCGGGTTGAGCCAGTCGTCATGGACGATGCGTGCGACCAGCGCCGGCAGCGGCGTGTGCCGGGTCGGCACGCGGAACGGCAGACGGCCGTGCGCCGACGACACCAGGCTGAAGCGCAACTGCCGCGCCTGGCCATCATGCCAGCAGTAGAAGGTCATCGCCGGCGCCGCCTGCGCGCGCAGCGTGGCCTGGCGATCGTCGGCGGCCGCCTCCACGAACCGCGCCACGCTCGCCACGTCGATGCCTGCGGCGTGATCCTCGCGCGGCGAGAACGCCCACAGGTTGGCATTGGCCTCGTGCTGGATGTCGTCGCCATCGACCACGATCGCAGCGTTCGCGGCCTGCTGCAGCCAGGCGTGCGCCACCGCGTCCTCGAACCGCATCAGCCGCCCTGCCGCTGGAACAGTTCGAACTCGAAACGCGCCAAGTCGGCCGGCGTGGTGATCTTGAAGTTGTCTTCGGCGCCCTCGACCAGCAGCGGCCGCAGCCCCAGCAACTCCATCGCCATCGCGTCGTCGGTGACCTCGACCCCGGCCGCGGCGGCCTGCTCCAGGGCCCGGCTCAGTTGCATGCGCCGGAACAGTTGCGGGGTCAACGCGCGCCACAGGCGCTCGCGCGGTTCGGTGCCATCGATGCCGCCGTCGTCGCCAGCGCGCTTGAGCGTGTCGCGCACCGGTGCAGCCAGGATCGCGCCGACCGGATCGCCGCGCCCCGCCTCCAGCAGCCGGTCCAGGTCGGCCAGCGCCAGATTCGGCCGCGCCGCATCGTGCACCAGCACGAAGTCGTCCGCCTTCACCGACTCCGGCAAGGCATGCAACGCGGCCAGCACCGAGCCGGCACGGCTGCCGGCGCCCAGGCAGGTCAGGACCGGCTTGCCAGCCAGTTCGGTCCAACCCGGCCACTGTGCATCGTCCACGCCCAGCGCCACCATCGCCCCGGCCACCGCCGGATGCGCCAGCAGCGCTTCCAGCGCATGCGCCAGCAACGGGCGCCCGCCCGCCTGCAGGTACTGCTTGGGCGTGGCGCCGCCGAAACGGGTGCCGCGGCCAGCCGCCGGGACCACGGCCCAGACGGTGGCCATCAGGGCTGCTCGCCCGGCGCCGGCGTCACAGGCGCCGGCTGCGCGCCGGCTGCCGTACCGGCCGGCGCGGTCGACACCGGCGCGTTCTCGACCACGCGGTAGAACTTTTCGCCCGGTTTGATCATGCCCAGTTCGCTACGCGCGCGCTCCTCGATCGCCGCCTCACCGTCCTTGAGGTCCTTGACCTCGGCGGCGAGCGCGGCGTTGCGTTGCTGCAGACCTTCGTTGTCGCGCTTCTGGTGCTCGACCTGACTTTCGAGCACCAGCACTTCGCCGGAATTGCCCGGGCCGAGCCAGAAACGGTACTGCAGCCACGCCAGCAGTCCCGCCAGCACCAGCAGCAGCCAGCGCCAGTTGCGCACGGCTTATCGCTTGAGCGAGACGAACGCGTCGCGCCCGGCGTAGCGCGCGGCGCTGCCGAGCGCTTCCTCGATGCGCAGCAGCTGGTTGTACTTGGCCACGCGATCGCTGCGGCACAGCGAGCCGGTCTTGATCTGGGTGGCGGTGGTGGCCACGGCGATGTCGGCGATGGTGGTGTCCTCGGTCTCGCCGGAACGGTGCGAGACGATCGCCGCATAGCCGGCCTTGTCGGCCATGGCAATGGCTTCCAGGGTCTCGGTCAGGGTGCCGATCTGGTTGACCTTGATCAGGATCGCGTTGGCGGTGCCGGACTCGATGCCCTGCTTGAAGATCTTCGGGTTGGTCACGAACAGGTCGTCGCCGACCAGTTGCACCTTGCTGCCGACGCGGTCGGTGAGCAGCTTCCAGCCGGCCCAGTCGTCCTCGGCCAGGCCGTCCTCGATGCTGACGATCGGATACTGCGCGGCCCAGTCGGCGAGGAAGTCGACGAACTGCTCGCTGGTCAGGCGCTTGCCCTCGCCCACCAGGTGGTACTTGCCGTTGTCGTAGAACTCGCTGGAGGCCACGTCCAGGCCCAGCAGCACGTCCTCGCCAGCGGTGTAGCCGGCCTTGCCGATCGCTTCCAGGATGGTGTCCAGCGCTTCCACGTTGCTGCGGAAGTCCGGGGCGAAGCCGCCCTCGTCGCCGACCGCGGTGGACAGGCCGTGGCCCTTCAACACCGACTTCAGCGCGTGGAAGATCTCGGTGCCGGCGCGCAGCGCCTCGGAGAACGAGGCGGCGCCGACCGGCAGCACCATGAACTCCTGGAAATCGACGTTGTTGTCGGCATGCGCGCCGCCGTTGATGATGTTCATCATCGGCACCGGCAGCGCCAGGTTGGCGGTGTTGCCCGCGGCCAGCGACTGCCACAGCGGCTGCTTGCGCGAGGCGGCAACGGCATGCGCGTTGGCCAGCGAGACGCCGAGCAGCGCATTGGCGCCCAGGCGGCCCTTGTTCTCGGTGCCGTCCAGGTCGATCAGGCGGCGGTCCAGGCCCTGCTGGTCGGCGGCGTCGAAGTCCTTCAGCGCGCCGGCGATGGTGGTGTTGACGTTCTCCACCGCCTTGCGCACGCCCTTGCCCAGGTAGCGGGTCTTGTCGCCGTCGCGCAGCTCGACCGCTTCCTTGGTGCCGGTGGACGCGCCCGAAGGCACCGCGGCACGACCGAACGAACCGTCCTCCAGGATGACATCGGCTTCCAGCGTGGGATTGCCGCGGCTGTCGAGGATTTCACGGGCGTGGATGCTGCGGATCGTACTCATGGGCGGGCCGGTTACCTGTAGGAAGAGGGGGCGGAAACGAATGCCGGCTGATTATCCCCGGCCGCCGGTTCCTTGCCAAATCCCGCCTCAGCCGGCGCCCATCAGGCCCAGCGGGATTCCGCTGAGGAAGAGCAGGATCAAGACCAGCATCGCCAGCAGCAGGCCGCCGGCGATGCCGGCTAGGAGGCGGCCGCGGCGCTGCGTCCAACTCAGCGCGGCGGCGATCGTCGCGCCCACCGCAGCCACTGCCACTACCAGCAGGGCGATCACCATCCAGAACAGCATGGCCAGGAAATGATCGCCGTGGCTGGGCGTGCCAATCCCACTGGAGAAGGCGAACAGCGCCACGACCAGCGCCGCCCACGCCAGCAACGACAACAACAAGGCACACAGCCCCCAAGGCCAGGCGCCGGCCCGCTCGGGTGCGGTCATCGCCGCGGCTCCGAGAAGGCGGCGAACACCCGGCAGCCCGCACCCGGCCAGGATCGGCACAGCCGCAGCGGCGGCGGCGCGCGCCTCACGCGAAGCGCGAGAACCCGTGTTTCTTGGTCACCGCGTCCAGTTCCATCAGCGTTTCCAGCAACGCTTCCATCTGATCCAGCGGCCACGCATTGGGGCCGTCGGACAGTGCCTTGGACGGGTCCGGATGGGTCTCGGCGAACACGCCGGCCACGCCCACGGCCACCGCCGCGCGCGCCAGCACCGGCACGAACTCGCGCTGGCCGCCGGAACTGCCGCCCTGCCCGCCCGGCAGTTGCACCGAATGGGTGGCATCGAACACCACCGGGCAGCCCGTCTCGCGCATCACACTCAGCGAGCGCATGTCGCTGACCAGGTTGTTGTAGCCGAAGCTGGCACCGCGCTCGCAGACCATGATCTGCTCGTTGCCGGTGGACTTGGCCTTCTCCACCACCGGCTTCATGTCCCACGGCGACAGGAACTGGCCCTTCTTGATGTTGACCGGCTTGCCGGCGGCGCACACGTTCTTGATGAAATCGGTCTGCCGCACCAGGAACGCCGGCGTCTGCAGCACGTCCACCACCGCCGCCACCTCGTGCATCGGCGTGTACTCGTGCACGTCGGTCAGCACCGGCACGCCGATCTGGGTCTTCACCGCCTCCAGCACCTTCAGCCCTTCCTCCAGGCCGGGGCCACGGAAGCTGGTACCGGAGGTGCGGTTGGCCTTGTCGAAGCTGGACTTGAAGATGAAGTTGATGCCCAGCCGGCCGGTGATCTCCTTGAGCCTGCCGGCCACGTCGAGCTGCAGTTGCATCGACTCGATCACGCACGGGCCGGCGATCAGGAACAGCGGCCGGTCCAGGCCGACGTCGAATCCACAGAGCTTCATTGATTACCTTCCGGAGGTTCAGAGGGGCGCGGGAGGGGCGCAGGGACGGAGCCGCCGCCGAACCTGCCGGCAGCCCAGATGAGTGCGCCGATCAGCGCCAGCGGCGCAGCTAGCCCCACCGCCGCGATCAGGCAATACATCAGCCCCATCCCATAGCTATCGGCCAAGCCGGTGCTGCTGCGCCAGGAGAAATAGACCAGCAAGGCCGCAGGAAACACCAGCACCGCCGCCGCAAAGAACCAGCGCGCGACCCTGCTCTCGCTGCTGCGCCCGGTCGCAGTCACGCCCTGGCTTCCTTGAGCAGCTTGCCGCCGGCCTTGCGCTCGCGCGCGGCGCGCACGAAGCCGATGAACAACGGGTGGCCGTCGCGCGGCGTGGACAGGAATTCCGGGTGCGCCTGGCAGGCCAGGAACCACGGATGCGTCTCGCGCGGCAACTCCACCATCTCCACCAAGGTGTCGTCCATCGACTTGGCGGCAATCACCAGGCCGGCGTCCTCGAGCTGGGTGCGATAGCGGTTGTTGAACTCGTAACGGTGGCGATGGCGCTCGGCGACCACGTCCTTGCCGTACAGCTCGCGCGCCAGCGTGCCCGGCTTGAGCCGCTGCTCCTGCAGGCCCAGGCGCATGGTGCCGCCGAGATCGGACTTCTCGTCGCGCTTCTCGACATCGCCAGTGGCGGTGCGCCATTCGGTGATCAGGCCGATCACCGGGTACGGCGACTGCCGGTCGTTCTCGGTGCTGTTGGCCGCGTCCAGCCCGGCGACATGCCGCGCATAGTCGACCACCGCAGCCTGCATGCCGTAGCAGATGCCGAAGTACGGCACGCCGTGCTGGCGGGCGTAGCGCGAGGTCAGCACCTTGCCTTCGAAACCGCGGTCGCCGAAGCCGCCCGGCACCAGGATGCCGTCCACGTCGGCCAGGGCCCCCATGTCGCTGCCTTCCAGGTCCTGCGCTTCCAGCCACTTCAGGTTGACCTTGGTGCGCTGGCGCAGACCGCCGTGCTTGAGCGCCTCGCCGACCGACTTGTATGCGTCCTGATGGTCCACGTACTTGCCAACCACGGCGATGGTGACCTCGTCGAGCGGATGCTTGATCGCGTCGACCACGGCTTCCCACTCCGACAGGTTGGCCGCGCCGACCTTGTCGCGCAGCTTGAACTGGTCGATGACGATCTCGTCCAGGCCCTGCCGGTGCAACTCCAGCGGCATGCCGTAGAGCACGTCGATGTCGGCGGCGCTGATCACCGCGCGCTCGGAGACGTTGGTGAACAGCGCGATCTTGCGCCGCTCCGAATCCGGGATCGCCTGCTCCGAGCGGCACAGCAGCACGTCCGGCTGGATGCCGATCGAGCGCAGTTCCTTGACCGAATGCTGGGTCGGCTTGGTCTTCAGTTCGCCGGCCGCGGCGATGTACGGCACCAGGGTGAGGTGCATGAACATGGCCTTCTCGGCGCCGCGCTCGGTGCGCACCTGGCGGATCGCCTCCAGGAACGGCAGCGACTCGATGTCGCCGACGGTGCCGCCGATCTCGACCAGCGCCACGTCGTAGCCGGCGGTGGCTTCATCCACGCAGCGACGGATCTCGTCGGTGATGTGCGGAATCACCTGCACGGTGGCGCCGAGGTAGTCGCCGCGGCGCTCCTTGCGGATCACGTTCTCGTAGATGCGCCCGGTGGTGACCGAATTCTTGCGCGACAGGCGCGTGCGCACGAAGCGCTCGTAATGCCCCAGGTCCAGGTCGGTCTCGGCGCCGTCGTCGGTGACGTACA
This sequence comes from uncultured Xanthomonas sp., assembly GCF_964278005.1. Taxonomy (NCBI): domain Bacteria; kingdom Pseudomonadati; phylum Pseudomonadota; class Gammaproteobacteria; order Lysobacterales; family Lysobacteraceae; genus Xanthomonas; species uncultured Xanthomonas sp. The sequence continues at coordinate 92,352 of NZ_CAXYKF010000016.1, forward strand.
CCTCGCCGTGCTGGAACGGGCTCATCGTGCCCGGGTCGACGTTGATGTAGGGGTCCAGCTTCATCATCGTGACCGACAGGCCACGTGCTTCGAGAATGGACGCAAGCGAAGCGGCCGCGATGCCCTTGCCTAGCGAGGACACTACGCCGCCGGTAACGAAGATCAGGGGGGTCATGGCTCAAAGGCCTCCCGGAAAGCCATAGTTTAACGGGTGAAGCGGATTTGCCCAAGCGCTTTTGCGCAACAGCCGCCCCACAAAAAAGCGACGCCCCGGGCGACCGGGGCGTCGTGTGCAGGAAACCGTGCGCAGACTCAGGGCTTGCGCGCTTCCTCTTCCTCTTCCTTCTTCGGCGCGGCCGCATCCTTGCCGGCCTTGTGCTCGGCGGCCGCGGCGGCGCGGCGCTTGGCCTTGGCATCGGCCTCGGCCTTTTCCTTGGCGACCTGCGCCTCATAGGCGGCGGCACCGGAGGCGGCCGGATCGGCGCTCTGCGCCTGGGCCATCGCGACCGGCACGGCCACCGCGGCGGCGACCAGGGCGGCCAGGGTCAACAGCTTGCGAACGTTCATGGCGGACTCCTTTGGGACGTGCGACGAAGATGTGGGCGACGTCGCGGTTTTTCCAGGGCCAGCGTAGCGTGGAGCCCCCGCACCCGCCCTGAACACCGGCGACGTGCAAAAAACCGCCGCAGACCGCACACTTCCGGATCTGCTTCGCGCCACCTGCTGAGACGCATGAATACCCGCTACAACGCCGCCGACATCGAAGTTCTCTCTGGCCTGGACCCGGTCAAGCGCCGGCCCGGCATGTACACCGACACCGCACGCCCCAACCACCTGGCCCAGGAAGTCATCGACAACGCCGTGGACGAGGCGCTGGCCGGCCACGCCCGGCACATCGAGGTGACGCTGTACAAGGACGGCAGTTGCGAGGTGTCCGACGACGGCCGCGGCATGCCGGTGGACATCCATCCGGAAGAGAAGATCTCCGGCGTCGAACTGATCCTCACCCGGCTGCATGCCGGCGGCAAGTTCAGCGACCGCAACTACACCTTCAGCGGCGGCCTGCACGGCGTCGGCGTCAGCGTGGTCAATGCGCTGTCCAATCGGGTGGAACTGTTCATCAAGCGCGAAAGCAACGAGTACCGCATGGCCTTCGCCGACGGCCACGCCGCCTCCAAGCTGGAGATCGTCGGCAGCGTCGGCAAGAAGAACACCGGCACGCGTCTGCGCTTCTGGCCGGATCCGAAGTACTTCGACACGTCGAAGTTCGCGGTGCGCGCACTGCGCCACCTGCTGCGCGCCAAGGCGGTGCTGTGCCCCGGCCTGACCGTCAAGCTGCACGACGAGGCCACCGGCGAGCAGGACACCTGGTACTTCGAGGACGGCCTGCGCGACTACCTGCGCGGCGAACTGGCCGAGCGCGAGCTGCTGCCGGCGGAGCTGTTCGTCGGCAGCCTGAAGAAGGACCGCGAGATCGTCGACTGGGCGGTGGCCTGGGTGGTGGAAGGCGAACTGGTGCAGGAGAGCTACGTCAACCTGATCCCCACCGCGCAGCACGGCACCCACGTCAACGGCCTGCGCAGCGGCCTCACCGACGCGCTGCGCGAGTTCTGCGATTTCCGCAACCTGCTGCCGCGCGGCGTCAAGCTGGCACCGGAAGACGTGTGGGACCGCGTGGCGTTCGTGCTGTCGCTGAAGATGACCGACCCGCAGTTCAGCGGCCAGACCAAGGAACGCCTGTCCTCGCGCCAGGCCGCCGGCTTCATCGAGGGCGCCGCACACGACGCCTTCAGCCTGTGGCTGAACCAGAACGTGGAGACCGGCACGCGCATCGCGCAGATCGCCATCGACCGCGCCAGCGCGCGGTTGAAGACCGAGAAGCAGATCGTGCGCAAGAAGGTCACCCAGGGCCCGGCGCTGCCGGGCAAGCTGGCCGACTGCATCAGCCAGGACCTGTCGCGCACCGAACTGTTCCTGGTCGAGGGCGACTCGGCGGGCGGCAGCGCCAAGCAGGCCCGCGACAAGGATTTCCAGGCGATCCTGCCGCTGCGCGGCAAGATCCTCAACACCTGGGAAGTGGCCTCCGGCAGCGTGCTGGCCTCGGAGGAAGTGCACAACCTGGCGATCGCGATCGGCTGCGACCCGGGCAAGGAGGAGATCGACGGCCTGCGCTACGGCAAGGTGGTGATCCTGGCCGACGCCGACTCCGACGGCCTGCACATCGCGACCCTGTTGACCGCGCTGTTCCTGCGCCACTTCCCCGCCCTGGTGCGCGCCGGCCACGTGTTCGTGGCGATGCCGCCGCTGTTCCGCGTGGACGTGGGCAAGCAGGTGTTCTACGCGCTGGACGAGGAAGAGAAGCGCTCGCTGCTGGACAAGATCGAACGCGAGAAGATCAAGGGCCAGGTCAGCGTCACCCGCTTCAAGGGCCTGGGCGAGATGAATCCGCAGCAGTTGCGCGAATCCACCATCCACCCCGACACCCGGCGCCTGGTACAGCTGACCGTGGACGACGGCGACCAGACCCGCTCGCTGATGGACATGCTGCTGGCCAAGAAGCGCGCCGGCGACCGCAAGCAGTGGCTGGAGACCAAGGGCGACCTGGCGTCGCTGGAGGTCTGAGGCGACGCAAGCGCGGCTGCTTGCTGCCGTCGCAGGAGCGGCTTCAGCCGCGACCTGGCGTTGTCGGGAAAGCCCTGTCGCGGCTGAAGCCGCTCCTGCGACAGGCGGCGGCGGAGCCTGGGCTTTCGCACCAGCACGCCTGTTAGTCGGGCATCCAGCGATCGACCGCCATTCTGGGGCTTAGCCGCGCGCAGGCGCCGCCGGCACCACGCCGGTGCAGTCGTGATCCTGCAGTTCTTCCGCCCCGACCCCATCACCGGGAAGCGCGGTGGCGGCCAGCAGCACGAAGCCCGGACGGCCATCGAACTCCGCGCCGACCACCGCCAGGGTCTGGTGGGCCATGTGCTGGTGCGGCGGCAGGGCGCGCGCCAGCAGGGTCAGCGGATTCGCATCCAGCGCCTCGCCTTCCAGGCGCATGGCCCGATAGGCGTGCCCGTGCAACGGCTGCGGCAACGGCGCCCAGGTAGGGCCGATCGACGCCTGCATCGCCTGCAACTGATCGCGCACCTGCGGCGCCAGGCAATCGATATGGACATGCAACTGGTCCTGCGAACGCGCCGAGGGCGGGTTGATCGTCAGGCTGGTCAGTTCGCGCGGCAGCGGCCGGTTCAACAGCCGCTCGACCCGGGTGCGCGCCTGCCAGGCCAGGCCCAGCCAGTTCGGCGCGCCGGCGGCACGCGCGCGCGGATCTTCGATCCCGCTCACCGGCACCGTCGGAATCAGCAGGTACTGGTAGTCGCCGCGCAGGTCCTTCATCAAGGCATAGCGTTGGCCTGGCTCGGCATGCACTTCGCTGCAAGGGGCCGGATCGGCGCCGGCGCGCGCCTGCGGCAGGCAGCGCGTGCTCAACAGCCGCCACAGGCGCTGGCGATCGTGGGCATGCGGATCGTGCGCCGCCGGCGACTCGGCCACGGACGGCGGCGCTGGCACGCTGGCGCAGCCGGCCAGCAACACCGCCAGGAACAGGCTTAGCGGCAGGCGAAAACGAAGGACGGGCATGCGCAGCGGACCGGACACGGGACGGACCGGCGATTGTAGCCAGCGCCGATGAACCGGCATGACTAGGGCGTGTCACCCATCCCCGAGCATGCCGCGCCGCGATTGCGCGTGCCTGTGGCAAGGAAGAGCGAGGAAGTGGACGTCCGTCCACGCCCGAGCGATGACGCGGCCACGGGCGCGCGCAACCGCGGCCCTTCGGGTTGGGCCTGGCAGGCGCGCTGCCGGCGCCGCGCGGCTTGACCTGACGGCCAGTCAGGCGCTGCGCCACGCAACGCCGGCAACGCGCCTGCCAGACCCAACGCGGCATACTCGGGGATGGGTGACACGCCCTAGGCCGCGCCGCCACCGACCATGGCTTTGTGCACATCCGCCGCGCCGACGCCGCGGCCTAGCATGCCGGCTCCCTCCCTGCGAGCGACCGCCCGTGCCGACCTTCCCTTCCGTGCTGCTGGCCGTGCTGCTGGCGGCGATGCCGATGACCGCGGCGCTGGCCGCCGATGCCGATGCGGGCAATGCCGACAAGGGCGACAAGCCCACCACCGCCGAACCTGCGCCACTGCCGGCCGACGCGCAGACCAGCCAATCCACCCAGCTCGACGGCCGCACCCTGCGCTACACGGTCAAGATCGGCACGCTGCCGGTGAAGGACAAGCAGGGCAAGGTCGTCGCCGACGTGGTCTACACCGCCTACACCATGGACGGCAAGGACCGTCCGGTCACCTTCGCGCTCAACGGTGGCCCCGGCGCGGCCTCGGTGTACCTCAACCTGGGCGCGATCGGGCCGAAGGTGGTGGCGTTCGGCAGCGAGGGCGACAGCGCCTCGGCGCCGGCGCAGCTGCGCGACAACCCCGGCACCTGGCTGGACTTCACCGACCTGGTGTTCATCGACCCGGTCGGCACCGGCTTCAGCCGCTCGCGCGTACCCGACGAGCAGGCCAAGAAGCAGTTCTACAACCCGCAGGCCGACATCGAATACCTCTCGCGCACCATCTACGACTGGCTGCTGAAGAACCAGCGCCTGCAGTCGCGCAAGTACCTGGTCGGCGAGAGCTACGGCGGCTTCCGCGGCCCGCGCATCACCCACTATCTGCAGACCAAGCTCGGCGTGGCGATGAACGGCGTGGTCCTGGTCTCGCCGTATCTGAACCCGACCCTGGACGACAACGGCGACGTCTCGCCGCTGCCGTGGATGCTGACCCTGCCGTCGATCGCCGCCGCACGCCTGGAACGCGAGGGCAAGCTGACCCCGGAAGCGATGCGCCAGGTGATCGACTACACCCGCGGCGACTACGTCACCGCGCTGCTGCGCGGCCGCTCCGACCCGGCCGGCACCACCCGCATGATCCAGCAGGTGACCGCGATGACCGGCCTGGACCCGGCCTTCGTGCGCCGCGCCGGCGGCCGCCTGGAGACCCAGGCCTACCTGCGCGAGGTGTTCCGCGACAAGGGCGAACTGGGCAGCCGCTACGACTCCAACGTCACCGCCTTCGACCCGTTCCCCAACGCCCCCGAGCAGCGCGCCAACGACCCGCTGCTGGACAGCATCATCGCCCCCACCACCACCGCGATGGTCGATTTCGTGACCCGCGTGGTCGGCTGGAAGGTCGACGCCCGCTACGAGGCGCTGAACTACGACGTGAACCGGCTGTGGGACTGGGACGACGAACTGCGCAAGGGTTCGGTGACGCAGTTGCGCCAGTCGGTGGCGATCGACCCGAAGCTGCGCGTGCTGATCGTGCACGGCTGGAACGACCTGTCGTGCCCGTTCATGGGCTCGGTGCTGACCGTGGACCAGATGCCGGTGATGGGCAACGACCCGACCCGCGTGCAGGTCAAGAACTACCCCGGCGGCCACATGTTCTACAACCGCGCCGACAGCCAGCGCGCGTTGCGTCAGGACGTGATGGCGATGTATCGGGCGAATTGATGGGAATGGGGAATTGGGAATGGGGAATCGCAAAAGCGGTTCCCCAGTCGTCGAGACAATACCCCGACCTGCGTGGTTCGGGAGTGCTATCGCGATGGAGTCACTTGGCTACGCGACGTCGCCACGCAGGCAACACTCGTTGCGACAAGAGGACGTAAGACGTATCCAGATTCCTTTCGGAGGGCGACATCGTCACCGTTCGCGGGAAATCTACGCTTTTACGATTCCCGTTTCCCCACTCCCGATTCCCGACTCCCTCACACCCACCCAGCCAAGGCGAATCCGCGGAAAATCAGGTACGCCACGCCGGCAGCGGCCGGGATCGTCAGGATCCAGGCCCAGACGATGCGTTCGATGACGCCGAAGCGCAGCGAGCGCGGATTCTTGGCGAAGCCCACTCCCATGATCGCGGTGGAGATGCTGTGGGTGGTGGACACCGGCATGCCGAAGTGCGCGGCCAGGGTCAGGATCGTGGCCGAGCTGGTCTCAGCGGCGAAGCCGTGGATCGGATGCAGCTTGACCATCTTGTGGCCCAGGGTCTTGATGATCTTCCAGCCGCCCGAGGCGGTGCCGGCAGCCATCACCACCGCGCAGGTCAGCACGATCCAGGTGGCGATGCCCTGCCCCTGGCTGGCGTCGGGATGCAGGAACGCCAGCCACGACGGCAGGTCGTCCAGGGCGCCGGTGCTCTGCGCGCCGATCAGGGTCATGGCGATGATGCCCATGGTCTTCTGCGCGTCGTTGTGGCCGTGCGCGTAGCCCATGTACGCGGCCGAGGCGATCTGCGCCTTGCCGAAGAAGGCATTGACCCAGCGCGGCCGCGCCAGCCGCCCGAGCGGGCCGCCCAGCCTGGCCAGGCCGGCGATCGCCGCCCACAGCAACAGCATCACCGCGATGCCGAGCAGGAAGCCGGCGATCGGGGAGGTGACCATCGGCACGAACACCTTCCACAGCAGGCCCTTGTTCTTGGCCCAGTCGCCGAGGTTCTGCGACCAGATCAGCGCGCCCCAGTTGTTGTGCGCGGCAGCCAGGCCGGCGCCGCACAGGCCGCCGATCAACGCATGCGAGGACGAGGACGGGAGGCCCTTCCACCAGGTGATCAAGTTCCAGACGATGCCGCCGAGCAGCGCGCACAGCACCACCTGCGGGGTCACCGCGATCACGTCGGTATTGAGCAGGCCGGAGGCGATGGTCATCGCCACGGCGGTGCCGGTCAGCGCGCCGACCAGGTTCATCGCCGCGGCCAGCATCACCGCCCAGCCGGGGCTGAGCACCTTGGTGGCGACCACCGTGGCGATCGAGTTGGCGGTGTCGTGGAAGCCGTTGATGAACTCAAACACCAGCGCCGCCAGGATCACGATCAGGACCAGGGTCAGCATCGGCGCGCCTCCACGCACGCGGCGGCGGCGGCCGGCGCGCGCAGGGCGCCACGGCCGCGCAGGCAGCAACTCCGCAGCGCGTCCATCAGGAGTTCTTCAGCACGATCTGGTAGACCACCACGCCGGCCTCGCGGCAACGGTCGATGGCCTTCTCCAGGATTTCGAAGAACTCCTTGAGCAGGAACATCTGCAGGTTGTCCAGGCGCCCGGAGTAGATGTCGCGGTACAGCTCCAGCATCAGCCGGTCGGCCTCGTTCTCCAGCGAGCGCAGCTTGTCGTTGAGCGCGCTCATCCGGTCCAGGTTCATGTGGCGCAGGTCGTGGACCATCTCCACGACCACCGCCGCGGCCTGCTCCAGCATCGCCGAGCGCGGCGCGAAATCGATGTGCTCCAGGTGCTGGATCGCCAGCGAATAGCGATCGGCGAACTTCTCCACCTGCTTGGGGATCTTGTACAGGGCCGAGCCCAGGGCCTCGATGTCCTCGCGCTCGATCGGGGTCATGAAGCTGTCCACCAGCGCCTGGCCGATCTTGTCGGACGCGGCGCGCTCGCGCAGGCGCGCCAGCTTGAAGCCGTCCAGCGCCGGCTGCCGGTCGGACTCGCGCATCATCGCGTGCAGGGCCTTGGTGCTGTCGTAGGCGGCCTGTGCCGCCTCGTCGAGCAGGGTGTAGAACTGCTTGCCGGAACCGAAGATGGTCTGCAACGAAAACATGCAACGCGCTTCCCGCCGTCGCGGGGAGGACGGCACTGGGGCGGAATTATGACTGTTTGCTGACATCTGCGGGTAGTCGCGGCCCCGGGCCGGACCTGGCGACGTCGGCGAGGCGTGGACGCGGCCCCCGCCCGGGTTTGTTACCATCGCCGCCGCGCCCTTCGCGGGCGCACCCTATGGACGACCACCCCACACCCCCTCCCCCGCGCCGCAACGGCGCCCATGTCCCCGCTTTCCTTGGCGCCAAGGAGCGCGCGCATGCTTGAACTGTTGATCGTTGCAGCCCTCATCCTGCTCAACGGTTTCTTCGCGATGTCCGAGATGTCGCTGATGACCTCGCGCAAGAGCCGGCTGAAGCAGATGGCCCAGTCCAGCACGCGCGCGGCCAAGGCCCTGGCGCTAGCCGAGAACCCCGAGCACTTCCTGTCCACCGTGCAGATCGGCATCACCGCCATCGGCATCCTGACCGGCACCTTCGGCGGCGAAGCCATGGGCGTGGCGATCGCGGCCAAGCTGCAGGCGCTGTTCCCGGCGCTGGCGGCCAACTTCACCCTGTTCGGCGATCCGCAGCCGTGGTCGGCGCTGATCGGCAAGACCCTGGCGATCGTGCTGATCACCTTCCTGACGCTGATCTTCGGCGAACTGGTGCCCAAGCGCCTGGCCCTGACCCGTTCGGAGGTCATCGCCGGCGTCGTCGCCATCCCCATGGGCTGGCTGGCCAAGGCCGCCGCGCCGTTCGTCTGGGTGCTGTCGCGCTCGACCCGGCTGGTGCTGCGCCTGCTCGGCCTGGGCAAGGAGGAGTCGGCCTCGGTGACCGAAGAGGAGATCCGCATGCTGGTGGCCGAGAGCCACGAGGCCGGCGTGATCGACGCGCACGAGCGCGACATGATGAACCGGGTCATGCGCCTGGGCGACCGCACCGCCGACAGCCTGATGACCCCGCGCAACCGCATCGCCTGGCTCGATGCCAACGCCGAGCCGCAGCGCAACCTGCAGGTGATGCGCGAACACGAGTTCTCGCGCTACCCGGTGTACCGCGGCAGCGACCAGGACATCGCCGGCGTGCTGGAGGTGAAATCGCTGGTCACGCGCATGGACGGCGACGCCACCCAGTTGTTCCAGAGCCTGCGCGACACCTTGTTCGTGTCCGAGTCCACCCACGCGATGAAGCTGCTGGAGATCTTCCGCGAAGAGCAGCAATCGATGGCGCTGGTGGTGGACGAGTACGGCGAGATCCAGGGCCTGGTGACGATCAGCGACCTGATGGGCGCGGTGGTCGGGCGCCTGCAGTCGGCCGACACCGCCGACGAGGACGCGCTGGTGGTGACCCGCGCCGACGGCTCGCTGCTGATCGACGGTTCGCTGGCGATCGAGGACCTGCGCGAACTGCTGGGCGGCGCCGAGCTGCCCAGCGCCGAGGAAGGCGACTACAACACCCTGGCCGGCCTGTGCATCTACTACTTCGGCCGCATCCCGCACGCCGGCGAGTTCTTCGACTGGGCCGGCTGGCGCATCGAGATCGTGGACCTGGACGGCGCGCGCGTGGACAAGCTGCTGCTGCGCAGGCTGCAGGACGAGAACAGCGATGACATCACCGGGTGACGCACCCGGCGGTGCGCCGCACGAGGGCGACCACGGCTACAGCGCCGAGGGCATCCGCACCCTGCTCGACACCTTCGTCCTCGGCGACCCGGACGAACACCTGCGGCTACGGCTGATCCTCGCCGACCTGCAGCAGAGCGCGTTCGGCGTGTTCCTGTTCGTGGCGATCCTGCCGGCGTTCCTGCCGGTGCCGGGCCTGGCCGGCGGCATCAGCGGGCCGCTGGTGACGCTGATCGGCCTGCAGATGCTGATCGGCCTGCGCAAGCCGTGGCTGCCGCGCTTCATCGGCGAGCGCGGGCCGCGCCGCCGCACCATGCAGCGCTTCGTCGGCCGCATCGCGCCGTGGCTGCGGCGCCTGGACCGACTGCTCAAGCCGCGCCTGCCGATGCTGGTCGATACCCTGCCGGCGCGCGCCTTCAGTGGGCTGCTGCTGATCGTGCTGGGGATCCTGCTGTCGCTGCCGATTCCGTTCACCAACTACGCCTTCGGCGCGATGCTGTTGCTGTTCGCGCTGGCGCTGCTGGAACGGGACGGCGGACTGATGCTGCTGTCGTGGCTGGGCAGCATCGCCGTGGCGCTGAGCCTGGGATTGGCCTCGGACCAGGTGGTCGACCTGGGCCGGGAGTGGATGCACAAGCTGCGCTGAGCGCAGGCGGCAGTGGAGCGCCCGCTGTCCGCTTACTTCACCAGGTACAGTTCCGTCTCGCTGGCGAACACGTTGCGCATGTGCGACGGCCGCACGGACGCACCCTTGGCTGGGCGTTCCGGCGTCTGGGCGCGCAGGCGCTCCAGGCATTTGCTCATCTGTTGCAAGGCCGCCTCCAGTCCACATTCGTGCACCGGCGCCATCGGATGCTGTGCGTTCATTGCCGATCCCCCTGTTCGCGTCAGTTGTACGGCCGTGTCCCGAGGCCGAACGCCACGCTGATGCGCGACGCGAAACGATGACATACCCGGGAAAATCAAGACATCGTGAAAGCGGCGCGCGATGTGATGCCCATCAACGCAAATATGGCAATGAGCGCCCGCGCGCGTCTGCGCGTGTAGACACCCGCGCAGATACGCGCATCACGCGGCCGCGGCGACCTGCGTCCAGGCGTCCGACGCCAGTTGGAACGAGCGCAAGCGCGCCGCGTGATCGTGGATGTTGGCGGTCAGCAGCAACTCGTCCGGGCGGTGCCGCGCGACGAAGTCCGACAGCCCCTGTGCGACCGCGTTGACATCGCCCAGCACCGTGCAGGCCAGTGCGCGTTCCACACCAAGCTTCTCGTGCGGTGCCCAGAACGCCTCGATGTCGTCGATCGGCGGCGGAATCAGCCCGGGACGGCCGCGGCGCAGGTTGACGAAGCTCTGCTGTTGGGTGGTGAACAGACGCCGCGCCTCGGCCGTGGACGCGGCGGCCACCACGTTCAGGGCCAGCACCGCATATGGCGCCTGCAGGCGCGTGGAAGCGCGGAACTCGCGGCGATACACCGCCAGCGCCTCGTCCATCGCATCCGGGGCGAAATGCGAGGCAAAGGCGAACGGCAGGCCCATCGCCGCAGCCAGGCGCGCGCTGAACAGGCTGGAGCCGAGCAGCCACACCGGCACCTCGATGCCGGCACCGGGCACGGCGCGCACCAGTTGTCCGTCGACTGCCGGCTCGAAATAGCGCAGCAGTTCGGCCACGTCGTGCGGGAACTGGTCGGCACTGTCGAAGTAACGGCGCAACGCGCGTGCCGTGGCCTGGTCGGTGCCGGGTGCGCGCCCCAGCCCCAGGTCGATGCGACCGGGATACAGCGAGGCCAGCGTGCCGAACTGCTCGGCCACCTGCAGCGGCGCATGGTTGGGCAGCATGATGCCGCCGGCGCCGACGCGGATGCGCCTGGTGCCGCCGGCCACATGCCCGATCAACACCGCGGTGGCGGCGCTGGCGATGCCGGGCATGTTGTGATGCTCGGCCAGCCAGTAGCGGTGGTAGCCCCAGCGTTCGGCGTGCTGGGCCAGGTCCAGCATGTTGGCGAAGGCGGCGCTGGTGTCGCTGCCTTCGCAGACCGGGGCGAGGTCGAGAATGGAGATCGGCATCATGGTGAGGCGGGTTCCTGCAGGCGATGCCGACGAGATGGGGGCGCGCGGCGCCGCTTGCAGGGCGCGCGACCGGAACGCTGATTTGCGCTGGGTGTGGGTGTGGGCAGGAGGATGCTTGGCTGGCGGTCGTACCCTCACCCCAACCCCTCTCCCGGCGGGAGAGGGGCTTTGGCTCTCCCTTCTCCCGCCGGGAGAAGGTGCCCCGCAGGGGCGGATGAGGGTACGGGCGAAGCCCCGCATCGTCAGATCCGCGCGAGCGCTACGCGCTCCGTCCCCTCACCCCCTCTCCCGGTGGGAGAGGGGCTTTGGCTTCTCCCTTCTCCCGCCGGGAGAAGGTGCCCCGAAGGGGCGGATGAGGGTACGGGCGAAGCCTCGTGTCGCCAAACCCCCGCGAGCGCTGCGCGCCGTACCCTCACCCCAACCCCTCTCCCGAGGGAAAGGGGCTTTGGCGAGCTGCACTACGGCGCTACCACGCCGGTTGCACGGTGCGCCGGCTACGCTGGCGCCCCCTGCTTTTCTCCTGGTCGCCGCCATGCCGCTGATTCCATCGCCCGCCCCCGTCCCAGCCCTGCCCTTACGCGACCGTGTGGTGCTGGTCACCGGCGGCGCCCAGGGCATCGGCCGCGGCGTGGTGCAGGCAGTGCTGGGCGCTGGCGGCAACGTCGTGTTCGGCGATCTCGATGCCGATGCCGGGCGTGCCTGCGTGGCCGAGCTGGACGTCGGCGAACGCCTGCTGTTCCGTCGCGTCGACGTGGCCGCCGAAGCGAGCGTGCGCCGCTTCGTCGATGCCGCGCTGACCCGGTTCGGCCGCATCGATGGACTGGTCAACAACGCCGGGATCGCCGATCCGCATACCGGCCCGCTGGCGCAATTGTCGCTGCGCGAATGGAACCGGCGGCTGGGGGCGAGCCTGGGCGGTGCGTTCCTGTGCAGCAAACATGCCCTGCCGGCGTTGCGCGACAGCCGCGGCGGCGGCGCCATCGTCAACATCGCCTCCACCCGCGCGCAGCAGTCCGAACCGGACACCGAGGCGTACGCCGCGTCCAAGGGCGGACTGGTGGCCTTCACTCATGCGCTGGCGATCAGCGCCGGGCCGGCGGTGCGGGTCAACTGCATCAGCCCCGGCTGGATCGCCACCGACGCCTGGCGCAAGCCGAATGCGCGGCGCACGCCCAAACTGTCGCGCCAGGACCATGCGCAGCACCCGGCCGGGCGGGTCGGTGAGCCGCCGGACATCGGCTCGCTGGCAGTCTATCTGTTGTCGGCGCAGGCCGGCTTCATCACCGGCCAGGAATTCGTGGTCGATGGCGGGATGACGCGCAAGATGCAGTACGCCTGACGGCGTGGGGATTGGGGAGTCGGGATTGGGGATTCGTTAAAGCGGGTGTTGCCTTACCTGACGGGCCACGTGCATAGCTGGCAGCAACCCGCCTTTGCCAATCCCCAATTCCGACTCCCCAATCCCGCGGCAATCAGCCGCCCACCATCGGCTCCAACTGCGAATCCAGCGCCACGCGCTCGTCGAAGACGAAGCAGCGGCCGTCGTAGCCTTCGCCCCCCACTTCCTCGAAGTAGCCGAGGATGCCGCCGTCCAGTTGCAGCACGTTATCCATGCCGTCGGCGCGCATCCACAGCGCGGCCTTCTCGCAGCGGATGCCCCCGGTGCAGAAGCTGACCACGGTGGCGTCGGCCAGCGCCGCGCGATGCGGGGCCAGCGCTTCCGGCAGGTCGGTGAACTTGACGATCGGCAGGGTCAGCGCACCGGCGAAGGTGCCGTAGGCCACTTCCTGCGCATTGCGCGTATCCAGCAGCACCACACGCCGGCCGGCGTCGTCGTGGCCCTGGCGCAGCCAGCGCTGCAGGGTGGCCGGCGCCACCGCCGGCGCGCGCGCCGCCTCCAGCGGCGAGGCGGCGTCGCGGCGGAAGCTGATGATCTCCGGCTTGACCTTGACCTTCAGCCGCGCGAACGGCTGCTGCGCGCTGGGGCTGGTCTTGACGCGCAGATCGGCGAAGCGCGGGTCGGCGCGCAGCTGCGCGTAGAAGCCGTCGATCGCCGCCGGCGTGCCGGCCAGGAACAGGTTGATGCCCTCGCCCGCCACCAGCACCGTGCCGCGCAGGTCGCCGTCCTGCGCCCAGGCGTGCAATTGCGCGGCGAGCGCGTCGGGGTCGGCGATGGCGACGAAGTGGTAGGCGGCGGTGTTGGCGATCATCGGTGCATTTTAGAGCCTGCGACGCATGCCCGCTGCAGGAAACGGCCGCCCCACCGCACACCGGCACCTCGGCGACGCGTGTTGCAGCGCGCGCCGCTAGCCGCGCAGCAACAGGAACGGCAGCAGCACCAGCGAAGCGACCAGCAGCATGCCCAGCAGCGTCGCCAGCACGAACAGCGGGCGCTGCCGCAGCAGGCGGGCGAAGGTCTCCGCGCTGCCGTCGCGCAGCGCCGCGGCGCGCTCGGCGCGGGCACGTTCGCCGCGCTGGGCCTGGTACTCGGCCAGCAGCGCCTTGGCCCGCGCCTGCTCGGCGTCCTCGCGCAGCCAGATGCCACCGGCGGAGATGCCGAAGGTGCCGGCGCGGGTTTCGTAGTAGCCGATGCCGGCGGCGTCGAGCAGCGCGCAGACCTCGGCGCGTTCGTCGCCGGGCACGTGACGCAGATTGAGCAGCAGTTTGGCCATGCGCCGCATGATAGCCGCTGCGACGATGCGCTACCCTTGCACGCCCTGCCCGCCGTGGACGTCCCGCATGCGCCGAATCCTGCTGCTGTTGAGCCTGTCGTTGCCGGCGTGGCTGCTGATTGGCTGCACCCCGCCGGGTCCGCCGCCTGGCGGCAGCATCGCCGCGTTCCAGGCCACCGACGAGCGCGTCGGCGACGGCGCCGAGGCCCGCCCCGGCAGCCGGGTCACCGTGCACTACACCGGCTGGCTGTACGACGAGCACGCCAAGGACAAGCGCGGCGAGAAGTTCGACGCCTCCGCCGACCACGGCCAGCCCTTCAGCTTCGTGCTGGGCGGCGGCCAGGTGATCCGCGGCTGGGACGAGGGCGTGGCCGGCATGCGCGTGGGCGGCAAGCGCCTGCTGATGCTGCCGTCGGACTACGGCTACGGCGCCAGCGGCGCCGGCGGGGTGATCCCGCCGGGCGCCTCGCTGGTGTTCGAGGTCGAACTGCTCGATGTCCAGCCGCGTTGAGTCGACTGCGCCGATGCCCGCCAGCAAGCACGCCGCGCCGGTGCGCGGCCGTCTCGCCATCGTCGGCGGCGGTCCGGCGGGGCTGATCGCCGCCGAGACCGCGCGTGCCGCCGGTGCCGAGGTCGACGTGTACGAGGCCAAGGGCTCGGTGGGACGCAAGTTCCTGATCGCCGGCAAGGGCGGCCTCAACCTGACCCACTCCGATCCGTTCGAGCGCTTCGTCGCGCGCTATCGCGAGCGCGCGACGGCGGTCGGCGAGTGGCTGGCCGACTTCGATGCCGACGCGCTGCGCGCCTGGGCGCAGGCGCAGGGCGTGGAGACCTATGTGGGCAGCTCCGGCCGGGTGTTCCCGCTGGATCGCAAGGCCGCACCGCTGCTGCGCGGCTGGGTGCGGCGGCTGAAGGACGCCGGCGTGCGCTTCCACGTGCAGCAGCGCTGGCTAGGCTGGGACATGGACGGCGCGCTGCGTTTCGCCGGCGCCGACGGCGAGCAGCGCGTGCAGGCCGATGCCTGCGTGCTGGCGCTCGGTGGCGGCAGCTGGCCGCAGCTCGGCTCCGACGGCGCCTGGCAGGACACGCTGCGCGCGCGCGGCGTGGAAGTGGCGCCGCTGCAGCCGGCCAACTGCGGCTTCGACGTGGACTGGAGCGCGCACTTCCGCGAACGCCACGCCGGCGCGCCGCTAAAGCCGGTGGTCGCGCACTGGCACGATGCGCAGGGCCAGGCGCAGTCGCTGCAGGGCGAATGCGTGGTCGGCGAACACGGCATCGAAGGCAGCCTGATCTATGCGCTGGCCGCGGACCTGCGCGAGTCCATCGCCGCGCACGGCCCGGCCACGCTGTGGCTGGACCTGGCGCCCGGCCGGGATCTGCCGCGGCTGCAGGCCGAACTGGGCAAGCCGCGCAGCGGCCGCAGCTTCGGCGAGCATCTGCGCCGCCAGGCCGGCATCGACGGGGTCAAGGCGGCGCTGCTGTTCGAGATCCTCGGCAAGCAGGCCGGCCAGGATCCGGCGCTGGCCGCGGCCACGCTCAAGCGCCTGCCGCTGACCCTGCTGCGCCCGCGCCCGCTGGCCGAGGCGATCAGCAGCGCCGGCGGCGTACGCCTGGAGGCGCTGGATGCGCAGCTGATGCTGCGGGCGCTGCCCGGCACCTTCTGCGCCGGCGAAATGCTCGACTGGGAAGCGCCGACCGGCGGCTACCTGCTCACCGCCTGCTTCGCCAGCGGCGTGCGCGCCGGGCGCGGCGCGGTGGCCTGGCTGCAGCGTCAAGCCGCGCACTGACCTCCAGCGCACGCGGCACGCGGCGCTCAGAGCACCGCAATCTGTACCCGCGCCTGCGGATCGCGCTTGGCCACGTACATGGCCTCGTCGGCGCGCTGCGTCAGCAGCACCGGATCGAAACCGGGCCCGGCCTGCACGGCGATGCCGATGCTCGGCTGCAACGGCAGGTGCCGACCACTGACCTCGCAGCCGTCCGCGCACGCCTCCATGATCCGCGCCGCGGCCGCCAGCACTTCGCGCCTGGCGTCGGCCAGGCCTTCCAGCAGCACCACGAACTCGTCGCCGCCCAACCGCGCGATGCTGTCCTGCCCGCGCAGGCAACGCTGCAGCAGCCGCGCGAAGTGCACCAGCAGCGCATCGCCGACGTGATGGCCGAAACGGTCGTTGACGCTCTTGAAGTCGTTCAGATCCAGGAACATCACCGCCACCTGGCCCTGGCCACGGCGCTCGTTCATGCGCCGCCGCAGGGTCTGGTTCCAGGCCATGCGGTTCGGCAGCCCGGTCAGTTCGTCGCGCAGCGCGCGCTCTTCCAGCAGCCGCGCCAACCGGGTCTGCCCGGTGATGTCGCTGATCATCAGGTGCAGGCCGACCCGCTGCGGCGCCAGCGCCACATCCGGGATGAGGCTGAAATGCATGATGCGCAGGGCATCGGCGGCATCGCACAACTCCGCATCGAACTGCGCCGGCACGCCCTGCAATGCCGCCGGCAGATGCGGTTGCAGCAAGGCCAGTTGCTGCGGGTCCAGCACCTCGTGCAGGCGGCGGCCGATGATGCGCTCCGGCGCCAGCCCGAACCATGCCGCATACGGCCGGTTGACGAACTGGTAGCACAAGTCGTGGTCGAGGTAGGCGATCAGCGCTGGCGCGTTGTCGGCGATGGTGCGCAGCTGCGCTTCGCTGTCGCGCAGGCGGTGTTCGGCCAGATGCTGCTCGGTGATGTCCTGGATATGGGTGACGAAGTGCAGCGGACGCTGCTGTTCGTCGCGCACCAGCGATACCGAAAGGCGCGCACGCACGGTGTGGCCGTCGCGATGGCGATAACGCTTTTCGCTGCGGTAGTCGCTGCGGCGGCCGGCGATCAACGCGGCCACCTGTTTCATGTCCTCGGCCAGATCTTCGGGATGGGTCAGATCCTGGAAACGCAACTCCAGCAGTTCCTCGCGGCTGTAGCCGAGCATCGCGCACAAGGCGTCGTTGACGTCCAGCCAGTGCCCTTCCAGCGACACCAGCGCCATGCCGTGCGCGGCCGCCGAGAACGCGCCGGAGAAACGCTGCCCGGCCAGCAGCGCCGCATGCGACGCCGCGCGTTCGACGCTGACGTCGCGCATCACGCACACCGCGCCCAGGCTGCGCCCATCGCCGCCGTCCAGCCGTTCCGCATTGCACAGCACGCTGCGCGGCGCCTGCCCCTTGGCGGCGATCACGATCTCCGCATCGCGCACCGATTCGCCGCGCCAGGCACGGACCAGCGGCACCTCGTCACTGGTCAGCAGCCGCTGGCCGCTAGCGTCGAACAGGTCGAAGTACTTCGCCCACTGCTCGGGCGGCAAGGCGCGCGGATCGGCGCCGTGCCACTGCCGCGCCACCTGGTTGAACTCGCCCAGTGTGCCGTCGGCCTGGCACGACACCACGCCGTCGGGCATGGTTTCCAGCAGCAGGCTCAGCGTCTTGGCCTGGTCGTGGGCGATGCGCGCATCGCGGCGCGCCTCCAGATGCGCGGTGACCTGCCTGGCCAGGCGCTGCAGACCTTCGCGCTGGCGTGCGTCCAACTGCCGCGGACGGATATCGATCACGCACAGGGTGCCGTAGCTGTAGCCCTGGTCGCCGATCAGCGGCATGCCAGCGTAGAAACGCAGGTGTGGCGCGCCGCACACCAGCGGGTTGCCGGCGAAACGCTGATCCAGCGTGGCGTCCGGCACCTCCAGCAACTGCGGCTCCAGCAAGGCATAGGTGCAGAACGCCATCTCGCGCGGATACCCGGTGGTGCCGGCAGGCAGGCCGCAACTGGCCTTGAGCCATTGCCGGCGCTCGTCGATCAGCGAAATCAGCGCGATCGGCACCTCGCACAACTGGCTGGTCAGCCAGATCAGGTCGTCGAACGCCGGTTCCGGTGCAGTGTCCAGCATCCCCAGCTCGGCCAGCGCGCGCAGGCGCTCGGCTTCGTCGACGGGCAGCGGCGCGGGAACGACGTCGGGGACCGAGGGCTGATTCATGCGCGGCACGCTGAGAAGGAACCGGCACGATAACGGGCGGCGGCAGCGATGGCGAGCATGCGTGACCGATGCGGCGATGCAAAAAAGCGAACGCCCTGCCCCGCCGCCGACACAACGCACCGGTTGTGGGATGCCTACCTCACGGCACCGCCGGCGCGGCGCGCTTCTCCATGAACACGCAATCGAGGACGATCCCGCTGGGATGGGGGTAGGCTCCCTCGCGCAGCACGGCATAGCCCTGCGCAAGGTAGAACGCCACCGCATTCAGCGCCGCGGCGAGATGGATGCGCGGACACGGCGCCAAGCGCTGCTCCAGCGCCTGCAGCAGGCGCCGGCCGAGACCGCTGCCACGCAGCGCCGGGTCCACGAACAGTCCGTCGATCTCGGCACCGGCCAGGTCGACGACACCGAAGCCGAGCACGCGACCTTCACGGTCCTCGGCGACGATCGCGCCGCCCGCAGCCACCAGACCGCAATACGATGCCGGCGGCGGCGCTGCGGACCAGCGCACGATCACCTCCGGTGGGTAGTGGCTGCTGCAGACCTCGCGCACACAGCGGGTGCGCAACGCCCACAGCGTCGGGATGTCTTCGGGCACCCCGGGCCGCAACCGTATCGGCGACACCGCCGTGCTCATTGCGACTTGCTGTCGCGCAGGCGGCGGATCCGTTCCGGTGGCTGGAACGAATCGCTGCGCGCGTCGCCCCAGTAATCGTGGAAGACCGCATGGTCGGGGACCGTGCGCAGCAGTTCGCCCGGCTCCAGGTAGCGGTACAGCGAGGCCAGCGAGCGGATCTCCACCTGCGAGATGCGGCGCAGGATGTGCTCCGGCCCCAGTTGCGACGGATGCGTCAGCCCGGCGGCGCTGAGCAGTTCGCGCAGGGCCTTGAGCGTGTTGGCGTGGTAGTGCGCGACCCGGGTGGCCTTGTCGGTGGGATCCAGATGCTGCCAGCGGCGCCGGTCCTGGGTGGCGATGCCGGTCGGGCAGCGGTCGCTGTGGCAGCTCAGCGACTGGATGCAGCCCAGCGCGAACATGAAGCCGCGCCCGGCGTTGCACCAGTCCGCGCCCAGCGCCAGGGTGCGCGCGATGTCGAAGGCGCTGGTGATCTTGCCGGCGGCGCCGAGCTTGATGCGCTCGCGGATGTCCAGCCCGACCAGCGTGTTGTGCACCAGCAGCAGGGCTTCGTGCATCGGCACGCCGACGTGGTCGATGAACTCCGCCGGCGCCGCGCCGGTACCGCCCTCGGCGCCGTCGACGACGATGAAATCCGGATACAGGCCGCTTTCCTGCATCGCCTTGGCGATGGCGAACCACTCCCAGGGATGGCCGATGGCCAGCTTGAAACCGGTCGGCTTGCCGCCGGACAGTTCGCGCAGCCGCGCCACGAACTGCAGCAGTTCCAGCGGCGTGGTGAACGCCGAATGCCGCGACGGCGAGACGCAATCCTGGCCCATGGCGACGCCGCGGGTGGCGGCGATCTCCGCGCTGACCTTGGCCGCCGGCAGCACCCCGCCGTGGCCCGGCTTGGCGCCCTGCGAGAGCTTGATCTCGATCATCTTGACCTGCTCCAGCGTGGCGTTGGCGACGAAGCGCTGCGGGTCGAAGCGCCCCTCCTCGTCGCGGCAGCCGAAGTAGCCCGAGCCGATCTCCCACACCAGGTCGCCGCCGCACTCGCGGTGGTAGGGCGAGATCGAGCCCTCGCCGGTGTCGTGGTAGAAGCCGCCCTGGCGCGCGCCGGCGTTGAGCGCGCGAATGGCGTTGGCCGACAGTGCGCCGAAGCTCATCGCCGAGATGTTGAACACGCTGGCCGCGTATGGCTGTGCGCAGTCGGCGCCGATGGTGACGCGGAAGTCGTGGTCGGCGATCTCGCTGGTGGCCAGCGAATGGTTGATCCATTCGTAGTCCGGCGCGTAGGTGCTGCGCTGGGTGCCGAACGGCACCACGTCCATGACGTTCTTGGCGCGCTGGTAGACCAGGGCGCGCTGCTGCCGCGAGAACGGCGCCTCCTCGATGTCGCTCTGCAGGAAGTACTGGCGCATCTCCGGGCCGACCGATTCCAGGCCGTAGCGGAAATGCGCCAGGATCGGGTAGTTGCGGCGCAGGGTGCTGCGGGTCTGCAGCAGGTCCACGGTGCCCAGCACCGCCAGCACCGCGAAGGCGGCCACGCCCCAGCCCCACAGCGGCCAGATCGCGCACAGGGCGATGGACAGCGCCAGCAGCACGCAGCTGGCGATATAGGCTAGGTAGCGGTGCATTGCGGTCCTCGCAGGCGTCGTAAGCCGGCGAGTGTAGAGGGTGTCGCGGTCATGGCGTTGCAACCGCCGTCGCGGCCGCTTGGCGCAGGTACAGCCAGCGCATGCCAATGCGCCGGTGACACCAGACGGTACGCGCGCCCGGGAACTGCGCTACAGGCGGTCGTCCACCGCCGTGCGCGGCCACACCGACTTGACGTCGTAGACCACCAGATCGGGCGTGCCGAGCGCGCGGATCTGCGCTGCCTCCAGGTCACGGTAGGCCGCATGCGCCACCGCCAGCACCACCGCGTCGTAGCGGCCGGGCACCGGTTCGGGCAGCAGGTCGACGCCATGCGCCTGCGCCGCCTGCGGGTCGGCCCAGGGATCGCAGGCGTCGACGCGGGCGCCGGCCGCGGCCAGCGCCTGCACCAGCTCCAGCGCGCGGCTGTTGCGCAGGTCCGGGCAGTTCTCCTTGAAGGTGACGCCGAGCACCAGCACGGACGCATCGGCCATCGCCACGCCCTTGCCGGCCAGCAGCGCCTGCACCCGCGCGGCGACGTGCGCGCCGACCCGGTTGTTGACCTGGCGCGCGGTGTGGATCAGATCCGGGTGGTAGCCCACGCTCTCGGACTTGTGCAGCAGGTAGTACGGATCCACGCCGATGCAGTGGCCGCCGACCAGGCCCGGCCGGAACGGCAGGAAGTTCCACTTGGTGCCGGCCGCGTCCAGCACGTCCTGGGTATCGATGCCGAGGCGGTCGAAGATGAGGGCGAGTTCGTTGACCAGGGCGATGTTAACGTCGCGCTGGATGTTCTCCACCACCTTGGCCGCCTCGGCCACGCGGATCGACGGCGCGCGCCAGGTACCGGCGGCGATGATGCCGGCGTACAGCGCGTCCACCGCGTCGGCCGCGGCGGGGTTGGAGCCGGAGGTGATCTTGCGGATGTCGGCCAGGCGGCGCTGGCGGTCGCCGGGGTTGACCCGCTCCGGGCTGTAGCCGCAATGAAAGTCGACGTCGCAGCGCAATCCCGAGCCCTGCTCCAGCAACGGCACGCAGACTTCCTCGGTGGTGCCCGGGTAGACGGTGGACTCGTAGATCACCAGGTCGCCGCGCTTGAGCACGCCGGCCAGCAACTCGCTGGCCTGGCGCAGCGGCTGCAGGTCGGGCTGCTCGTGCGCGTCGATCGGGGTCGGCACGGTGACGATGTACACGTTGCGGTCGCGCAGCGCCGCCGCGTCGTCGCTGTAGCGCAGGTGCACGCCGGCGCGCAGTTCCTCGGCCTCCAGTTCCAGGGTCTGGTCGTGCTCGGCGCGCAGTTGCGCCACGCGCTGCGCATCGATGTCGTAGCCGAGCGTGTCGTGGCGGGCGCCGAACGCCACCGCCAGCGGCAGGCCCACATAACCGAGGCCGATCACGGCGATGCGCGGCGGCGCGGAGTCGAGCACGGGAGCAACGGGCATGCCAGTCCTTTGCGGGCACCGGCAGCGGCGGCCGTCGGCGCGTGAGGGGAGAAACGAGATGCCTGCGGACGCGGGCACCGTCCATGGTAAGCCGCTCAAGCGGCGCGGACCAAGTCGATCCGCGGAACGCCGGGGCTACGCTTGCGTGTCGCGCATTCACATGCCGCGCGTGCCGCCTCACAACGCCGTGTGTGAAAGTCGGCGTCCAACATCACGCTTTGTGGCCGTGTGAGCGCACGTCTTGTCATGCACACCACATGAGCACCACCTCACCTTTACGCGCCGCGGCCTAGGGTGATGGAGCGGTGGCTGCCAGGGGGGCATCCTCCGCCTCCCTCTTTCCTCTCACTCAAGGAGAACTCGCGTGAGTCACGCTCCGAGCCTGCTCGTGGATGTCGAAGCCGAATTGGCGCATTGGAAGGCGCTGCACGCGGCGGGCAAACTGGGGTCGCAGTCGTTCAGCGAACATGCGCGCCTGATCAAGATGGCCTGCGATGTGTTCCTGCAGTTGCCGCGCGAATCCAACGACGTGCGATTGCAGCGCCTGCGTCAGCGCTACGACGCCGAACACCCCTGGCCGCGCATCGCCTGGAGCGATGCCGAAACCCTGGTCGTCGCCTGCTGGGCACGCCTCGACGGCTCCGAGCAGCACGACCGCCATCCGGATCCGGCGCCCACCCCCGCCTGATCCAGGAGGTTCGTCATGTCCCCGTCCGCCAACCGTGACAACGCCCACGATTCCCAGCAACGCAGCCACACGCCGGACAAGATCCACAACGACGACGCGCAGTGGAAGGATCGCGACCAACCCGATAGCGACCCCAAGCGCGACCACGCCGATCCCGAGCACGACTACCCGCGACCGGACGGCAGCGAGTAAGGACGCCAAGACTCCCGCTGCGGCACACCACGGTCGCCGCAGCGGCACCCCTGCCCAACCGCACCGAACGCCGACGGTCAGCGCAGGCTCGATCCGCGCACGATGCAACGGCCACTGAGCACCACCTTGCGGGTCGGCTGCGTCGGCGCGTTCATCCGCTCCAGCAGCAACGACATCGCGGTGCGCCCCATCTCCTCCACCGGCTGCTCGATCACGGTGATGCCGGGTTCGACCAGGTCGGTCCAGCTTTCGTTGTCGAAGCCGGCCAGCGCCAGATCCTGCGGAATGCGCAGGCCGGCGCCGCGCGCGGCCTTCAGCGCGCCCATCAGCAGCAGGCTGTTGCTGGCCACCAGCGCGTCCGGTCGCGGCGTCTGCGCCAGCCAGGCCTGGACCTCGGCGATCGCCGCCTCCGCGCTCGGTGCCACCTCGCGGTAGTCCGGCGTCAGGCCGTGCCCGCGCATCGCCTCCAGATAGCCGTCGCGACGCTCGGCGGCAGTGCTGCTGGTCTTGCCGAACAGGCCGCCGATGCGGCGCACGCCGCGGCCGACCAGGTGATCGACCAGCGCCGCCATCGCCGCGGCGTTGTCCAGCACCACGCTGTCGTGCGTACCGCTCTTGCCGGCGCGGTCCAGCAGCACCACCGGATGATCGAAGGTCAACTTGCCCAGTTGGCTCTGGGTGGTGCGGGTGGGGGCGAAGATCAGCCCGCTGACCCGCTCTTCCTGCATCAGTTGCAGATACAGCGCCTCGCGCTGCGGATCCTCGTCGGTATTGCACAGGATCACGCGCATCCCGGCGCGGTAGGCCACGTCCTCGACTGCGCGAATGGCCGCGGTGAAGAACGGATTGCGGATGTCGGCGACGATCAGCCCCACCACCCCGGAGTGCTGCGAGCGTAGCCGCCGTGCCATCAGGTTGGGCCGGTAGCCGGTCTCGCGCACCGCCGCTTCCACCCGTGCCCGCACCTCCTCGCTGACCGGGCCGTGGCCCAGTGCGCGCGACACCGTCGAGGTCGAGACGCCGGCGACCCGCGCCACGTCGTGGATGCTGACGCTCACTGGCAACGTTCCCGCTTGTTTTCCATGTCGACCCCCTGTCTTTGTGGCGCCTCCAGATAGTAGCACCAGGCTTTTCCGAAAGAATTGTGCACTGCACATTGACGATTGACTGGGAACGTTCCCACACTGCGCCCACTCGTCGCCCACCTTCAAGGACTCCGCGTGTCCCAGACGCCCTCCTCCTCCCTGGTTTCCAGCGACCTGGTCCGGGTCGATGCCCAGGCCCACGACAAGGCCGACGCGATCGCCCAGGCGGCGCAGTTGCTGGTCGCCGCCGGCTGCGTGCCGCCGGCCTACGAGGCCAGCATGCTGCGCCGCGAAGCGCTGGCCAACACCTTCCTGGGGCATGGCGTGGCGATCCCGCACTGCACCGGCGAGGACCGCCACCTGGTGCGCCGCGACGGCATCGCGGTGCTGCAGCTGCGCGACGGCGTGGAGTGGAACCCGGGCCAGACCACGCACCTGGTGGTCGCCATCGCCGCCCAGTCCGACACCCACATCACCGTGCTGCGGCGCCTGACCCGGCTGATCCAGGATCCGCCCAAGCTGGAGGCGCTGTTCGCCAGCAACGACCCGCAGGCGATCGTCGCCGCCCTGAGCGAGGATGCGGCCGCCACCGCGCCCGCCGCCCCGGCCAGCGACCTGGCCGAGCGCTTCGACTGGACCGTGCGCTACCCCACCGGGCTGCACGCGCGCCCGGCCACGCGCTGGGTGGAAACCGCGCGCGGCTTCGCCGCCCGCATCCAGGTGCGCGCCGGCGACCAGGTCGGCGACGCCAAGAACCTGGTGTCGCTGCTGCAACTGGGCCTGCACGCCGGCGACACCGTGACCATTTCCGCCGAGGGCCAGGACGCCGCGGCGGCGCTGGCGCGGCTGCGCAGCGTGATCGACGCGCTGACCGCGCAGGAGCAGGCCGATGCCGACGCCGCGGCGCAACGTCGCGCCGCGCCGGTCGCCGGCTGGACCCCGCCGCAGGCGCAGCCGGCCATCGTCGGCATCGGCGCCAGCCCCGGCCTGGCGATCGGCGTGGTGCACAAGCTGGCCGGCCACGACGTCGCGGTGGCGGACACGCCCGTGCCGCTGAGCGACGGCGGCGCGCTGCTGCACGACGCCCTGCAGCGCACCCGCACGCAACTGCAGGCCATCGAAGAGGACACCCGGCGCCGCCTCGGCGCCGGCGATGCGGCGATCTTCCGCGCCCAGGCCGAACTGCTCAACGACACCGACCTGATCACCCTGGCCTGCCAACTCATGGTCGAGGGCCACGGTGTCGCCTGGTCCTGGCAGCAGTCGGTCGAGCGCCTGGCCAACAAGCTCTCGGCGCTGGGCAATGCGGTGCTGGCCGGACGCGCCAGCGACCTGCGCGACGTCGGCCGCCGGGTGCTGGCACACCTGGATCCGAGCCTGGCCGGCGGCAGCCTGGCGCAGTTGCCGGCCGTCCCGTGCGTCCTGCTCGCCCACGACCTGTCGCCGTCGGATACCGCCAACCTCGACACCGGCCGCGTACTCGGCCTGGCCACCGCGGTGGGCGGCCCGACCTCGCACACCGCGATCCTCTCGCGCACCCTCGGCCTGCCGGCGCTGGTCGCCGGCGGCGCCGACCTGCTGGACCTGGAGGACGGCGCCACCGTCATCGTCGACGGCAGCAGCGGCCGCCTGTATCTGGCGCCGTCGGAGGCCGACCTGGCCTCGGCCCGCGCCTACATCGAGGAACAGCAGCAACTGCGCGCGCGCGAGGCCGAGCAGCGCAACCAGCCGGCACAGACCGAGGACGGCCATCGCCTGGAGATCGGCGCCAACGTCAACCTGCCCGAGCAGGTCGCCGCGGCACTGGCGCAGGGCGCCGAGAGCGTGGGCCTGATGCGCACCGAATTCCTGTTCCTGGAGCGCGGCAGCACGCCCAGCGAGGACGAGCAGTACGCCACCTACACGGCGATGGCGCAGGCGCTGGACGGCCGCGCGCTGATCGTGCGCGCGCTGGACATCGGCGGCGACAAGCAGGTCGCGCACCTGAACCTGCCGCGCGAGGACAACCCGTTCCTGGGCGTGCGCGGCGCGCGCCTGCTGCTGCGCCGCGCCGACCTGCTGCAACCGCAGCTGCGCGCGCTGTACCGCGCCGCCAAGGACGGCGCGCGCCTGGCGATCATGTTCCCGATGATCACCTCGGCGGCGGAACTGCTGACGCTGCGCGCCGAATGCGAGCGCCTGCGCGCGGAACTGCAGGCGCCGGAGGTGCCGCTGGGCATCATGATCGAAGTGCCGGCCGCGGCGATCCAGGCCGATGCGCTGGCAAAACACGCGGACTTCTTCTCGATCGGCACCAACGACCTGACCCAGTACACCCTGGCCATCGACCGGCAGAACCCGGACCTGGCCGCCGAGGCCGACAGCCTGCACCCGGCGGTGCTGCGCCTGATCCGCACCACCGTCGAGGGCGCCGCGCGCCACGGCCGCTGGGTCGGCGTGTGCGGCGGCCTGGCCGGCGATGCGTTCGGCGCGGCCCTGCTGGCCGGCCTGGGCGTGCACGAGCTGTCGATGACGCCCAACGACATCCCCGCGGTGAAGGCGCGCCTGCGCGGCAGCCGTCTGGATGCGCTGCAGGCGCTGGCGCAGCGCGCGCTGGACTGCGAAAGCGCGGCCGAGGTGCGCGCGCTCGACGGAGCCGGCGCATGAGCGTCGATGCCGTCACCGTCACCCTGAATCCGGCGATCGACCTGACCGTGGCGATCGACCGGCTGCAACCGGGCCAGGTGCACCGTGCGCGCAGCGCCCACGCCATCGCCGGCGGCAAGGGCATCAACGTCGCCGCCTGCCTGGCCGATGCCGGCCTGCGCTGTGCCGCGCTCGGCGTGCTCGGCGCCGGCAATGCGCCGGTATTCGAAACCCTGTTCGCCGAACGTGGCATCGACGACCGTTGCCTGCGCGTGCCCGGCGACACCCGCAGCAATCTCAAGCTGGTCGCCGCCGACAGCGGCGCCACCACCGATATCAACCTGCCCGGCCTGGCCCTGGACCAGGCCCAACTCGATACCGTCGGCGCGCGCTTGGCCGAGCTGCTGCGTCCCGGCCTGCCGGTGGTGCTCAGCGGCAGCCTGCCGGCGGGCCTGGCCGAGGACACCTGGCGGCAACTACAGGCGCAGGCTGCCGCCGCCGGCGCACGGGTGCTGCTGGACACCAGCGGTGCGCCGCTGCACGCCGCCCTGGATGCGCCGCGCGCGCAACTGCCGTTCGCGATCAAGCCCAACCGCCACGAGCTGGAGGAATGGGCCGGCGCGCCGCTGGCCAGCACGGCCGAGCTGCTCGGCGCCGCGCGCGCGCTGCTGGCGCGCGGCATCGGCCTGGTCGTGGTGTCGCTGGGCAGCGATGGCGCGCTGTTCGTGCGCGGCGAGCAGGCGCTGCTGGCGCAGCCGCCGCAGCTGACCGGCGGCAGCAGCGTCGGCGCCGGCGATGCGATGGTCGCCG
The DNA here is from genome assembly GCF_964278005.1 of uncultured Xanthomonas sp. Taxonomy (NCBI): domain Bacteria; kingdom Pseudomonadati; phylum Pseudomonadota; class Gammaproteobacteria; order Lysobacterales; family Lysobacteraceae; genus Xanthomonas; species uncultured Xanthomonas sp. The sequence continues at coordinate 119,428 of NZ_CAXYKF010000016.1, forward strand.
GCCTGGTCGCGGCCTTGCGTGCCGACGCCGACCTGGCCACCTGCGCGCGCCAGGCCACCGCCTTCGCCGTGGCCACCCTGGGCAGCGGCGTCGCCCGCCGCCTGCCGCGCGAGCGCCTGGCCGACCTGGCCGCCGCGGTCCGCGTGGAGACCCTGGCATGACTTCCGCCGCGTCGCTGCCGTGCGCCGCGTCCTCTTGCGCTCATCGGGAGCCCGCATGAATCCGATCCTCGTGGTGATCGCCGCCGGCGATCGCAGTACCGAAGCCGTCCTCGCCGCCGAAGCGCTGCGCCATGCCGCCACGCTGCGGGGTGCGACGCTGCAGGCCGAGGTGCGCACGCCGCAGGGCGTGATCGCCCCGCTGGACCTGGCCGCCGCTCCCACCGCCGCGCCGCTGCTGCAGGTCGGCGACGGCGACGTCGATGCCGCCCGCTTCGCCGGCCGCAGCGCGCAGCGCAGCAGCCTGGACGCGGTGCTGGCCGATGCCGGCGCGGTGCTGGCGCCGCTGCTGACCGCGGCCACCGCCACCGCCGGCGCGGCCGCTGTCGGCGGCACCGAGGGCGCCGGCAAGCGCATTGTCGCCATCACCTCCTGCCCCACCGGCATCGCCCACACCTTCATGGCCGCCGAGGGCCTGCAGCAGGCGGCCAAGGCGCTGGGCCACCAGATCCGGGTGGAAACCCAGGGCTCGGTCGGCGCGCAGGACGCGCTCAGCGCCGAGGAGATCGCCGCCGCCGACCTGGTGCTGATCGCCGCCGACCGCGAGGTCGACCTCGGCCGCTTCGGCGGCAAGCGCCTGTTCAAGAGCGGCACCAAGCCGGCGATCAACGACGGCCCGGCACTGATCCGCAAGGCCCTGGCCGAGGCCAGCGTGCACGCCGCCGGCAATGGCGGCAGCGCCCCGGCCAAGGCCCAGGGCGGCCGCTCCGCCGGCCCGTACAAGCACCTGATGACCGGCGTGTCGTTCATGCTGCCGTTCGTCACCGCCGGCGGCCTGCTGATCGCGCTGGCGTTCGCGCTCGGCGGCATCTACGCCTTCGACGACGCGCACAAGGGCACCCTGGCCTGGTCGCTGTTCCAGATCGGCGCCAAGGCCGGCTTCACCCTGATGGTGCCCGCCCTGGCCGGCTACATCGCCTACTCCATCGCCGACCGCCCCGGCATCGCCCCCGGCATGATCGGCGGCATGGTCGCGGCCAACCTCGGCGCCGGCTTCATCGGCGGCATCCTGGCCGGGTTCATCGCCGGCTACGGCGTGGCCGCGCTGAACCGGGCGATCAAGCTGCCGCGCACGCTCGAGGGCCTGAAGCCGGTGCTGATCCTGCCGGTGCTGGGCACCCTGCTGGTCGGCCTGGCCATGCTCTACGTGGTCGGCCAGCCGGTGGCCGAGCTGCTGGCCTGGCTCACCGAATGGCTGCGCGGCATGCAGGGCAGCAGCGCGGTGCTGCTGGGCCTGCTGCTGGGCGCGATGATGGCCTTCGACATGGGCGGGCCGGTCAACAAGGCCGCCTATGCCTTCTCCACCGGCCTGATCGCCAGCCAGGTGTACACGCCGATGGCCGCGGCGATGGTCGCCGGCATGACCCCGCCGCTGGGCATCGCCCTGGCCACCTGGGTGTTCCGCAGCCGCTTCACCCAGGACGAGCGCGGCAGCAGCGCCGCCACCGGCGTGCTCGGCCTGGCCTTCGTCACCGAAGGCGCGATCCCGTACGCCGCACGCGATCCGCTGCGCACCATCCCCGCGCTGATGCTCGGCTCGGCGCTGGCCGGCGCCATCTCGATGGCCGCCGGCGCCGAGCTGAAGGTGCCGCACGGCGGTGTGTTCGTGCTGCCGATCCCCAACGCGGTCAGCCACCTGGGCATGTACCTGGTGGCGCTGCTCGCCGGCACCGTGGTCACCGCGGTGGCGCTGCGGGTGCTGAAGAAGCCGGTTCTCGCCTGATCCCGTCCATGCGCCGGCGCGTCGCCACGCGATGCCCCTCCCCCCGTCGCCGCTGGCGGCGCGCCGGCCTTTCCCTGCTGAGGAGTTCCGCCATGTCCCGTCCCCTCGTCTCGTCCCTGCCCCTGGCCACCCTGGCGCTGGCGCTCGCCGCACCGCTGGCCCATGCCCAGGACGCCAGCGACGCCTTCAAGCTCAAGCTCGCCTACACCGGCGAAGGCGCGGTGTCGCTGGACGGCGGCAAGCATGAGGGCAGCGCCTACGCCGGGCAGCTGATGTTCGGCACCGACGTTGACCTGCAACGGCTGATGGGCTGGAACGGCGCCACGCTGAAGGTCTACGGCATCAATCGCCATGGCACCAACCTGGCCAACGGCAATATCGGCAACAGCACCTCGGTGCAGGAAATCTACGGCGGCCAGGGCACGCGCCTGGCCAACTTCACCATCGACCAGAAGCTGTTCAACGACCGCCTGGAACTGGAGGCCGGCCGCAGCGTGGCCAACATCCACTTCCTGGGCTCGGAGCTGTGCGGCTACTTCCAGGGCAACTCGGCCTGCGGCAACCCGACCTTCGTGTTCCGCACCAGCAACTTCACCTACTGGCCGGTGTCCAGCTGGGCCGCGCACGCCAAGGCCTGGGTGACCCCGAACGTGTATGTCCACGTCGGCGCCTACGAGGTCAACCCGACCCAGGCCGAACGCGGCCAGCACGGCCTGAACTGGAGCACCAACGACCGCACCGGGGTGATCGTGCCGTATGCGATCGGCTACAGCACCCAGGCCAGCGGCGCGCGCCTGCCGGCGATGTACGAGCTCGGCGGCTGGCAGGACAATTCGGACTACCGCGATCCGCTCAACGACCGCAACGGCAATCCGGCGCGGCTGAGCGGGCTGGACTACGCCACCCGCAACGGCCGCTCCGGCGCGTTCTTCCGCTTCGAACAGCAGGTCACCCGCCCCGATCCGGACAGCAATCGCGGGCTGGTGCTGTTCGGCTCGGTGCTCAAGGGCACCTCCGGGCAGTTGATCGAAGACCATTTCCTGGAGTTGGGCCTGGTCCAGCGCGGCACCTTCGCCAGCCGCCCGCAGGACAACATCGCCTTCGTCGTCACCCAGCAGCACTACAGCGACGACGCCCTGGAAGACCTGCGCCTGGCCCGCGCCGCGGCCGGCGGCAGCGGCACCCCGCACCGGTCCCAGACCATGATGGAGCTGAGCTACGGCATCCAGGTGACCCCGCAACTGCGCATCGCCCCGAACCTGCACTACATCGTGCACCCGGACCAGTTCAACGAGCCGGCCCGTACCCGCGACCTGCCCAATGCCTTGGTGGCCGGGTTGCGGCTGGACTGGGCGCTCTGAGGGGCCGGGATTCGGGAGTCGGGATTGGGGATTCGCAAAGGCGGGCGGACTGCGGCCTGAAAGTTTGCGTGCAGACGCGGCGCGCGGTCTGACGCTGACAGCATCAGTGCAGACCGACCCATCCGCGCAGATGCCGACATGATTCACTCTCGATAGCGGCACGTTGAACGCACGAGGCCCCGGCATGCCGGGGCCTCGTGCGTTTTCTTCCCTTCGATTCCGATCGCAGTGGCGCTGCGCCGATCCGTCGGCGCCTGCGGGAGCGAAACGTGGCCGGCGAATCGAGATCCGTTCGATTCCGTGCGAGCCGTCTCCCTGGCGCGGGAGCGGTGACGTTGCCGACCCGTTTATGATGCCGCGGACCCGGGGGCGTGAGGATCGGCGGATGCCGCGGCCGGCTATAGGGTTTTTCCTACCCGGCGGATCAGGACCGGCGAGCGCGCAGCGATGTCATGGATGATAATGGTCATCACCGCATCGCAGAATCTGGATACGCACTCCATCGAAGCTACATCGACGTATGTGAACGTAGTGACTTCGCCGCCGCCGATTACGACGGTTTTCCCACATCCCCGTTGCAAGCATTTCGCATCATGCGCATCCTGGTCGCCGAAGACGATACGTCCATTGCCGTTGCATTGCGCGACTCGCTCGCCGAGTGCGGCCACGTAGTGGACCATGTCGGCGACGGTGCCGCCGCCGAGCGCGCGCTCGGTAGCGAAAGCTATCAACTGCTGGTGCTGGACCTCGGTCTGCCGCGCCGCGACGGGCTACAGGTGCTGCAGCGCCTGCGCGCGCGCCGCGACGAGATCCCGGTGCTGGTGGTGACGGCGCGCGATGCCGTGGAAGACCGCATCCACGCGCTCGACCAGGGCGCCGACGACTACCTGATCAAGCCCTTCGAACTGTCCGAGTTCCTCGCCCGCACCCGCGCGCTCCTGCGTCGCAGCAGCAGCGGTGGCGTACCGGAACTGGTGCTGGGACAGCTGCGCATCAATCTGGCCGGGCGCCGGGTATGGCTGCAGGACCAGCCGCTGGACCTGACCGCGCGCGAGTTCGCGCTGCTGGAGACCCTGCTGCTGCGCAGCGGTCGCGTGGTCAGCCGCAGCCAGCTGACCGAAGCGCTGTGCGACTGGCAGCACGAAATCACCGACAACGGCCTGGACATCTCCATGCACCGCCTGCGGCGCAAACTGCACGGCGCCGGCGTCGGCATCCGGACCATCCGCGGCCTGGGCTATCTGCTGGAGGAGTCGCGCGCCGCCTCACCGGCCGCCGACCACGCACAGCTGCCGCAGTGAGCGCGACCGCGGCCGCGCAGTCGCCGGCATACCGCCACCCCAGCCTGCGCCAGCGACTGCTGGCGTTCCTGCTGATTCCGACCATGCTGCTGATGCTGGTGGTGTCGGCGCTGTTCTACCTGCTGATGCTCAAGTACACCAATCACGTCCACGACATGGACCTGAAGGAGGACACGCAGGGCCTGGCGAATGCGGTCAACGACCCCGGCGAGCGCATGCCGCTGACCCTGCAGGCGCGGCAACTGCTGGAGTACAGCAGCGACGGCCGGGTGTTCTTCAAGCTCGACAGCCGCCGCCACGGGGTGATCAGCGGCAGCACCCAGCCGATTCCGGCGCATCCGGATCCGGCCGAAGTCGGCCGGGTGATGCTGTACGACGACCGCATGGACAACGGCGTGCCGGTGCGTGTGGCCAGCCTGTTGCTGCCCTCGGCGCTGGAACCGGGCGACTGGCTCACCGTGTCGGTGGCCGAGACCCTGGACGACCGTCACCGCCGCGCCCGCGAGATCCTGGTGCTGATGCTGCCGACCGAACTGCTGCTCACCTGCTCGCTGCTGGTGCTGGTCTGGCATGGCGTGCGGGTCGGCCTGCGCATGCTGGAGCCGGCGGTGCGGCGGCTCGACGACAGCCAGCGCGACCTCAGCCCGGTGTCCGGTCCCGACATCCCGGTGGAGATCGTGCCGCTGACCCAGGCCATCGACGGCCTGCTCGGCCGCCTCAAGCACATGATGGCGCTGCAGGAACGCTTCCTCGCCGACGCCGCGCACCAACTGCGCACGCCGCTGGCCGGGCTGAGCATGCACGTGCAGCGCGCCCAGGCCAGCCAGCGCCCGGAAGACACCGCGCAGGCGCTGCAGCACATCCGCCAGCTGACCGACCGCGCCACCCGCACCTCCACCCAGCTGCTGGCGCTGACCCGCACCCAGGCCCCGCGCGAGAGCATCCGCCCGCTGCTGCCGCTGGATCTGGCGCAATGGCTGCCGCAGGCGCTGGCCGAGCGCATCCCCGACGCCCTGCACGCCGGCGTGGACCTGGGCTACGACGGCGGCGACGACGACGCGGCTGCGGCCTGGGTCGCGGCCGACGCCTATGCGCTGCGCGAACTGCTCGACAACCTGCTGGACAACGCGTTCCGCCACGCCGCCGGCCGTGTGGTCACGGTCAGCCTGCGGCGCGATCCGCTGTCCGTGCGCCTGGCCGTGGACGACGCCGGCAGCGGCATCGACGAGGCCCTGCTGCCGCGCCTGGGCGAGCGCTTCTTCCGCGCCCCGGACGCGCCCGAAGGCGGCACCGGCCTGGGCCTGGCGATCGTCGCCAACATCGCCGCCCGCCACCACGCCACGCTGCGCTACCGGCGCTCGGCGCTGGGGGGCCTGCGTGCGGAGCTGGACCTGCCGGCCGGCGCGGAGCCGCAGGCATGAGCCGGATCCGGATCCGCCCGGCCAGCGTGCTGACGCTGGCCGCCGCGCTGGCCCTGGCCGGCTGCGCCAGCACGCCGTTGCCGGACCTGCCGCAACAGTCGCTGCCCGCGCGATGGAGCAGCCCGACGCCGCAGGCCGCGGTCCCGCGCCCACCCGGCACGGCCTGGTGGCAGGACTTCCACGACCCGCAGCTCGATGCGCTGGTCGCGCAGGCGCTGCGCGACGACCTCAACGTCGGCCAGGCACTGGCCAAGCTGCGCGCGGCGCGGCGCCTGGATACCGTGGCCGGCGCATCGCAACGCCCGCAGCTGCGTGCGCGCACCCTCGACCCGATCGATCCCGACGCCAGCGCCTCGTTCCTGGTGGTCGGGCTCGACTCGGAATGGGAGTTGCCGCTGTTCGGCCGCGGCGAGGCGACCCGGCGCATGGCCCGCGGCGATCTGGACAATGCCCAGGCCGACCTGGCGCAGGTACGCGCGGCGACCATCGCCGAGGTGACCCGCAACTGGATCGACCTGCGCCACGCGCAACAGGCGGAGCGGCTGCAACAGGACGTCGTCGCCGCCCGCCAGCGTCAGGCGACCCTGCAGGCGACGCTGGTCGACCTGCATCTGGCCACGCCGGCTTCCGCGGCGCAGGCGCAGGCCGCCGCACTGCAGGCGCAAACCGCCCTGGACGAGCCGCGCGATGCCGCCGCCGCAGCCGCGCGGCGCCTGGCGGTGCTGCTGGGCCGCGACACGCCCGACCCGGCATGGAGCACGGCCGCGGCCAGCGCCGCGCCGACGGCGTTGCAGATCGCCGCGGTCGACAGCATCCCGGCCGACCTGCTGCGCCGGCGCCCGGACATCGCCACGCGCGAAGCCGAGGTGCTGAGCGCGGCCGGCGCGCTGGATCTGGCCCGCGCCGATCAGTACGGCAGCATCGGCCTGGGCGGTTCGATCCGCTGGTCGACCACCCTGCTGAGCCATCGCCGCACCGCCACCCACGGCATCGCCTCGTTCGGCCCTGTGATCGACATTCCGCTGTTCGACTGGGGCATCCGCCATGCCAAGGCCAAGGCGCGCGGCGACCTGCTGGAAGCGGCCACCCTGGCCTACCGGCAGACCGTGCTGGAGGCAGTCAACGAGGTCGAGGACGCGCTGACCGCACTGGAACAGCAGCGGCGCAACGTCGAGACCCAGCAGCAGGTGCTGCAGGCACAGCAGCAGGCCAGCGAGGTCGCGCAGCAGCGCCGGCGACTGGGCCTGGGCAGCGACCTGGACGTGGCCACGCAGCAGGCCGCGCGCGACCAGGCCGCCCTGGAACTGCTGGAAGCGCAGCGCCAGCGCGACCTGGCCTACGTCGCCCTGCACACCGCACTGGGCAGCGCCACAGCGCCGATCCCCGGCACAGACGCCGTCAGCAACCACGAAGGCGCGCAGCCCTGATGGTCGCGCTGGCCCGCCAGACCCTGCGCTACGAGTGGCGCCGCTTCCTGCCGGTGGTGGTGTCGGTCGGCTTCGCCAGCCTGTTGCTGCTGCTGCAGACCGCGCTGGTGCTGGGCATCTTCGGCAGCGCCAGCGTCTATGTGTCCGGCTCCGACGCCGACTTGTGGCTGGGCTATCCCGGCACGCAGAGCGTGGACCAGGGCCGCGCCATCGATCCGGACGCGGCCGCGCCGCTGTACCTGGACCCGCGGGTGGCGCAGGTCGAGCCGTTCATCTGGTTCGACGGCGACTGGCGCGGCCCCGGCGACACCGGCGCGGTGTCGGTCTACATCTCCGGCATCGACACCCGCGACGGCGGGCTGATGTTCTCCCGTCTGCTCAGCCCCGCCCTGCGCGCGGCGCTGCGCGAACCGGACACCGTGGTGGTGGACCGCGCGGAACTGGACAAGCTCGGCGTCGGCGTCGGCAGCAGCGCGCGCATCAATGGTCATCGCGTGCGGGTGATCGGGGTCGGCCGCGGCCTGCGCGCGCTGGGCGGGGTCAACGTGCTCGCCTCGCTGGACACCGCGCGCGCGCTCAACAGCGACACTGCGCATCCGGACTGGCCGACCTACATGGTGGCCAGGCTGCGCCCCGGCGCCGACCCGCAGGCGGTGGCGCAGGCGATCGACAGCGCGGTCACGCGGCCGCGCGTGGAAGCCTGGAGCGCCGACGATTTCGCCCGGCGCAGCATCCTGTTCTGGATGTTCGACACCGGCGCCGGCTCCGGCGTGCTGTTCCTCGGCGGCATCGTGCTGCTGGTCGGCGTGGCCATCACCAGCCAGACCCTGCTCGGCACCGTGCTCGGCGCCGCGCGCGAGTACGCCACGCTCAACGCGCTGGGCGTGAGCATGCGCAACCTGCGCTGGGTGGTGCTGGAACAGGCCGCCTGGGTCGGTGCGCTGGGCCTGATCGGCGCCAGCGCGCTGGGCGCGGCGCTGGTCGCGCTGGCCCGCGCGCACGACGTGCCGGTGGCGTTCAACGCCAGCGGCTGGGGCCTGTGCGTGTGTGCGGTGATGCTGCTGACCGTGGTCTCGGCCCTGGCCGCGCTGCGCGGCCTGCGCCGCGCCGATCCGGCGTTGCTGCTGCGATGAGCCGCATCGTCGCCCCCGCCGCGCTGCATCCGGCCGCCGCCACCCTCAGCGGCAGCGGACTGTGCAAGAGCTTCGTCTCCGGCAGCCTGCGCACGCCGGTGCTGCGCGACGTGGAACTGCAGGTGTGGCCGGGCGAGCTGACCCTGATCTCCGGCCCGTCGGGCTGCGGCAAGAGCACCCTGCTGTCGATCCTCAGCGGCCTGCAGCGCGCCGACGCCGGCCGGGTGCTGGCGCTGGGCGAGGAACTGGGCGCGCTCGGCGCCACCGCGCTGGAGCAGTTCCGCCTGCGCCACACCGGCTTCATCTTCCAGGGCTTCAACCTGTTCCCGGCGCTGTGCGCGCTGGACCAGGTGCGGCTGCCGCTGCAGTACATGGGCCTGGCCCCGGCCGAAGTGCGCAGCCGTGCGGAGGAGGCGCTGGCCGAGGTCGGCATCGCCCACCGCCAGCACCTGCGCCCGGCCGAACTGTCCGGCGGCGAGAAGCAGCGCGTGGCGATCGCCCGCGCGCTGGCCAAGCACCCGGCGCTGCTGTTCGCCGACGAACCCACCAGCGCGCTGGACGCCGGCAACGGCCAGATCGTGATCGACCTGTTGCATCGCATCGCGCGCCGCCACAACACCATGGTGCTGTGCGTGAGCCACGACCCGCGCCTGATCCGCCACGCCGACCGCGTGCTGTCGATGGAGGACGGCCGCATCCTCGACGACCGCCGCGTCAACGCGCCGCCCTCGCCCCTGCCCTCACGGAATCCCGCACCATGAAAGCGTTCGCCGCCGCGCCCCTGCTGAGCCTGCTGCTGGCCGCATGCGCGCCCTCGGACCGCACGCCGGCCCCGGCGCCGGCCGCCACCCCGGCCTACCTGGCGGTGGCGCGCGGCCGCATCGATGTGGAAGGCGGCGTGCTCAAGCTCGGCCTGCCGGTCGCCGCGACCCTGCGCGAGGTACCGGTGCACGAGGGCGACGCGGTGCAGAAAGGCGCCGTGCTGGTCGCCGGCGACGACCGCGCCGCCGCGGTCGACCTGGACATCGCCCGTACCCGCGCGCAAGCCGCGGCGACCCATCTGAAACAACTGCAGCAGCGCCTGCAAAGCGCCCAGCAGAAGCAGCGGCGGCTGGCCGAGGCCGCGCGCCTGGGCGCCGGCGACGGGCAGACCGCAGACGATGCCAGCGACGCGGTACAGAGCCTGGCCGACGCGCTGGACACCGCACGCAGCGACGCGGCGCTGGCCGACGCGCAGGTGCGCGCGGCCGAACTGCAGCGCGCGCAGTACCGGCTGCAGGCGCCGGTCGCCGGCCGCGTCCTGCAGCTGTCGGCCGCGGTCGGCGCGCGCAGCGAGGCCAACGCGCCGCTGCTGACCCTGCTGCCGGACGCGCCGCGCCTGGTCCGCGCCGAATTGAACGAGAGCTATGCCGGCAGCGTCACCCCGGGCATGGCCGCCGAGGTCATCAGCGACGACGGCCGCCAGACCGTGCTCGGCCAGGCGGTGGTGCGTTGGCTGGCGCCGGCCTACGGCCCGACCCAGTTGCACGACGACGCCACGCCCGCCGGCAACGACCGCAGCGTGGCCTGCGTGCTGGCCTTCACCCAGCCCTCGACCCTGCGCCTGGGCCAGCGCGTGCTGGTGCGCTTCCGCAACCCGGCCGCAGCCAAGCATTGAGCTTGCACGCCGCCGCGGCGGCGAAAGGCTGCTGAAACGCGCAGCGGCGACCCTGCACGGATTGCCGAGACTGCGCAGCCGCGCCCATTCACATGATCCAATCTGCCGAGTTCCACTTCGAAGGCGGCCGCAATGGCGTGCTGCTGATCCATGGCCTGACCGGCACGCCCAGCGAAATGCGCCTGCTCGGCAAGAGCCTGAACCGCGAAGGCTTCAGCGTCCATGGCGTGCAGCTGGCCGGCCACTGCGGCGACGAGGACGATCTGCTCGCCACCAACTGGCGCGACTGGTACGCCAGCGTCGAGGCGGCGGCCGCGCGCATGCGCCCACAGGTCGACCGGCTGTTCGTGGCCGGGCTGTCGATGGGCGCGGTGCTGGCACTGCGCCTGGCGCAGGAGCGTCCGCAATGGGTGGACGGCGTCGGCGTGCTCGGCGCCACCTTCCGCTACGACGGCTGGAACATCCCCAAGCGCGCGCGGCTGGCGTTCCTGCTGCCCTGGTTCAAGCGCCTGGGCATCGGCAAGCGCCGCATGTTCCTGGAAGAGCCGCCGTACGGCCTGCGCGACGAGCGCATCCGCGCCCAAATCAGCAGCGCGATGCTCGGCGGCGACAGCAGCGCCGCCGGCCTCCCCGGCAACCCCTGGCACGCCCTGGCCGAGATGTACCTGCTCGCGCGCGCGGTGCGCCGCGACCTGTCCAAGGTCGTCGCGCCATGCCTGGTCGCGCACGCGACCGAGGACGACATCGCCGACCTGCGCAATGCGCGGCTGGTGATCGCCAACGTGTCCGGGCCAACGGAGCTGCTGCTGCTGCACGACAGCTATCACATGATCACCCTGGACCGCGAACGGCGCGTGCTCGGCGCGCGCCTGGCGCAGTTCTTCGCCGCCCTGTGCGCGCCGCAGCGGGCCGCCGCCTGATGGCGATGACCGGCTCGGTAGTGGGCATCTGGCTGGCGACGGTGGCGCTCGACACCGCCGGCCAATTGGCCTTCAAGTATGTGGCCAGCCACCCGCAGGGCACCGGCATGGCGCGCTGGCAGCGCATGGCGCGGCAGCCGCAGCTGTGGTTCGGCGTGGCCTGCTACGTGCTCGAATTCCTCGCCTGGACCGCGTTCCTGTCGCTGGTGCCGCTGGGCCGCGGCGTGCTGCTGGGTTCGATCAACATCGTGGCGATCATGCTGGCCGGGCGCTGGCTGTTCGGCGAACGCCTGGGGCGCATGCAGGTGGCCGGCATCTGCCTGGTCAGCGCCGGCGTCGCCGTAGTGGGGCTGGGCTCATGAGCCGGCCGCCGCTGCATCGCTACGCGGTGGGCTTCGCCCTGCTGCTGAGCTTCGACACCCTGGCGCAGATCGGCTTCAAGCTGGCCGGCACGCACGCGTTCCCGCCGCAGGCCGAACTGGCCTGGGTGCTGCGCCTGCTCGGCAGCCCATGGCTGTACGCGGCGCTGCTCGGCTATATCGGCGCCTTCTTCACCTGGATGAAGCTGCTCGAGCACGCGCCGATCGGCCCGGCGTTCGCCGCCTCGCACCTGGAAGTGGTCAGCGTGATGCTGCTGTCGGCCTGGTGGTTCAACGAACACATCGGCCTGTTGCAGGCGCTGGGCGCGGCGCTGATCGTCGGCGGCATCGTCTGCCTGGCGATCGGCGAGCGCGCGGACCCCGCCGATGCGCACTGAAATCCCACCGACCGCCGGCCTGCCGCTGCAGTGGGGCGACCTGTGGCCAGGCCGGCCGCGCGAACGCCTGGCCAGCGCGCTCGGCCTGCCGCAGGCCCTGCTGACCTGCTCGGGCACCGCCGCGTTGATCGTGGCCCTGCGCACCCTCACCGCGGCCAACCGGCGCCGGCAGGTGCTGGTGTCGGCCTATACCTGCCCGCTGGTGGCGCTGGCGGTGGCGCACTGCGGTCTGCAACTGGTGCTGTGCGATCTGCTGCCCGGCTCGCTGGAACTGGACCCGGTGCAGCTGGCGCAGCGCTGCGGCAGCGACACCCTGGCCATCATCGCCACTCATCTGGGCGGGCGTCTGATCGACCTGGCGCCGCTGCGCCGCGCCGCCGAAGGCTGCGGCGCGCTGCTGATCGAGGACGCGGCGCAGGCGCTGGGCGGCGTGCACCCCGACGGCCGCCCGGCCGGCCTCGGCGGCGACATCGGCTTCTGCAGCCTGGCCGCCGGCAAGGGACTCACGCTGTACGAAGGCGGGCTGCTGATGTCGCGGCATGCGCCGCTGCAGCGCAGTCTGGCCGACACCGCCGCGCGCCTGGGCCAGCGCGACTGGCGCTGGGAACTGCGGCGCAGCCTGGAACTGCTCGGCTACGCCGCGCTGTACCGGCCGCAGCCGCTGCGCTGGGCGTACGGCGCACCGGTGCGCCGCGCGCTGCGCCGCGGCGACCGCATCGGCGCGGCCGGCGACCGCTTCGGCACGGCCATCGCCCAGCACGCGGTCGGCGCCTGGCGCGAAGGCGTGGGCGTGCGCGCCAGCGCCCGCTGGCCGGCATTTCTTGCGCAGATCCGCGAACAGGGCCGGCGCCGCAGCGCACGCCTGGCCGGCATCCCCGGCCTGAGCGTGATCGCCGATACCCCCGGCGCCCAGGGCAGCTGGCCGATCCTGATGGTGCTGCTGCCCCATGCGGCCGCACGCGAATCGGTGCTGGGTGCGCTGTGGCCGCGCGGACTCGGGGTGGCGGTGCCGTTCGTGCATGCCCTGCCCGACTACGACTACCTGGACGGCATCGTCGAACGCACGCCGATGCCCAACGCCAGCGACTTCGCCGCGCGCTGCCTGAGCATCAGCAACAGCCCCTGGCTGGAAGAGGCGCGCTTCGAGACCATCGTGGCCACGCTGCAGGCGGCCTGCGCCGGCGCGGTCGGGCCGGCGCCGCTGGATGTCGACCTGGTGCACGCCGCTGCGCCGAGCGCTTGATCGGGCGACGTGCGACTTCGCCAGCGTCGCGATGACAACGCGCCGGTCGTAACGACGACAAAGTCCTGCAGGCGCGGCTTCATCCGCGAGAAGCGATACCGGTCATGTCCTCGCGGCGGAAGCCGCGCCCACAGAAACAGGCCGCGCTAGCCGACGCTGGCCGCATCCAGCGCCGCGAGCAGCCGCAGGTTCAACGCGTGCTGCTGCGCCTGCCAGGCCGCCAGATCCGTCGGCGACGGTTCGGGTTGCGCATCCAGCGCCGCCAGTTTTCGCTTCCACCATTGCGGGTAATGGGCCAGCGAGACTTCGCCGGTGATGTCGCTGCCGCACACCTGCCCGCGCAGCGCCTCGATCGCCTGCAGCAACTGCGGTACGCGCAGTTGGCCCTGGTCCCAGTTGGTGCGCACGTCCTGCGGATCCAGCACGTCCTTGTCCAGCGACAGATAGGTCGGCATCGGCGTGCGCTTCAGGTGCTCGACGAAGGCGTCGCTCAGCGCGCTCACGCTGTCGAAGCCGCGCACCGCCTGACCCAGGCCCAGCCGCCGCGCCCAGCCCACGTCCACGCCACTGCACCAGTAGCGTAGCTTGCCGCGGTACAGCGGCAACAGGTGGTTTTCCCAGGCATGGCCAGGGCCGACGTCGCCGGAGGTGATGCCGGCCACCTCGACCTGCGCCACCTGCGGCAGCGCGGCGATGCGGCGCACCCACGAGCCGCAGTGCACGCCGAACGGGAAGCGCATGTTGTCCGGATGGTTGTCGAACACCACCACCCGCAACGGCGCCTGCGCACGCTGCGCCAGGCGCACGATCAACGGCAGGCTCAGGTGATGGAAATCGCCGCTGCCCAGCAGCACGGTGCCGTACCGCGTCGGCAGCGCCTGCTCCAGCGCCGCGCCGAAGCGGCGCAGCCGCGCAATCGAGCAGGCGAAGCGCAGACCATCGCACCAGTCGCGCAGCGGCAGGCGCACGGCATCGGGTACGACGCCCAGCGAATCATCGAGATCGAGCAGGACCGGGGTGCGCATCTCAGTCCTCCTCGGCGGTATCGGCGGCCGGCCCGACGTCGTCGGATTCGAACAGCGGCCGCAGCCGCCGCAGCACGGCGCGCAGCAACGGATTGCGCAGGTACACCGCATGCCAGGTGTAGGTGAAGCTGGCGCCGAGCTGGGCCTTCACCTCCGGATCGGTCCAGCCGGCGACGTAGGCGGTGAGGCCATGGCGGCAGGCATAGTCGAGGTTCTCGATCCAGCTCAGCGCGTACAGGTTGTGGTCGCGCGCATCCGGGTAGTGCAGACCGATGTACTTGTCGATCAGCCGACCCTCGTGCACGTAGCACAGATTCCAGCCGATGATGCGGCCCTGGTGCCGGTACACGAACACCTGCCCGCCCGAGTCGGCGTCGGTCAGCAGTGCGTCGAAGAACGGTTCGGTCAGCAGGTCGAAATGGATCTCGCTCTGCGCGTACACCTCCTGGTACAGCGCATAGCAGTGCGCGCGCAGCGCCGGATCGGCGAAGGCCAGGCCGGTCGGCAGCACCTCGATCTCCAGATCGGCGCGCGAGCGCAGCTTGCGGCGGATGTTGCGCCGGCGCCCGCGCGAGAGCCGCGCCAGGTACTCGTCGGTGGAGGCGAAGTCGATCGGCACCCAGGCCAGCGCCTGCCCGCGCAGCAGCACGTAGCCGTTGCGCTCGCAGGCGTCCAGGAACGCCTGCGCCCAGGCGTTGTCGGCCTCATCCAGCAGCGGCGAGCGCTGCGGCACGTCCTTGACGATCATCAGTGCGCGGCGCCGGCCCAGTTGCGTACGCCACTGCCGCGGCAACTGCACCGGGTCGGCCGCGCGCGGCAGCCAGGCGTATTCGCTGACGGTGCTGCCGACGAAGCTGGTGCGCGGCCGCAGCAGGCGCTGCCACAGCCGCTGCAGCGGCAGTCGCGCCACCTTCGCGCGCAGCGCGGGTTCGGCGGTGGTGAGCAGGTCGAACTCGGCCTCGAAGGCCGGCACCCCGTGCTCCAGGGGCTGGATCAGGAAACCGGCTGGCGGGTGCTGCAGGAACTGCCGCTGCAAGGCCTGCGGCTCGAGTTGGTTGACGAAAGGCATCTGCAAGATTGATCGTCTAGCGTGGAGAATGGATGCTGCGGCCCAGGCCGCAGCGTGCGATCCACCGGCGGCGGGCGCCGCACGGTGGCCCTTCATTTCGCGGAGCACTGCCATGACCCCGTCCATCGAGTCGCAAATCCACAGCATCGTCGCCAAGCATGGCGAGATCGACCCGGCGCGCCTGACCCCGGATGCCAAGCTGCAGGACCTGGGCGTGGATTCGCTCGAGGCCATCGAAATCCTGTTCGACATCGAGGAACACTTCGACATCACCTTCCCGCAGCGCGACCCGAACCTGGACGACGGTTCGCTCGGCAAGCTGGTGCAGGCGGTCGAGGACGCGCTGGCGGCCAAGGCGGCGGCCGGCGCGGCGCAACCGGCGCACTGACGCGCCATGGGCGCCTCCCCGCACGCGCGGCGCGTCGTGGTCACCGGCATGGGCGCGGTCAGCGCGCTCGGCCTGGGCGCCGAGGCGCTGTGGAGCGCGATGCGCGAGGGCCGCAGCGGCATCGCCGCCCTGCCCTCGCCCGATCCGCTCAGCACGTTGAAGATGCGCGTGGCCGCGACCCTGCAAGGGTTCGCTCCGGATGCCACGCAGACCGGCGGCATTGCCCCCGGCCAACTCGATCGCATGACCCAGATGGCGCTGGTCGCCGCCCGCGAGGCGATCGCCCAGGCCGGCCTGCCGCACGGCGATGCCGCGCTCGGCGCGCGCTGCGCGGTGGTGGTCGGCACCGGCGTCGGCGCCGAACTCAGCCGCGACGAACAATCGCGCCGGCTGTACCGCGACCAGGCCGAACGCCTGCATCCGCTGACCATCGTGCGCAGCATGGCCAACGCGCCGGCCAGCCAGATCAGCATCGCCTTCGGCCTGCGCGGCCCGGCCTTCGCCGTCTCCAGCGCCTGCGCCTCGGCCAATCACGCCTTCGCCCAGGCCGCGCTGATGGTCCGCCATGGCCTGGCCGACGTGGCCATCGCCGGCGGCAGCGAAGCCTGCCTGAGCCTGCCGCTGGTCCGCGCCTGGGAAGCGATGCGGGTGGTCAGCGACGACACCTGCCGGCCGTTCTGCGCGCAGCGCAGCGGCCTGGTGCTGGGCGAAGGCGCCGGTATGTTCGTGCTGGAAAGCGCCGAGCACGCGGCCGCCCGCGGCGCGCTGCCGCTGGCGGAACTGGCGGGGTTCGGCATGAGTTCCGATGCCGGCGACATCGTCGCGCCCAGCGTCGACGGCGCCGCCACGGCGATGCGCCTGGCGCTGCAGGACGCCGGCCTGGCGCCGGAGCAGATCGATTACGTCAACGCCCACGGCACCGGCACGCAGGCCAACGACCGCTGCGAAACCCAGGCACTGCGTCAGGTGTTCGGTGCGCACGCCGAGGCGCTGGCGGTCAGCTCCACCAAGGCGGTGCACGGCCACGCGCTCGGCGCGGCCGGCGCGCTGGAACTGGTGGCGGCGATCGGCGCGCTGCGCGAGCAGGTGGTGCCGCCCACGGCCAACTTCCTCGATGCCGATCCCGAATGCGATCTGGACTACGTGCCCAACCAGGCGCGCGCCCGCCAGGTGCAGGCGGTGCTGAGCAATTCCTTCGCCTTCGGCGGACTCAATGCGGTGATCGCGCTGCGCGCGGCGGGCTGAAGCGCCCGCCGCCGCAAACAACGGCGGGAGGCAACGCGAACCGCGCGCGTCGTCTCCCGCCCGGCTCATGCGACCTGCTTGGCGCGGGTCAGCAACTGGTCCAGCAAGGACAGGCCCAGGTCGATCTCTTCGTGGCTGATGTGCAGCGACGGCGCCAGCGTGATCACGTTCTTGTAGTAACCGCCCACGTCCAGAATCAGGCCGATGCGCTTGCCGTTGTGGCGCAGCTCGCCTTCCAGGCCCATGTCGACCATGGTGTCGAGCAGCTTGCGGTTCGGCGTGAAGCCGTCCGCCTGGCAGATTTCCGCACGCAGGGCCAGGCCCAGGCCGTCGACGTCGCCGATTTCCGGGTGGCGCTTCTGCAGGTCGCGCAGGCCGTCCAGGAAGTGCGCGCCCTTCGCCATCACCATCGACTCGTAGTCGGTCTCGGCCAGCATGCGCATGGTCTCCAGGCCGACCGCGGTGCCCAGCGGGTTGGAAGCGAAGGTGGAGTGGGTCGAACCCGGCGGGAACACGGTCGGGTTGATCAGCTCCTCGCGCGCCCAGATGCCGGCCAGCGGGTTCAGGCCGTTGGTCAGCGCCTTGCCGAACACCAGCACGTCCGGGGTCACGCCGAAATGCTCGATCGCCCACAGCTTGCCGGTGCGGAAGAAGCCCATCTGGATTTCGTCCACCACCATCAGGATGCCGTACTTGTCCAGCACCCGCTTCAGGCCGGTGAAGAAGTTCGGCGGCGGGATCACGTAGCCGCCGGTGCCCTGGATCGGCTCGACGTAGAACGCCGCGTACTCGCACTGCCCGGCCTTGGGATCCCACACGCCGTTGTACTCGGTCTCGAACAGGCGCTCGAACTTGGCCACGCACTGCTCGCCGTACTCTTCCTTGGACATGCCCTTGGGGCCGCGGAAGTGGTACGGGAATTCGATGAACTGGGCGCGGTCGAAATGACCGAAGCGGCGGCGGTAGCGGTACGACGAGGTGATCGCCGAGGCGCCGAGGGTACGGCCGTGGTAGCCGCCTTCGAAGGCGAACACCAGGCTCTTGCCGGCGCTGGCGTTGCGCACCAGCTTCAGCGAGTCTTCCACCGACTGCGCGCCGCCGACGTTGAAGTGCACGCGGCCCTTGCGGCCCCACTTGCGCTCGGCGTCGACCGCGATGGTCTTGGCCAGCTCGATCTTGGTCGGGTGCAGGTACTGGCTGGCGACCTGCGGCAGGGTCTCGATCTGGCGGGTCAGCGCCTGGTTCAGGCGCGGATTGGCGTAGCCGAAGTTGACCGCCGAGTACCACATCTGCAGGTCCAGGTACGGCACCTCTTCGGTGTCGTACAGGTAGCTGCCGTCGCAGCGACCGAAGATACGCGGCGGCTCGCTGTAGTGCACGGTGTCGCCGTAGGAGCAGTACTGGGACTCGTCGGCCAGCATCTGCGCATCGGTCAGCGCGCGCTGGTGGTCGGCACCGGTGCGCAGCAGCGCCTCCGGATCGGGCGCGGCATCGCCATGCAGCGGTGCGAGCGAGGAAAGCGAAACATTCCGGTTCATCGGGATCAGGCTCGTTGGGTGACGGGAAGCGGGAAGGACACGGTAGTGGTCGCCGGCACCGCCAGATCGGGCAGCAGGGCGATGGCGTCGTCGAAACCGGTGATCGCGCAATGGGCGATCCCGTTGGCGCGGCAATGGCGCAGCAGACCGTCCTTGGCGAACACCAGGTCGGCCTTGCCGGCCAGGCAGAAATCGGAACGGCCGTCGCCGATCAGCAAGGTCGCGCGCTCTGGCGGCTGCTGCGCCATCACCGCGCACTTGCAGGTGCCGCTGGGGCAGTCCGGGCGCGCATGCGGCGAGGCCATGCGCCATTCGCCCGCGTCGGTACGCAGCAGGCGGTTGGCGATGATCGGCAGATGGTGCAGGCCATGGCGGGCCAGGATCCGGGCGATGCCGTAGTCCAGGCCGTCGCTGACGATGCTCAGCGGGATGCCCAGGCGTTCGGCCAGCGCCACGAAGCGCACGAAGGCCGGGTCGATCCGCACCGCATCCAGCACTCGGTGCAGCGCATCGACGTCGCCGTCGAGCAGCGCGACCTGCTTGCTCATGCACTCGCGGGCGCCGATCCGACCGGCGACCCAGTCGTCCTCCAGCTCCTGCCAACCGGGGCGCCCGAGGTGCTCGAGCAGGCTGTCGGTCACGTCCTGCAGGGACACGGTACCGTCAAAATCGCAAAGGATGTTCCATTGGGCGCGCAAGGTGGCTCTCCGGCTGATGGGGGCAGAGCCTAGGCACGCTGTCTTTCGCACTCCTTTCGGCGAAGTGAAAGAAAGCGGAGCGTTCACATTGGGCGTGGTAGGTCGCCGCCTGCCAGGCACGCACGCACGGAAGCGGCAGCCCGGGCAGGACGCGATGACGCCCGGGTTTGCTCCCAGCGTTCCGGGGCGCAGTTGCGCGTGGTTTCGGCGAAGAATCTCGCAAAGAGGGAGATTCGTCGAAGACGGCGATGCGGCCACTCCGGGGCCCGCCTTCGGGACGTAAAGCGACGTCCATCCCAACGCAAAGCCGCCTCACTGCGTGCCAGGCAGTGGCTCATTGCCATCAGGAAACCAAGCCGCACCGCCGCCCACCATCCGTTGCGGATTGAGACCGGCGGCGCGCCCGCATGCGACAACGGCTACACCTCCAGACAGGCGACCTTGAGGAAACATCACGCCGCCGGCATCGATCTCCCGGCGCGGCGGGCTGCCAGATGGCTTGCGCACGGCACCGCGATCGAGGCTCGCCGCCGAGGCCAGCCCCTCTCCTCAGCGATTGACGTCCACCACCAAGCGTCCGCGCACCTTGCCGTCGAGCAGATCGCGTGCGGCGCCGATGGCCTCACCCAGGCCGATGAAGTCTCCCCCAGGGGAGATGGCCAATGCCGAAGCAGGCATGAAAATCATCAGTAAAGATATGATTGGAGGTTTCATTTCAAGGCTTCTCCATGCCAAAAATCTAATAGGCCGCCAATGATTCGCTGGCGGCCTATTTTTCATTCTCAACCCCTGATTATTTACCCCAAGCCATCCTTAGCAAGTCGACCTGTGGATGCGAGATCTAAAATATGGACCAGCCCATGAATATCATGAATCACAGCATCCGCTCCCACCTTTTCGACGAAGATCTTTTTTTCATCGCCCATGGGATGAATTTCATCAAAATACATAACCGCCACGCCACGCCCATCGATCTCTTCACCGATATATCTCAACGTTTGAATCAGCGGGATTTTCAGATCAAAATCAAAAAAATTTACCATGTAATAAAAAGAGCCTTTTTCAAGACTGACCACATGTAACTCCTTTGATTTAGTTGGCGACTGGATTCAGCCCCAGGACACCACCTATCGTATACACAACAGCCCCGCATACCAATATGGTCGCCCACACTACTTTGCCGGCGGTACAAGTGTTTGGGTTTTTCTGGCAAAAGTTCTCTTGGCAACTACAACTCAAGTCATTCGGAATCCAGCCCTGAACAGGTACGCCTCCGACAACAGAGGTACCAATGATCCAGCGTCGCCGGCAACTTCCAACTGGCCGAGGGGAGCATTGGCCTTCGCAAGCTTTCATATCACTTGCCGTGCAAGAAGACCAACGCTCTACGACCCTGTCCTTATCCAGTCCAGTAGAGTCAGACCAATTCAGAGGCTGTGCACCAACGTAGCTAAAGGTGTTTACTCCTGCCAGTAACCCGACTGGATCACTCTGCACATACCGCCCCGCACCCGGCTCATAGTCGCGGAAGTAGTTCTGATTGAGCCCACTCAGCGCGTCATAGCGCTGCCCCGGGAAGCGCATATCGAACACGAAGGCGGTTCCGTCCTTGTCCGGATCCTGGTCCGGCGCGGTGGTGCCGAAGGCTTCGCCCTTCAGGTCCCAGCGCCAGATCGCCACGTCGCGGACCGGGTCGATCACCGCGCGCGGCGTGCCCAGGTGATCCGGCTGCACGTAGCGCAGCGTGGTCTTGGCCAGCACGCCGACCGGCAGATCGTCCAGCCAGATCGCCTGCTGCACGACTGCACCATTGGCATCGTAGTCGCCCAGCCATTGGCCGTTCTCGTCATACAGCGTGTAGGTGTAAGTGTTGGTACTGCCCACCCGCCGCACCTGCTCGCCACGGCCGTTGTAGGCATAGTTCGCCACCACCGTGCCGCTGCGCTTGACCTGCGTCATCCGGCCATGGGCTCCGTACACCTACTGAACAGCCGTGCCACCGATCGCGGCGGTGTTGCCGGCCGCGTCATAGCTGCGTGCGGTGCCTGTCACGCTGCTCAGGCGGTGGCTGGTGGTGGGGCTGCAGTGATGGACGCGGCGAACATGTCCACCTGCCCGCTCGCCAGATCGGCCCAGGCCGCGCCCCTGCCAACTAGAGGCTAGAGGCGCGGCACTTCCGATCACTTCCAGTTGGCTGCCAGGGTCGTCTCCAGGTTGCTATGGTAGTTTGTCGGCAGCTGCGTCTGCCCCGCGGCAGGCGGCGAGAACGACGCCATCGCCTGTACGAGGTTCTGCACCTGGCTGGCCTGCAAAGCCTTGCCGTCGCCCGCCTCGAACCGCTCCACCTGGTAGCGCGAGCCCAGGTACCAATCGGTCACCAGGAAATTTGTCGCTCGTGCCGGTGGCGCTCACCTCCAGGTTGTTGCCCGATTTGCGGAACCACAGCTGGGCGAGGACACATCGCCCGCGAACTTCACCAGCATTACAAACAAGCTACTGCAAGATCACTAAATCGTCCATGAGAAATTAGCCAGTAAGACTGGCCCAGATCAACGATAACGAATAATCCGCCGGCGGAATGCTGGCGGATCTATCCGATTTCTTACATCACCAGTTGATGGCAACTCCATTTTCATCAACAATCTTGGCATCACCCAACATGGACCTGGCAAAATTAGCTGCCAGCTCGCTTGCCTGGGCCGCATCAATTCCTAGAATTTTTTTATCTTTTGCCAACACTCCAGGCATATGTACGACACAGTAAAAGTCATCTTCACCCGAAGGAATTGGCTCGGATATTTTAAGCGAAAAAGGCTCAATACCTCCATCTTTATGAATAAAAGCATTGATATCAATATCTTCACTCATTTTAATTATTCCATGTATTTAATGGAGGCATAGGGCGTCCAACCAAGCAGGCCGAATAGCGCTCTGCCGCAGAAGCATAGCATACAGTACCTGCAGCTTTTCCTCGCGCCCTACCTATTGCACGACAAGTCGGAATATCAACATTGTAATACTGATGATCGCACTGCTTATCATCGGGCTCGTCCTCATCACTGCAAACCGCGTTAGCGGCTAGCATGGATAACTTCCACAAAAGCCCATTAGGCCCTATAGCATTTTGCGGACTCACCATCATGGTGAGCTGAAATGCCGCCTGCACTTCCGGGCTGTCTACTTTAGGCCCGTATTGATCAAGATTATAAGGATTTTCTGGATCGTTCTGATTCCTTGCCGCCACCACTGCCGCAGAACCATTCAGAGCGGGATTTACGGGATAAAAAACCTGAAGTCCGCTGGGATCAATTAGATGCAACGGACTCGTCAACGCATAGGAATATGTGCTCAAACCACCCTCTAGCCCAATCGGATCACTCTGGATATAACGTCCAGTGCCCGGCTCATAGTCACGGTGGTAATTCTGGTTCAGCCCACTCAGTGCGTCATAGCGCTGCCCCGGGAAACGCATGTCGAACACGAAGGCGGTGCCATCCTTGTCCGGGTCCTGATCCGGCGCGGTGGCGCCAAAGGCTTCGCCCTTCAGGTCCCAGCGCCAGATCGCCACGTCGCGTGTCGGATCGATCACCGCGCGCGGCGTGCCGAGATGGTCCGGCTCCACATAGCGCAGCGTGGTCTTGGCCAGCACGCCCACCGGCAGATCGTCCAGCCAGATCGCCTGCTGTACGACTGCACCGTTGTTGTCGTAGTCGCCCAGCCAGTGGCCGCTCTCGTCGTACAGCGTGTAGACGTTGGTCTTGCCCACCCGCCGCACCTGCTCGCCGCGGCCGTTGTAGGCATAGTTCGCCACGGTGGTACCGCTGCGCTTGACCTGTGTCAGCCGGCCGTTGGCGCCGTATACGTACTGCACGGCCGTGCCGCCGATCGCGGTGGTGTTGCCGGCCGCATCATAGCTGCGTGCGATACCGGCCACGCTATTCAGCCGATGGCTGGTGGTCGGATAGCTGTAGGTCTGAGTGCTGGTATTGACCTTTGCACTGAGGCGGTTGCCGGTGGCGTCGTAGGTATAGCCGTCGATCAGCGTGTCGGTCGGGCCGTCCTTGAAGGCGGTCAGCCGGCCCAGCGGGTCGTAGTCCAGTTTGATGACCGGTGCGGTGTTGCCCGGTGCGGTCAGCGCGCTGAGGTTGCCGACAGGATCAAACGCGAAGCCCATCGCCAGCCCATCGCTACGGGTGTCGTTGACGGCCAGCGGGCGGTAGTCCTGATCCAGCACCCGCTGCATCGGACGGCCGTTGCCGTAGGTCCAGCCAGCCACCGGGCCGAACGGATAGTAGGTGGCCTGGTTCAGCAGCACCTGGCGCGTGCCGCCAGATGGGGTCACCCCGACCTCGGTGGTCTGGCCCTGGGCGTTGCGCACGTAGTCCACCACCGCGCCATCCGGGTAAGTCAGGCGGCTCAGCTGCCCAGCCTTGGTGTAGGCGTAGCGGACCACGAACACCTTGCCGTTGGTGGTCTGCACCTTACGCACCAGATCGCCGAAGCGGTCATAGCAGTAGTCGGTGCTGCCGCTGCCGTCCTGCATCCGGGTGAGGCGGCCCACCGCGTAGGTCTCGCCGCTGGCGCAGGTCGTCTGACTGACGTCGTAGGTATAGCTGACGTTGAGACTGGTGGTCGGATAGGTGACCTGGGTCAGCCGGTTCAGCGCGTCGTAGCCGTAGCTGGCCTTGATGTTGCGCGCATCGGTCTGGGTGGCGCGGTTGCCGGCGCTGTCGTAGGTATAGGTCGTGCTGCCGGTGTCCGGGCTGGTGAGCTTGGTCAGGTCGCCCAGGCCGTTGTAGGCGTAGGTGGTG
>NZ_CAXYKF010000017.1:0-18008 GCF_964278005.1 uncultured Xanthomonas sp.
TAGCTCAGCCGCAGGTCCTGGTAGTCGCCGCCCTGGCGGGTGGCGATGTTGAAGTTGCCGCCGATGTTGTGCAGGCCGTAGCGCGGATCGTTGGTGCCGCGCACCACCTCGATGTAGGCGATCTCCAGCGGGAAGATCATGTCGATGAAGCGTTGGTTGCCGCTGTTGACGTTGCTCGGCACGCCGTCGATCAGCACCTTGATGCCGTTGATGTAGCCCTCGCCGTTGAAAGCGCGGAAGGTGACCTTGCCGGACTCGGCACCCTGCCGGGTTTCGGTGAGCTGCATGCCGGGCATCTGCCCCAGCAACTCCCAGCTGTTCATGACCTGCTTGTCGGCGATCTGCTCGCTGCCGAGCACGTCGACCGAGCTGAGGATGTTGCGCGTGGACAGCGAGGCGGCGCTGTGGCGCCGCGCTTCCACGGTGCCGAGCGTGGTGGTGGTGTCGGGTGTCGTCTGCGCGGCGCCGTCGCCGGCCGCGAGCCCGGCCAGCACGGCGAGGGCATGGGTGTAGGTCTTCATGGTGGCTGCGGACAAGGGGAGTGGAGACTGGCGGCAGCGGCTGGGCTGCGGGCGAGCGGGTGGTGCGCGGTCCGACGTACGAACGCGGCTCCGATTGAGTGATGTTATATCATTTCGTTAAGAAGTTGTCGGAATCGCCAGCAGGCCGGCGCGACAAGCGTCCGCCCGACCGTGCGGCAGAGGGCCTTCGCGGCGTGGGCGCGAGAGAGACGGGACCTGGCGGGGCCGCGCGGAGCGGCCCCGCGGCCGTTCAGGCCGGTTGCCGCGCGACCTGGAAGCCGGCGAAGGACTGCGTCACCGGCATGATTTCCAATCGATTGATGTTCAGATGCGGCGGCAGCGTCGCCACCCAGAAGATCTGTTCGGCGATGTCCTCGGCGGTCATCGGCTGCGCACCCTGGTAGAGCGTGTCCGAGGCCTTCTGGTCGCCATGGGTGCGGACCAGGGTGAACTCGGTCTCGGCCATGCCGGGTTCGATCGCGGTGACGCGCACGCCGGTGCCATGCAGATCCGAGCGCAGGCCCAGCGAGAACTGGCTGACGAAGGCCTTGGTGCCGCCGTAGGTGTTGCCGCCGGGGTAGGGGTACAGCGCGGCGACCGAGCTGATGTTGATGATCGCGCCGCGGCGCTGGATCAGCGTCGGCAGCAGGCGATGGGTCAGCGTCACCAGCGCGGTGATGTTGGTGTCGATCATCGTGCGCCAGTCGTCCAGTTGCGCGGCCTGCGCCGGCGCGGTGCCCTGGGCCAGGCCGGCGTTGTTGACCAGCAGGTCGATGCCGCGGAACGCCTCGGGCAGCGCCGCCAGCATCGCGTCCAGCGCGTCGGTGTCGCGGATGTCGAAGGCGGCGATGTGCACGCGCTCGGCGCCGAAGGCGTCCAGCAGCGGCTGCAGGCGCTCGGCGCGGCGGCCGGTGGCGATCACGCGCCAGCCGGCATCGACGAAGCGGCGCACGGCGGCAGCGCCGAAACCGGAGGTGGCGCCGGTGATCAGGGCGGTCTGAGTCATTGGGGGGCCGGAAATGGGGAGTGGGGAATCGGGAATGGTAAAAGCAAAACCCGGTCGCGCGCGTCGACAGCGCGTGTGCCCGCGGGGGAAGTCGGCTTCGGTGGTTGATGACGCGACAGCGCGCGGATCCGAAGCGTCTTCAGGCCTCGTCGCGCGGAACGGGACGTGCTCGCGTCCCCATTCCAGATTCCCTGGCTGCTAATTCTTTTGCGTAGTCGCCGGCAGCACGCTGCCGTGGAACTGCAACGTCATATCAAGCCAACGCGGCCCAATGTCAGCAGCAACAACCCATGCGCGCACGTACAGGTGAAAACGGCAAGAAAGCCGCTTCACCCATTCCCCAATCCCGATTCCCCAATCCCAGCCTCACTGCGCCTTGATCGCGATCGCCGACAGCCCGCTGCCGTTCAACTTCTGCTTGGCCTCGGCCAGTTCGCTGGCGGTGCCGTAGGGCCCCATGCGCACGCGGTAGACGGTCTTGCCGCTGATCTGCGCCGATTCCACGCGCGCCGACAGGCCCAGCATCGCCAGCTTGGCCTTGGTCGACTCGGCGTCGCCGGAGGCGCCGAACGAGCCGGCCTGCAGGATGTAGCGCGCGTTGTCGGGCGCGGCCGCCGCCGCGGCAGTCGCCGGTGCGGTGGTCGCGGCCGGCGTTGTCGTGGTGGCCGCCGGCTTGGCGGCGGCGGGGGCGCTGGCGGCCGCGCTCGGCGTCTCCGGCAGCGGGGTCGGGTTGGCCGCCGTCGCGGTCGGTGCGGTGGCGACCGCGGCCGGAGTGGTGCCGGTGGCGGCCGTGCCTGCAGCGGCCTGCGCCTTGGCCTGGCGAATGGCCTCGGCGCGCGCGCTGGCGGCCAGTTCGGCGTCGGACATCTGCACTTCCTTGCCGGGCAGCAGGGTGTAGAAGTCGTACTGGGTCTGCGCGTCCTTCTTCGCTTCCGGCTTGGTGCTGCCGGCCGCGTTGGCGGCGGGCTTGGGCAGGTCCGGGGCCGCATCGACGTCGGCATCGGCCACCGGCGCCGGTTGCGCATCCGGATTGGCGCGCGGGCCGCCCACGCGCAGGAAGTCGCCGTCCTTCTTGAACAGCCCCGGAGCGCCGAGGAACACCACCGCGGCGATCGCCGCGCCGGCGATCAGCCACACCCACCCGGGCGTGCCGTTGCCGCTGTTGCGCCGGGCCTGGGTCTTACCGCGTCGTGCTGCCATTTACCGCTTCTCCACTCACATTTTTTCCGGGGCCGAGACGCCCAGGAGATTCAGACCGTTCGCCAGCACCTGCTGCGCCGCCACCGCCAGGGTCAGCTTGGCGTTGCGTTCGCCGGCGTCGTCCACCAGCACCGGGGTGCCGTGGTACCAGGTGTGGAAGGCCGTCGCCAGTTCGCGCAGGTATTGCGCGATCAGATGCGGCTCCAGCGCATGCCCCGCATTCTCCACCACTTCCGGGTAGCGCGAGAGTTCCTGCATCAGTTCCAGCGAGGTCGCGTCGCTGAGCCGGTTCAGTTGCGCCTGGCCATCGGCCTGGTCGTAGTCCAGCTTCTTCTCCTGCGCCTGGCGCAGCAGGCTGCACACCCGGGCATGCGCGTACTGCACGTAGAACACCGGGTTGTCGTTGCTCTGCTGGCGCGCCAGGTCGATGTCGAAGGTGAGCTGGGAATCGGGCTTGCGCGCGATCAGGAACCAGCGCGTGGCGTCGCGGCCGGCTTCCTCGATCAGGTCGCGCAGGGTCAGGTAGCTGCCGGCGCGCTTGGACAGCTTCACTTCCTCGCCGCCGCGCATCACCGTGACCATCTGGTGCAGCACGTACTCCGGCCAACCCTTGGGGATGCCCAGGTCCATCGCCTGCAGGCCGGCACGCACGCGCGCCAGCGAGCCGTGGTGGTCGGCGCCCAGTTCGGTGATGGCGCGCACGTAGCCGCGCTGCCACTTGCTCAGGTGGTAGGCCACGTCCGGCACGAAGTAGGTGTAGGTGCCGTCGGACTTGCGCATCACGCGGTCCTTGTCGTCGCCGAAATCGGTGGATTTCAGCCACAGCGCGCCGCCCTCTTCGTAGGTATGGCCGGAGGTGATCAGCTTCTGCACCGCCTCCTCGACCTTGCCGTCGCGGTACAGCGAGCTTTCCAGGAAGTAGATGTCGAAATCCACGCCGAACGCGGCCAGGTCGTGGTTCTGCTCGTTGCGCAGATAGGCCACGGCGAAGCGGCGGATCGCATCGAGGTCCTGCGGATCCTTGGCGCCGGTGACCACATGGCCTTCCAGGTCGACCGCAGCGCCGGCCATGTAGGCGTCGGCCACGTCCTGGATGTAGTCGCCGCGGTAGCCTTCTTCCGGCCAGTCGGGGCTGTCGGGCGTCTTGCCCAAAGCGCGCGCCTGCACCGAGCGCGCCAGGTTCTCGATCTGGTTGCCGCCGTCGTTGTAGTAGAACTCGCGCTTGGCATTCCAGCCGTTGGCCTCGAGCAGACGCGCCAGGCAGTCGCCGATGGCCGCCGCGCGGCCGTGGCCGACGTGCAGCGGCCCGGTCGGGTTGGCCGAGACGTACTCCACGCCCACGGTGCGGCCGTTGCCGACCAGGCTGCGGCCGTAGTCCTCGCCCTGCTTGAGCACCGCCAGCACCTCGCGCTGATAGGCGCCGGGACCGAGATGGAAATTGATGAAGCCGGGGCCGGCGATCTCGACCTTGCTGACGTCGTCGTTGGCCGGCAGCGCGTCCACCAGTTGCTGGGCGAGGGCGCGCGGATTGGTGCGCGCGGCCTTGGCCAGCAGCATCGCCGCGTTGGTGGCGAAGTCGCCGTGCTCGCGGGTCTTGGGCCGCTCGACCACGAAGTCCGGCGGCAGGGTGTCGGCCGGCAGGGTGCCATTGGCGCGCAAGGCTTCGATGCCTTGACCGATCAGGGCGCGGAGTTGGGATTTCACGAGATCTCTACTTGAAGCGCGGAACCGGCGATTTTACCCGACCCGCCGCCTCCCGGCCCGTCCCGGGTTCAGCCCGACCTCAGCCGCGACGCCGCGACCAGCACGCGCCCGCGCCTGCGCCTGCGCCCTGGCCTGGGCCGGCTGACCGCCCGCGTGGCCTGGAGCCGGCCTCGCCGGGATCGGCGTCCCGCGACATGGCACGCCCGGCCGCCGCCTCGGTTCAGGCCCAGCCGCGCGAGGCCATCGAGACAGGCACGCCGTCGCCGACGATGAAGTGGTCGAGCAGGCGCACGTCGATCAGGTCCAGCGCCTGTTTCAGCCGCTCGGTGACGGCGCGGTCGGCGGGCGAGGGTTCCGGGTTTCCGGACGGGTGGTTGTGGCCGATGATCACCGCAGCGGCGTTGAGCGTGAGCGCACGCCGCACCACCTCGCGCGGATGCACCTCGGCGCCGTCCAGCGTGCCCTGGAACAGCTCCTCGAACGCCAGCCAGCGGTGCCGGGTGTCCAGGAACAGGGCGGCGAACACCTCGTACGGCCGCGCCCGCAGGCGTTGCGCGAAGTAGCGGCCGGCGGTGATCGGGTTGCTGAGGGTGTCGCCGCGCTGCAGTTCCGCGGCCAGGTGGCGCTGGCCCAGCTCCAGCGCCGCCGACAGCTGGCAGGCCCGCGCCGGGCCCAGCCCGGGCAGGCGTACCAGGTCGCCGGGCGACCGGTCCAGCAGCGTGCGCAACGGCCCGTGCCGCTGCAGCAGGTCGCGCGAGGTGCGCACCGCGTCGCTGCCGGGCAGGCCGGAGCCGAGAAAGATCGCCAGCAGTTCGGCGTCGGAAAGGGCCCGGGGACCGCGTGCCAGCAGCTTTTCCCGGGGACGTTCTTCGCAGGGCCAGTCGGAGATGTGCATATCGCCAGGGTGCCGGCCGACATGGCGCAACGGTATCAGGCCGCCAAAAACCATCGGGTAAGCTAATCGTCCTTGTATGGGTAGGACATTCCCGACGTGACCGCGATTTTCGAGAGGCCCCTGCCGGGGCGACGTGTGCTGTTGTGCGTCGGCGGGGGAATCGCCGCCTACAAGGCGCTGGAACTGGTGCGGCGCCTGCGCGACGCCGGCGCCGAGGTGCAGGTGGCGATGACCGCCGGCGCGCAGCAGTTCGTCACCCCGCTGAGCTTCCAGGCGCTGTCCGGCCATCTCACCCGCACCACGCTCTGGGACAGTGGCGCCGAGCAGGCGATGGGTCACCTGGAACTGGCCCGCTGGGCCGAGCAGGTGGTGGTGGCCCCGGCCACTGCCGACCTGCTGGCGCGCCTGGCGCACGGGCTGGCCGACGACCTGGTGGGCACGCTGTGCCTGGCCAGCACCGCACCGCTCACCGTGTGCCCGGCGATGAACCACCGCATGTGGCTGCATCCGGCCACCCAGGCCAACATCGCCACCCTGCGCGCGCGCGGCGCTCAGGTGGTCGGCCCGAACGACGGCCCGCTGGCCGAAGGCGAGTCCGGCCCCGGACGCCTGGCCGAACCGGAGCAGATCGTCGCCGCGCTCGTTGGGCGCAACGACCAGAGCGCCGCGTCGGCCAAGCCGGCCGTGGCCGCCGTCCCGGCGCGTTCCAGCGCGGGCACCGGCACTGCCGCCCTGCGCGGCCTGCGCGTGGTGATCAGCGCAGGCCCCACCTACGAAGACCTGGATCCGGTGCGTTACCTGGGCAACCGCAGCAGCGGCAAGATGGGCTATGCGCTGGCCGCGGCCGCGGTCCGGCAAGGCGCCGAGGTGGTGCTGGTCAGCGGTCCGGTGCATTTGTCTACGCCCGACGGCGTGCAGCGCATCGACGTGCGCTCGGCCGCGCAGATGCGCGAGGCGGTGCTCGGCGCGCTGCCGGCGGACATCTACATCGGCACCGCCGCGGTCGCCGATTACACGCCAAAACAGGTGGCGGCGCAGAAGATCAAGAAGAGCGGCGAGACGCTTACCCTCGAACTGACCCGCACTCCGGACATCCTGGCCGAGGTCGCCGCGCAGACCCAGGCGCTGAAGCTGGTAGTCGGCTTCGCCGCCGAGACCCACGACATCGAGCGCTATGCCCGTGGCAAACTCGCCGACAAGCACCTGGACCTGATCGTGGCCAACCGGGTGGGGGTGGCCGGCAACGGCTTCGAGAGCGACCAGAACGCGGCCACCGCCTATTGGCAGGATGGCGAACGCGACTTCCCGGCGGTCTCCAAGACGCAGCTGGCCGAACAACTGCTGGACCTGATCGCGCAGAGGCTGCACGCATGAGCACTCCCACGCCCCATCCGCTGCAGGTGAAGCTGCTGGATCCGCGCTTCGGCGACAGCTGGCCGCTGCCCGACTACGCCACCGAAGCCAGCGCCGGGCTCGACCTGCGCGCGGCCACCGAGGCGCCGCTGACCCTGGCGCCGGGCGACACCGCGCTGATCCCCAGCGGCCTGTCCATCTACATCGCCGATCCGCAGCTGTGCGCGGTGGTGCTGCCGCGCTCGGGCCTGGGCCACCGCCACGGCATCGTGCTCGGCAACGGCACCGGCCTGATCGACGCCGATTACCAGGGGCCGCTGCTGATCAGCGTCTGGAATCGCGGCCGCGAGGACTTCACCATTGCCCCCGGCGACCGCATCGCGCAGCTGGTGGTGATGCCGGTCGTGCGTGTCGCCCTGCAGGTGGTGGATACTTTCGCCGACAGCGCCAGGGGAACGGGTGGATTCGGCCATACCGGAGTGCGCTGACAGGGGATCGTCTGCATGAGCGAGGCAACACAAGCGCGGCCGGTGCCGCAGGGTTTGCGCAAGGTGGCGCCTCTGCTGACGGTGCTGCTGGTGCTGTTGGTGGTCTGGTTCGGCTGGAGCGGGGTCGAGCAATGGCGCGCCGAGCAGGCCGCCGCCGCCCTGGAGCAGGCGCGCGATGCCGCGGTGACGCAGACCCAGCAGGCGCTGGCGGGCGTGGGCAAACGCCTGTCCGAACGCCTGCAGCAGCCGGCCGTGCAGGCGGCCCTGCGCCGCGGCGACGCCGCGGCCGCCGCCCAGGCGCTGCGTGCGGACTGGGCGCAGGCCGAGGACGCGCAGGTGCTGCCGGCCGACCTGGAGCCGGGCTACACCGATGTGGCGCACTTCGGCTACGGCCGCCTGGCGCTGCTGGAGAAGGCGCTGATGACCGGCAAGCTCGCCAGCGCGGTGATCCGCGACGGCGGCGGCCCGCGGCTGGGCCTGGCCGCGCCGGTCTCGCTGGGCGGCAACGCCGGGGTGGTGTACCTGCGCCTGCCACTGGCGCTGCTGACCGACCCGGTCGCGCAGGCATCGGTGCCGGGCACCGGCTATCTGGCCCTGCGCCAGGGCGGCTACGACGTGATCGCCGCCGGCGACAATGCGCTGCACGATCGCGCCGACGCGATGTCGCGCCCGGTCGGCGACAGCGGCCTGCGCATGGTCGCCTCGCTGCCGGATACCGAAGCCGGTCCGCTGGGGCTGGGCGCACTGCCCTGCCTGCTGGTCGCCGCCCTGTGCCTGGTGCTGGGCGCGCTGTTGTTGCTGGCCGCGCGCGGGCGCCTGCCGCAGCCGCGGGTGCGCCGCGCCGGCCCGGCGGTGGCCGAAGAACACACCCTGCAGCAGAGCCTGCAACGCCAGGAGCCGCCCCCGCCGCCTTCGTCCACCGCCGAGGACACCGCGCCGGCCAAGCCGGTGCCGGCGTTCGCGGTGGCGCCGGAGATCTTCCGCGCCTACGACATCCGCGGCGTGGTCGGGCGCGACCTCAGCCCGCAGGTCGCGGCGCTGATCGGCCAGGCGATCGGCGCGGTGATGCAGGAGCAGGGGCTCAACGAGGTGGTGGTCGGCCGCGATGGCCGCCTGTCCGGGCCGGAGCTGTCGGCCGCACTGATCGAAGGCCTACGCCGCGCCGGCTGCCATGTCACCGACATCGGCCTGGCGCCGACCCCGGTGGTCTACTTCGCCGCCTACCACCTGCGCGCCGGCAGCTGCGTGGCGGTGACCGGCAGCCACAACCCCGCCGACTACAACGGCTTCAAGATCGTGGTCGGCGGCGAGACCCTGTCCGGCGCCGCCATCGCCGACCTGTACGCGCGGATCAGCGCCGGTCGCCTGCCCACGGCCGAGGAGCCGGGCCGGCTGCAGCAACGCGATGTCGGCGACGACTACATCCAGCGCATCGCCGACGACGTGCAGCTGGACCGCCCGCTCAAGGTGGTGGCCGATGCCGGCAACGGCGTCGGTGGCGAACTGGCGCCGCGCCTGCTGGAAGCGATCGGCGCCGAGGTCGTGCCGCTGTATTGCGACGTCGACGGCACCTTCCCCAACCACCATCCCGATCCCAGCGAGCCGCACAACCTCGAGGATCTGGTGCAGACGGTGCGGCGCTTCGACGCCGACCTGGGCGTGGCCTTCGACGGCGACGCCGACCGCCTCGGCGTGGTCACCAAGGAAGGCACGGTGATCTACCCGGACCGCCTGCTGATGCTGTTCGCCGCCGACGTGCTGCAACGCAATCCTGGCGCGCTGGTGATCTACGACGTCAAGTGCACCGGCAAGCTGTCCGACTACGTGCTGCGCAACGGCGGCAGCCCGCTGGTGTGGAAGACCGGGCATTCGCTGATCAAGGCGAAGATGCGCGAGACCGACGCCGAACTGGCCGGCGAGATGAGCGGCCACTTCTTCTTCAAGGAGCGCTGGTACGGCTTCGACGACGGCCTGTACGCGGCGGCGCGGTTGCTGGAGATCCTGGCCCAGCGCGAGGAATCGCCGTCGGAGGTGCTGGCCGAACTGCCCGACAGCGTGGCCACGCCGGAGATCAAGCTGCCGGTGGACGGGCAGGACGCGCATGCGCTGGTCGCCGAGCTGGTCGCCCAGGCGCAGCAGGAGGGCTCGCCGTTCGCCGGCGCGCGGCTGCTGACCATCGACGGGCTGCGCGCCGACTTCCCGGATGGCTGGGGCCTGGTGCGCGCCTCCAACACCACGCCGGTGCTGGTGCTGCGCTTCGAAGCCGACAACGCGGCGGCGCTGGAGCGGATCAAGGCGCTGTTCCGCGCCCAGCTGCAGGCGGTGCTGCCGGGCCTGGCGCCGACCTTCTGAGGCGGCGTCGCGGGCCCGGCCTGGTCCGGGCGCCGGGGTGTGCGACGGCTCAGCCGCCGGCGGTGGTCGCGGACTGTGCCGGGCCGTTGCCCCGGGCCGCGCGATAGCGCTGCAGCACGTCCTCGATTTCCTGATCCAGGCCGAGCCGCTGCTGTTCGAAGTTCTTCTGCATGCGCAGTTGCCACAGCAGGGCGCGGTGCCGCTGCTGCACGTCGTCGGCGGTCTTGGCCGGCACGCTCTGCCCGGCCAGTTCGCGCGCGCCGGCGCCGGACAGCAGGCCGATCAGACCCTGGCGCAGGCTGTCGACGTTGTAGCGGGCGGTGTTGATGTTGTTGTCGACAATGCCGATGCGCTCGGCGAACACCCGGCGCAGTTCGTCCTCGGTCTGGTACGACAGCAGCATCGCCTGGTCGGTGCGCTTGCGCGTCTCCAGCGCGGCCTGGTCGGCGCGCTGCTGCGCGGCATCGGCCGCGGCCGCGGCGCGTTCCTCGGCATTGAGCGCACGCCCGACCTCGGCGCTGCGCATGCCGCTGGTGGCGTTGAACTCGTCGCGTGCCTGGTTCACCGCTTCCGGCGGCAACGCATCGCTGCAGGTACGTTGGCCGCCCTGGTTCCAGCAGTACAGCTTCTTGGACGGCGCCGACGCCTGTTGCGCGGCGACCGGCAAGGCCAGCAGCGCCAACACGGCCGGCAGGACGCGGGTGCGTGATCGGATCGGCATCGTGGCAGCCCCCTGCTGTCAGCCAGACGAAGCGCAACCGTAGCGGGCCCGGTAGGCCAGCAGCGGTTCGCGGAAGCCGACAAGGTCTGCGTTTCCGTCGATGAATGCAAGCAGGTCGCCCAGATGCGCGACCGAGACCACAGGAACGCCGGCTTCTGCGGCCACCGCCTGCGCCGCCGAGCGGCGGTCGTCCTCGGCGGCGATCTCCTGGCGGTCCAGCGCGACCAGGATCGCGGCCGGTTCGCCGCCGGCGGCGCGGATGATGCCCAGCGCCTCGCGGATCGCGGTGCCGGCGGTGATCACGTCGTCCACGATCAGCACCCGGCGGCCGGCCAGCGGCGCGCCGATCAGGCTGCCGCCTTCGCCGTGCGCCTTGGCTTCCTTGCGGTTGAACGCCAGCGGCAAATCGCGCCCGCGCCGCGCGTACTCGCAGGCCACCGCCGTCGCCAGCGGAATGCCCTTGTAGGCAGGGCCGAACAGCAGGTCGAAGTCGAGCCCGGCGGCGTCGGCCGCATCGGCGTAGCATGCCGCCAGCCGCGCCATGCTGGCGCCGGAATCGAAGCGCCCGGCATTGAAGAAATACGGACTGAGGCGCCCGGACTTCAGCGTGAACTCGCCGAAGCGCAGCGCCTCCGCGTCCAGGGCCAGTTGCAGGAAACGGTGCCGGTAGTCGGTCATTGGGGGGCCGGGAATGGGGAAACGGGAACAGGGAATCGATAAAGCGTACCCCAGCAGGACCGCGAAGACGGAACAACCGCTATGCTTTTCACCATTCCCTATTCCCCTTTCCCCATTTCCGGCTCTTCCATGCGCATCATCAGCTTCAACGCCAACGGCCTGCGGTCGGCCGCCACCAAGGGCTTTTTCGAGTGGTTCGCCACCCAGCAGGCGGATGTGCTGTGCGTGCAGGAGACCAAGGCGCAGGAGCATCAGCTGGCCGGGCCGGCGTTCCTGCCGGACGGCTACCGGGTCTGGTTCCGCGATGCCAGCACCAAGAAGGGCTACAGCGGCGTGGCCATCTACAGCAAGCGCGAGCCGGACGAGGTGCGGACCGCGCTGGGCTGGCCCGAGTTCGACGAGGAGGGCCGCTACATCGAGGCGCGCTTCGGCAATCTGAGCGTGGTGTCCTTCTACATTCCTTCCGGGTCCTCCGGCGAGCTGCGCCAGGGCTACAAGTTCCAGGTCATGGACTGGCTGCGGCCGATCCTGGTGGAGTGGCTGCACAGCGACCGCGACTACGTGCTGTGCGGCGACTGGAACATCGTGCGCTCGGCGCTGGACATCAAGAACTGGAAGTCGAACCAGAAGAACTCCGGCTGCCTGCCGGCCGAGCGCGACTGGCTCAACGGCCTGTGCGCCGACCGCGCCGACGAGGCCGATGCGGCCAGCGGCCGCGGCTGGGTCGACGCCTACCGCGCGCTGCATCCGGACGGCCAGGACTACACTTGGTGGAGCAACCGCGGCGCGGCACGCGCCAACGACGTCGGTTGGCGCATCGACTACCAGTTCGTCACCCCGACCCTGCGCGAGCGCCTGCAGGGCTGTTCGATCTATACCGCGCAGCGCTTCTCCGACCACGCGCCGTTCACGGTGGACTACCGCGAATGAGCGGCGGTGCTGCCGCGGCGCCGGTGTCCTACAAGGGCTGGGCCGGGATCAGGCGCGCCTTCGCCACGCCGTCGGCGGCAACGATGGCGCTGTTGGGCTTCGGCAGCGGCCTGCCGTTCCTGCTGATCGCCTCGCAGACCCTGTCCACGCGCCTGCGCGACGTCGGCCTGGACCTGGGCAGCATCGGCCTGATCAGCCTGGCCAGCTTCTTTTACCTGCTCAAGTTCCTGTGGGCGCCGCTGCTGGATCGCTACCGCTTCCCGCTGTTCGGCTTCCTCGGCCGGCGCCGCTCGTGGCTGCTGGTCGCGCAGCTGGGCGTGGCGGTCGGCCTGGTGGCGCTGGCGTTCACCCGTCCGGAGCTGGGCGTGGCCGCGCTGGTGCTGTGGGTGTTGATCGCCTCCTTTGCCGGTGCCACCCAGGACTCGGTGGTGGACGCCTACCGCATCGAGATCGCGCCGCCGTCGGCGCAGGCCGCGCTCGCCGCGACCTACACCTTCGGCTACCGCATCGGCCTGATCCTGTCCGGCGCCGGCGCGCTGTACCTGGCGCAGTTCGGCAACTGGACGTTGGCCTACCTGGTCATGGCCGGGCTGATGCTGCTGCCGATCGTCACCACCCTGGTGTGCCGCGAGCCGGAGGTGCCGGCCTCGACGGTGGTGCGCAAGATCGACGTGGTCGGCGCGTTCTGGCAGCCAATCTCCAGCTTCTTTTCCAGTAATGGCCTGGCGCTGGGGCTGGCGCTGCTGCTGTTCGTGGGCCTGTTCAAGTTCCCCGACCAGGTGATCGGGGTGATGTCCGGCCCGTTCTACCTGGATTCGGGCTTCGACAAGGCCGACATCGCCACCGTCTCCAAGCTGTTCGGGGTCTGGATGGGGATCGCCGGAGCTTTCGCCGGCGGCCTGGCGGTGGCCGCCTTCGGCTTCCGGCGCATGTTGCTGGTCGCCGCGCTGGGCGTGGCGCTGTCTAACCTGGCGTTCCTGCTGATGGCGCACAACCCTGGCCAGCTCTGGTCGTTCTATGCCGCGCTCAGCGCCGACAACCTGTTCCAGGGCTTCGCCGGCACCGTGCTGGTCGCCTTCATGTCCTCGCTGACCGACCGCAACTTCACCGCCACCCAGTACGCGCTGCTGGTGTCGCTGGCCAACCTGCCGGGCAAGTTCGTCGGCGGCGTCTCCGGCTACATCGTCGAAGCCACCTCCTACAGCACCTTCTTCGTGCTCAGCGCCTTCACCGTGATCCCGACCCTGCTGCTGCTGGCCTGGCTGTGGCCGCGGATCCGGGAACAGACGCCCCCAGCGCTGCCGCCGGGCGATTGAAAGGGCGCCCCCGGGCGCGGATGATGGGCAGCGGTGCATACAGTGCGCCGCCGCCCGGGAGTCCGCATGAGCGACCTTGTGTTGCGCGATATCGACCCGTTCCTGCTCGAACGCATCCGCCGCATCGCCGTCGCGCGCGGCTGGACCCAGCGCCAGGCGGTGCTGGCGCTGATCGAGCAGGGCCTGTTCTCCAGCGAGCACGACGTGCGCAGCGGGTTCGAGCACCGCGAGGTGGATGCGCTGTCGGAGGCGATCGCGGCCCTGCGCGCGCTGCCGGCCGGCAGCGGTTTCTGAATCCCGACGCCTCGCTTACGCAGGGTGGATCGCGCCGAGGATGCGCGGCCCGCGCGCGCCGCTGACCGACGGCAGGTTGCCCGGCAGCCCGGCCAGGGTCTGCCGGGCCAGCCAGGCGAAGCCCATCGCTTCGATGTAGTCCGGGTCCAGGCCCTGTGCCTGGGTCGAGTGCACCTGCACCCCCGGCAAGCGCGCCTGCAGCCGCGCCAGCAACAGCGGGTTGTGCACGCCGCCGCCGCACACCAGCAACTGCCGGGTCGCCGGCTGCCGCGCCAGCAGCGCGTCGGCGACGGTGGCCGCGGTCAGTTCCAGCAGCGTCGCCTGCACCGCGGCCGGCGCCGGCGCCGGGGTGTCCAGGCAGGCCTCCAGCCAGCGCAGGTGGAACTGCTCGCGCCCGGTGCTCTTGGGCGGCGGCAGCGCGAACCAGGGATCGGCCAGCAGGCGCTGCAACAGGTCGGCGTCGACCGCGCCGCTGGCGGCGAACGCGCCGCCCGCATCGTAGGGCTGGCCGCGATGGCGTTGGCACCAGGCATCGAGCAGCGCGTTGGCCGGGCCGGTGTCGAACCCGCGCACCGCGCCGTGCGCCGGCAGCAAGGTCAGGTTGCCGATGCCGCCGAGGTTGAGCACGGCCCGGTCCTCGTGCGCCGCCCCCAGCATCGCCGCATGAAAGGCCGGCATCAGTGGTGCGCCATGGCCGCCGGCGGCGACGTCGCGGCGGCGGAAGTCGCAGACCGTGGCGATGCCGGTCAGTTCGGCGATGCGGTTGCCGTCGCCGAGCTGCCAGGTGAAGGCGGGGTCGGCCAGCGGGCGATGGCGCACGGTCTGCCCGTGCGACCCGATCGCGCGCACCGCGGCCGGCGCCACCCCAGCGTCGTCGAGCAGGCGCAGCGCCGCCTCGGCGAAGGCGATCGCGACCTCGGCATCGAGCTGCCCCAGCGCGTCCAGCGAGGCGATGTCGCCGCCTTCGCCCAGCGCGATCAGCGCCGCGCGCTGCTGCGGTGCCCAGGCATAGGTGCGGCCCAACTGCAGATGCGGGTTGCCGTCGTGACCGAAGCGCACCAGCGCGGCATCGATGCCGTCGGCGCTGGTGCCGGACATCAGGCCCAGGAACAGGGCGTCGTCGGAAACAACGGAAGAAGACATGCTAGGCACCAGGCGGCGGTTGGCGCCGCAGCGTGGGCCAGGCGCCGCCGCCCGTCAATGCGCGGCGCGGCGCAAGCGGACGCCAGTACTCAGCCGGCGTCGTGCGAGCTGGCGGCCTTGGACGAGGCGACGACCTTCTTCTTCTTCGCGTCCGGCTCGCCGGCATCGGCGTAGATCAGCTTCTCCACACGCTGGATGCGCGCCAGCGCCGGCGAGGTCTGCGCGCGGAACGCGGCCAGCTCGGCGCCGGCCAGCGGGGTCGGCGGCGGCATCGTCACCGAGGCCGGGTTGCGCTGCACCCCGTCCACGCGGAATTCGTAGTGCAGGTGCGGACCGGTAGCCATGCCGGTCATGCCGACGTAGCCGATCACCGTGCCCTGGTTGATGCGCTGGCCGGCCTTGATGCCGCCGAAGCGCGACATGTGTCCGTACAGCGTGCTGTAGCCCTTGCCATGGTCCAGGATCACCACGTTGCCGTAGCCGCGCTGGGTGCCCACGAACTGCACCCGCGCATCGCCGGCGGCCATGATCGGCGTGCCGGTCGGCGCCGCGTAGTCGATGCCCTTGTGCATGCGCATGGTGCCCAGCACCGGGTGCTTGCGCGCGCCGAAGGTGGAGCTGATGCGGCTATAGGACACCGGCATGCGGATGAAGCTCTTCTTCAGCGGCCGCCCGGTCACGTCGAAGTACTCGGCCGGCTTGCCGCCGCGCTCGAAGCGGAAGCCGCTGTAGGTCTTGCCGCGGGTGGTGAACGTCGCCGCCAGGATCTTGCTGGTGTCGATGCGCTCGCCTTCGCGCCAGGTCTCGTCCATGACCACGCTGAAGCGATCGCCCGGCTGCAGGTCCTTGTCGAAGTCGATGTCGTACTTGAAGATCTCGTCGGTCATCGTCGCGATCGCCGACGGCGACAGCCCGGCCTTGCGCGCGGCCACGTACAGCGAGCTGGTGATCTCGCCGCTGGTGACCACGGTGCGCGTGCTGGTCTCGCGCTCGATCACCTTTTCCTTGATGTCGTCGCCCAGCAGCGACAGTTCCACCCGGTGGGTGGCGTCGCGATCGAAGCGCAGGGCGCGCAGGTCGCCCGACGTCGCCAGGTCGAAGCCGATCTCGGCGCCCGGGCGCAGCTTGGTCAGCGCGTCGTGCG
The DNA here is from genome assembly GCF_964278005.1 of uncultured Xanthomonas sp. Lineage (NCBI taxonomy): Bacteria > Pseudomonadati > Pseudomonadota > Gammaproteobacteria > Lysobacterales > Lysobacteraceae > Xanthomonas > uncultured Xanthomonas sp. The sequence goes on from NZ_CAXYKF010000017.1 coordinate 15,746, forward strand.
TGCCCGGATGGTCCAGCACCCGCTGCATCACCGTGGCGGGGAGGCCGAGCTTCTCGAACACCGAACCCAGGGTCTGCCCGGATTCGATCCGCACCACCTGCCAGTTGTCGGTGATCGCAGCCTGTTGTTGCTGGGCAAGCGAGATCGGCGGCAACGGCAGCGCCAGCGTCGCCTGCGTGGTCTGCAGCGGCACGTCGATGGCGTTGGAGAAGCCCGGGACGATGGTGGCGACCATCGCGCCGATGGTGGCGAACAGGCTGGCGTGGATCCAATGGCGACGCGTCCAGCGGCCGGCGGGAAGATGTTCCTTCAACTTGCGATGCAGCGCAGTGTCGTGGAGAACGTGAAGGCGTTGCTGGAACCGCTGCCGGCGCGCGCGTTCCTGATCACTGTTGGGCATCAAGGCTTCCTCACGAGCCCGAAGCGCGAGCTCAAAACTCGGCTACCATAAACATCGTTCCACAGCGCGTCAAACCATTGAGCCGGCTCGGATTTTCACCTGGCTGCACGGTTAACTCGCTCTTAACGCCATTCACGTTTGTTGACGCCATTCGCCGGAGTTCCTGTTTTGTCCACGATCGAAGAGTCCCTTGTCCTGATCGGCCGCGGTGCCGACGAAATCCTCAAGCGTGAAGAACTGGAGGCCCGCCTGCGCAGCGGCCGCCCGCTGCGGATCAAGGCCGGCTTCGATCCCACCGCGCCGGACCTGCACATCGGTCACACCGTGCTGTTGAACAAGATGCGCCAGTTCCAGGACCTGGGACACCAGGTGATCTTCCTGATCGGCGACTTCACCGGGATGATCGGCGACCCCACCGGCAAGAACGTCACCCGCAAGCCGCTGACCCGCGAGGACGTGCTGGCCAACGCCCGCACCTACGAGGAGCAGGTGTTCAAGGTGCTGGACCGGGAGCGCACCGAGGTCCGCTTCAACTCCGAATGGTTCGGGCAGATGAGCGCGGCCGACATGATCCGCCTGGCCGGCCAGCACACCGTGGCGCGCATGCTCGAGCGCGACGACTTCGCGAAGCGCTACGCGGCGCAGCAGTCCATTGCCATCCACGAGTTCCTGTACCCGCTGGTGCAGGGCTACGACTCGGTGGCGCTGAAGGCCGACGTCGAGCTGGGCGGCACCGACCAGAAGTTCAACCTGCTGATGGGCCGCGGCCTGCAGGAGCACTACGGGCAGCCGGCGCAGATCGTGCTGACGATGCCGCTGCTCGAAGGCCTGGACGGGGTCAACAAGATGTCCAAGTCGCTGGGCAACTACATCGGCATCAGCGAGCCGGCGATCGACATCGTCACCAAGACCATGAAGATCGGCGACGAGCTGATGTGGCGCTGGATCGAACTGCTGTCCTTCGAGATCGGCGTGAACGAAGCACAGGCGCTGCGTCAGCAAGTGCAGGCCGGCAGCCTGCATCCGCGCGAGGTGAAGCTACGCCTGGCGCGCGAACTCACCACCCGTTTCCACGATGCCGCTGCTGCCGAACAGGCCATCGTCGGCTGGCACGCCGTGGTGACCGGGCAGGGCGACACCAGCGCCTTGCCGCTGCAGCAGGTCGCCGTGCCGGCGGAAGGCCTACGGATCGCCGCGCTGCTGACCGCTGCGGGGCTGACCGCCAGCAACTCCGAGGCAAGCCGCAAGCTCAAGGAGCGGGCGGTGCGCGTGGCTGGCGAGGTGGTGGAAGATCCGCAACAGAGTTTCGCGCCTGGCTTCGAGGGCGTCCTGCAGGTCGGCAAGCGGACGTTCGCCCGGGTACAGCTCATCGCGGCATGAGATCGTCCGCCCGGTTGCCGCGCAGGCAATCGGGCGACGGTGGTGCGGCGCTGCCTGCTCTCTATATATAGGGAGTGGCCGCGAAGCAGCGCTCACCGAATAGCGTGCGCGGTAAGGCAGGTGGGGCTGACAGGGCTCCCGCGACGGGAGAGTGAAAAAAGTTTTCACGCCCTCTTCCCAAGCGCCCGATTTGGGGCCATACTTTCCCTCCCCTGACGCAACGCCTTCACGGCAACGCGGCAAGGGCGTCAAAAACCTCTTCAAAAAGGTGTTGACGAAGTGAAAAAGTCGGCTAATATGGCCGGCTCGCTTCGAGGAAAAGCCTTCGGGTTTGGACGAAGAAGCGGCGTCAACCACCTGATCAAAAAGGTGTTGACGGCAAGAAAAAAGCCGCTATGATGGGCGGCTCGGTTCGACGAAAAGCCTTCGGGTTTGAAGACGAACCAGCGTCAACCGCCTCGAAATGAGGTGTTGACGGAAACA
>NZ_CAXYKF010000018.1:0-146570 GCF_964278005.1 uncultured Xanthomonas sp.
AGGACTTCCCCGGCGTGTACGGCGAACTGAGCAAGGGCATCAACACCATGATGTTCGAGCACCTGGACGCCATCGTCGAGGCGGTCGAGATCCTCAACGAATACGCCAACGGCGATCTGCGCCGCGATGCGCGCCGGCTGCCCGGCAGCCGTGCGGTGCTGCACGAGTCGATGGATGCGGCCAAGGCCAGCCTGCTGGCGATCAATACCGAGATCAAGCGCCTGGCCGCCGCAGCGGCGGCCGGCGACTTCAGCGCCCGCGGCGATGCCGCGCGCTTCCAGCACGACTTCCGCCTGATGGTGCAGGACCTCAACGCGATGATGGAGGTCAGCGACGTCAATCTGGGCAAGCTGTCGGCGTTGCTGCAGTCCATCGCTGCGGGCGACCTCACCACCCGCATGCATGGCGACTTCCACGGCGTGTTCGCACGGATGCGCGAGGACGCCAACGCCACCACCGACCAGTTGACCGGCATCGTCGCGCGCATCCAGACCGCCGCCGGCAGCATCAGCGCCGCCGCCAGCGAGATCGCCAGCGGCAACGACGACCTGTCGCGCCGCACCGAGCAGCAGGCCGCCAGCCTGGAGGAAACCGCGGCCTCGATGGAAGAGTTGACCTCGACCGTGCGCCAGAACGCCGAACACGCCCGCCAGGCCAACCAGTTGGCGGTCGGTGCCGCCTCGGTGGCCTCGCAGGGCGGCATGGTGGTGGGCCAGGTGGTCGAAACCATGAGCGGCATCGAGGCCTCGTCGAAGAAGATCGCCGACATCATCTCGGTGATCGACGGCATCGCCTTCCAGACCAACATCCTGGCACTCAACGCCGCGGTCGAAGCCGCCCGCGCCGGCGACCAGGGCCGCGGCTTCGCGGTCGTCGCCACCGAAGTCAGGACCCTGGCGCAGCGCTCGGCCAACGCCGCCAAGGAGATCAAGACGCTGATCGACGAGTCGGTCGGCCGCGTTGCCGAGGGATCTGCCCTGGTCGACCAGGCCGGCAAGACCATGCAGGAGATCGTGGGCTCGGTGCAGCGGGTGACCGACATCATGGGCGAGATCTCGGCGGCGTCGCAAGAACAGTCGGCGGGCATCGAGCAGGTCAACCAGACCGTCACCCAGATGGACGAGGCCACCCAGCAGAATGCGGCACTGGTGGAGGAAGCCACGGCGGCGGCGCGCTCGATGGAAGACCAGGCCGGCCAACTCACCCAGGCGGTGGCGCTGTTCAAGATCGACACCCGCAGTACCGCGACGCGCAGCGCAACAGCGCCACGCACGCGTGCGGCCGAGGTGCTCGACCCCGCGGCCTGAGTCGCCTCGGCACGGCGGGTGATGCGCCTTCCCGGCGCGTCACCGGCCGTGCGCTGGCGCCCACACCTGGCGGCGCCGGAGCCGGCTGCGGCACACTGTGCGCCTCCCCCTCGCGAGCGCGCCCATGAAGATCGTCGAAGTCCGTCACCCGCTGGTACAGCACAAGATCGGCCTGTTGCGCGACGCGGCGCTGAGCACCAAGGGCTTCCGCGAACTGGTCACCGAGCTGGGCACCCTGCTCGGCTACGAGGCCACCGCCGACCTGGAGACCGAGACCCACACCATGGACGGCTGGGCCGGCCCGACCCAGGTGCAGCGCATCGCCGGCGCCAAGATCACCCTGGTGCCGATCCTGCGTGCCGGGCTGGGCATGCTGCCCGGCGTGCTGGCGCTGATTCCCGCCGCGCGAGTCAGCGTGGTCGGCCTGCAGCGCGACGAGGAGACGCTGCAGCCGGTGCCCTACTTCGAACGTCTCACCGGACGACTGGAGGAGCGCGACGCGCTGATCCTGGATCCGATGCTGGCCACCGGCGGCACCCTCATCGCCACCGTGGACATGCTCAAGCGCGCCGGTGCGCGGCGGATCAAGGGCATCTTCCTGGTCGCCGCGCCGGAAGGCCTGCAGGCCCTGGAAGCGGCGCACCCGGACGTGGAGGTGTACACCGCCGCCATCGACGACCATCTCAACGAGAAGGGCTACATCCTGCCAGGCCTGGGCGACGCCGGCGACCGCATCTTCGGCACCCGTCTGGGCTAGGGCGTGTCATCAATCCCCGAGCATGCCGCGCCGCGGTTGCGCATGCCTGTGGCAAGGAAGAACGAGGAAGTGGATGTGCGTCCACGCCCGAGCGATAACGCGGCCATGGGCGCGCGCAATCGCGGCCCTTCGGGTTGGGCCTGGCAGGCGCGCTGCCGGCGCCGCGCGGCTTGACCTGACGGCCAACGCCGGCAGCGCGCCTGCCAGACCCAACACGGCATACTCGGGAATCGGTGACACGCCCTGAGCGGCGCCATCCGCGCCGTCCAGCATCAGCGCTGCAGCACCTGCAGCGCGGCGCTCACGTACACCAGCGGCGCATTCCAGTTGATCGCCACTTCGTTGGTGGCGTAGCTGCATTCCTTGTCCAGGTACGACAGCGCCGGCAGCGACGACGTGTAGGCGTGCTTGCACGCGTCGGCGTCCTGCTGCCCCGGCTGCGGACCGCCCACCAGCCATCCCGGCACCGGCGTGGCCACGCCGTCGGCGATGGAGATGCGATGGTGGATGTGCATCGGCGAGCGCGCGCCAATGCCGGTGACGAAGGACAGGCCCAGCGGATTGCGGCCGAGCACGTAGTCCAGCTGCGACTGCGCGGCCTGCAGGTATTCGGGCTTGTGCTGCAACTGGTAGGCCTGCAGCAGCATCATCGCCTGGTTCAGCGCGGTGGCGTTGCTGCCCCAGTGGAAGTCGGCGTCGCGCATGGTCACGCGCCAGGCCGAGCCCTGCCACACCTGCACCAGGTGATCGGCCAGGCCCTCGATCTCGTCGGCGATCCGCGCCTGATCGGCGCGCGGGGTCAACCGCGCACGGTGCTGCGCCAGCGACATCCACGCCAGCCCGCCGACCTGACGCCAGTCGGGCACGCTGGCCGGCACCTTGCGTGCCATCGCCGCCTCGTAGAAGGCGTCGTCGGCGGTGGCCAGGTACAGCTCGGTGGCGGCCCAGGCGAACTCGTCGTCGAACTCGGTGTCGTCGTAGGCACCGGTGTGCACGTCGTCCGGCTGCCGGTAGGCCACGTCCGGATGCGCCTGCGCCCAGGCCCAGGCGCGCCGCGACGCCTCCAGCATGCGCGTGGAGATGCCGCCGAACTGCGCGTCGTACGGCGCGTAGATGCGGCTGGCCTGGGCCATCACCGCGGCGAAGTCGAGCGTGGCGGCGGTGCTCTTCTGCACCACGTAGCGCGGCGCGCGCGCCTGGTCCGGCATCTGCATGCCGGCGAAGTCCAGGTTGGTGAGCTTGTGGTACACGCCGCCGTCGTGCGGGTCCTGCATCGCCAGCAGCCACTGCAGGTTCCAGTCGACCTCGCGAAGGATGTCCGGCACGTCGCCGCCGCTGTCGGGAATGCCTTCCGGGTGCGTGCTGAAGTAGGTGGGGAACTGCTCGTAGGCGGCCAGCAGGGTATAGACGGTGATGCCGGAGCTGACCACGTACTTGTTGTAGTCGCCGGCGTCGTACCAGCCCTTGGGCGCGGCGATCACGGTGCCGGCCGGGCGCTCGGGCGAGGCCGCCGAGGCATGCACCAGCACGTGGTCGTCGGGATGGCCGGCAGCGCGCGCGTGGCGGCCGGCGTAGGTGCCGTCCAGCGCGGTGCTGGCGCGGTTGTAGTAGTAGGCCTTGAGCGCGGCGCGCGACAGCGCGTTGTAGGCGTCTTCGCCGATGGCGAAGCTGTCCGAGGGCGGCAGGCCGTCGACCTGCAGGCGGTAGCGGCCCGGCGTGCGCAACGCGGAGAAATCGGCGATGCGCACGGTCTGCTGCGCCGGCGGCCACGCCGCGGCGGCGCCGAGGGTGCCGCGCAGCACCACCTCGTCGCTGTCGGCGCGCACAATTGAGAACGCGTCGCCATGCCCATCCGGCACTACCGCCAGCTTGCTCGCGGCAGGCAGGAAACCGACCTGGTTCAGGCGGATCGGCGACGGCACGGTAGTGTCGGCATGCGAGGTGCAGCCGCCCAGCAACAGGCAGGCGAGGAACAGGCAGGACAGGGCATGGGGCAGCTTCATGCGCCGATACTGGCCGGCCATGATGACGGCTGCAAGCGCCACGTTGCGGACGCGCTGGCAGCGGTTCAAGACGCGGCGTTGGACGGCCGCATGCTGCGTTTCTGACAGCGCCGTCAGTGAGGCGTCAGCGTGGGGTCGCCATGCGGCGCCTACGGTGACGGCCTGTCCCCGCTGCCGGCGCCGCCCCGTGACCGCCCTGCCCCCACCGCCCGTTTCCCGCCGCCTGGTACCGCTCGTGCCGCTGCTGAGTGTGCTGCTGCTCGGCGGCTGCATGGCCGGCCCGGACTACGTGCGGCCGGCGCCGCCGGCCGCCGCGCAGCAGCCGTTCGAAGAGGCCGACGGCCGCTGGACGCCCGCCGCGCCGGCCGCGGCCGAGCCGGAGGTGGCATGGTGGACCCGCTATGGCGATCCGCAACTGGATGTCCTGGTCGAACAGGCCGACCGCGCCAACCAGACCCTGCGCCAGGCCGAGGCGCGCTATCGGCAGGCGCAGGCGCTGGTCGGCAGCGCGCGGGCGGCCGAGGCGCCGACGCTGGGCGTGCAGGCCGCGGCCACGCGCGAGCGCAGCGTCACCCCCAAGCCGGGGCTGCGCGACGCCGATACGCTGGGGTTCAGCGCCAGTTGGGAGCCTGACTTCTGGGGCAAGGTCCGGCGCAGCGTCGAACAGGCCGGCGACAACGCCCAAGCCAGCGCCGCCGATCTGGCGCAGGCGCGGCTGTCGCTGCAGGCCGCGGTGGTCGCCGATTACCTGCAGTTGCGCTTCGACGACCAGACCCTGGCGCTGTACCAGCGCACCCTCGCCGGCTACCGCGACGCGCTGCGGCTGACCCAGGCGCGGGTGCGCGCCGGCGTTGCCAGCGACGCCGATGTGGCCGCGGCCGAGGCCACCCTGCACAGCACCGAAGCCGCATCGACCGATCTGGCGCTGTCGCGCCGGCAACTGGACCACGCGCTGGCGGTGCTGCTCGGCCGAACCCCTTCCGAGTTCTCGCTGGCGGCCAGCGACGCACCGCTGCCGGCGCTGCCGCCAACGCCGGAGGCCCTGCCCTCGGTGCTGCTGCAGCGGCGCCCGGACATCGCCGGCGCCGAACGGCGCATGGCCGCGGCCAACGCCGGCATCGGCATGGCCGTGGCGGCCTGGTTCCCGAACCTGTCGCTGAGCGCCAGCGGTGGCTACGACGGTGCCGGGCTGGCCTCGCTGCTGAGCGTGCCGAACCGGGTCTGGGCGGTGGGCGCAGCGCTGGCCGGCACGCTGTTCGACGGCGGCGCCCGCCGCGCGCAGCGCGCGCAGGCGCAAGCCACCTTCGACGCGACCGCGGCGACCTATCGGCAGACCGTATTGAGCGCGTTCCAGGGCGTGGAGGACCAGCTCGCCGCCACGCGCGAACTGGCGCGCGAGGAGCAGCAACAGCGGCGCGCCGCCGACGCCGCGCAGCAGGCCGAGCGCGTGCTGATGGACCAATACCGGGCCGGCACCGCGCTGTACAGCGCCGTCATCACCGCGCAGGCCAACGCGCTGGACGCGCAACGCAGCTTGCTGCAGGTGCAATCGCGCCAGTTCGGCGCCCAGGTCGCGCTGCTGGTCGCGCTGGGCGGCGACTGGGACAGCGCCCGTCTCCCCGCCGTGCGCGGCGCCTCGCCGGGCGCCACGCCGGCTCCTGTCCTCCCGGAGTAACCCATGTCCACCGCCGCGCCCACCCGCCCCGCCGATCCGCCACCGCGCCATGCCATGCCACGGCGGCGCTGGCCATTCGTCGCCGCCGCAGTGCTGGTCGCGCTGCTGCTGGCGGTGTGGTTGCGCCCGCGCCACGCACCGACCAAGGCCACGCCGCCGGTGCCGGTGACCAGCGCGCCGGTGCTGCGCAAGGACGTGCCGATCCGCCAGACCGGGATCGGCACGGTGCTGCCGATCGCCTCGGTGACCGTGCACTCGCGCATCGATGGGCAACTGATCGACGTGGGCTTCAGCGAAGGCCAGGACGTCAAGGCCGGGCAGGTGCTGGCGCGGCTGGATCCGCGCATCGACCAGGCGCAACTGGCCGCGGCCACCGCGCAACTGGCGAAGGACAAGGCACAGCTGGGCAATGCGCAGGCCGACCTGCAGCGCTACACGCAACTGCTGCAGGACAACGCCACCACCCGCCAGACCCTGGACACGCAGAAGGCGCTGGTCACGCAACTGCGCGCCACCCTGCAGAGCGATGCGGCGGCGATCGACAACGCGCGGGTGCAACTGGACTTCACCACCATCCGCGCGCCGATCGACGGCCGCGCCGGCGCGCGCCTGGTGGATTCGGGCAACATCGTCCACGCCAGCGATGCCGGCGGCCTGGTGGTGCTGAACCAGATCGACCCGATCGCCGTGCAGTTCACCCTGCCCGAAAGCGCCTTCCAGCAGATCAACCGCGCACTGCAGGCCGCGCCGGCCAGCGTGGGCGTGGACGCGGTCGAGCACGGCAGCGTACAGGTGCTGGCGCACGGCACGCTGGCCCTGCTCAACAACCAGATCGACACCAGCACCGGCACCATCGCGATGAAGGCGCACTTCGCCAATTCCGGGCACACGCTGTGGCCGGGGCAGACGGTGGACGCGCGCATCACCCTGGGCATGCGCAGCGGCGCGCTGGTGGTGCCGAGCGCGGCCGTGCAGCGCAGCCAGGACGGCGAGTTCGTGTACGTGGTCGGCAGCGACGGCAGCGTGCGCGACCAGCCGGTGCGGGTGCTGGACGAGGCCGATGGCGAGAGCGTGATCGGCCAGGGCCTGCAGGCCGGCCAGCGTGTGGTGGTGGATGGGCAGTACCGCCTGCATCCGGGCGCGAAGGTGGTGGAGGCCAAGCCGGCCAGGCACGCCAAACCGGCCGCGGCAGGAGCGCACGCGTGAGCGTCTCGGCGGCCTTCATCAAACGCCCGATCGGCACCTCGCTGCTGGCCATGGCGCTGCTGTTGCTGGGCCTGGTGGCCTGGCCGCTGCTGCCGGTGGCGCCGTTGCCGCAGGTCGATTTCCCCACCATCCAGGTTTCGGCCAGCCTGCCCGGCGCCAGCCCGCAGACCATGGCCTCGAACGTGGCGCAGCCACTGGAGCGGCAGCTGTCGCTGATCCCGGGCCTGAGCCAGATGACCTCGACCAGCGCGCTCGGCTCGACCCAGGTGACGCTGCAGTTCGACCTGGACCGCAACATCGACGCCGCCGCGCTCGATGTGCAGACCGCGATCAACGCCGCGTCCGGGCAGTTGCCGAGCGGGCTGCCGAGCGCACCGAGCTTCCGCAAGATCAACCCGGCCGAATCGGCGTCGCTGATCCTGGCGGTGCAGTCGCGGGTGTTGCCGCTGACCCAGGTCAACGACTACGCCGACAACGTGCTCGCGCAGCAGATCTCGCGCATCTCCGGGGTGGGCCTGGTCAACCTGTACGGTGCGCAGAAGCCGGCGGTGCGCGTGCAGGTGGATCCGGCCAAGCTGGCGGCGCTTGGCCTGAGCCTGGAGGACATCCGCTCGGTGATCGCCACCACCACGGTGAACGCGGCCACCGGCTCGATCGATGGCGCGCGCCAGGCCTTCACTGTCTCCACCAACGATCAACTGCTGCAGAGCCAGGCCTGGAACGACGCGGTGCTGGCCTGGCGCAACGGCGCGCCGATCCGCGTGCGCGACGTCGGCACCGCGGTGGACGGGCCGGAGAACGCCAAGATCGCCGCGTGGGGCTTCGCCGGCGCCGCCGCGCCGGCCGACAGCGGCATCGTCGATGGCCGCGCGATCATGATCGCCATCACCAAGCAGCCCGGCGCCAACGTCATCGACACGGTGGAACAGGTCAAGGCCGCGCTGCCCAGGCTGATGGCCTCGATCCCGCCCAGCGTCAGCGTCAAGATCCTCGCCGACCGCACGCAGAACATCCGCGCCTCGGTCAGGGACGTGGAGTTCACCCTGCTGCTGTCGATCGTGCTGGTGGTGGCGGTGATCTTCGTGTTCCTGCGCAGCGCGGTGGTCACCCTGATCCCGAGCCTGACCGTGCCGCTGGCGATCCTCGGTACCGCCGCGCTGATGTACGTGCTCGGCTACAGCCTGGACAATCTGTCGCTGATGGGCCTGACCATCGCGGTCGGCTTCGTGGTGGACGACGCCATCGTGATGCTGGAGAACATCTACCGGCACATCGAGGACGGCATGGCGCCATTGCAGGCGGCGCTGCAGGGTGCGGCCGAGATCGGCTTCACCCTGGTCTCGATCTCGGTGTCGCTGGTGGCGGTGTTCATCCCGCTGCTGCTGATGGGCGGCATCGTCGGCCGGCTGTTCCGCGAGTTCGCGGTGACGGTGAGCCTGACCATCCTGGTGTCGCTGCTGGTGTCGCTGACCCTGACCCCGATGCTGTGCGCGCGCCTGCTCAAGCCGCACGCCGAGCAGGCGCAGGGACGCCTGGCGCGCGCGTTCGAGCACGGCTTCGACGCGCTGCTGGCGGCCTACCGGCGCGGGCTGGAGACGGTGCTGCGACACCCGCGGCTGACCCTGGCCAGCTTCCTGCTGACCGTGGCCACCAGCGTGGCGCTGTTCGTGGTGATGCCCAAGGGCTTCTTCCCGCAGCAGGACACCGGCTTCATCTCCGGCACCGCCGATTCGGCGCAGGATTCGTCCTCGGCGGCGATGCGCACGCGCATGCTGCAACTGGCCGACATCATCCGCCGCGATCCGGACGTGCTGTCCTTCGGCATGCAGACCGGCGCCAGCACCTTCAACTCCGGCACCTTCTCGATCGCGCTCAAACCCAAGGACGCAGGCCGCACCGCCAGCGCCGACCAGGTGATCGCGCGGTTGCGCAAGCGCCTGGCGCACGTGCAGGGCGTCACCCTGTTCATGCAGGCCGGGCAGGACATCAATGTCGGCGGCCGCCTGGCCCGCACCCAGTACCAATACACCCTGACCGACGCCAACCTCGACGAGCTCAACACCTGGGCGCCCAAGCTGCTGAAGGCGTTCCGGGCGCTACCGCAACTGACCGACGTGGCCTCCGACCAGCAGAACGCCGCGCCGATCGCCAGCCTGACCATCGACCGCCAGCGTGCGGCCAGCTTCGGCATCACCCCGCAGCAGATCGACGCGACCATCAACGACGCCATCGGCCAGCGCCAGGTCGCGCAGTACTTCACCCAGCTCAACAGCTACCACGTGGTGCTGGAAGTGACGCCGGCGCTGCAGGGCGATCCGTCGCTGTTCCAGCGGCTGTACGTGACCTCGCCGTTGACCGGCAAGCAGGTGCCGCTGTCCACCTTCGCCACGCTCGACACCAGCAAGACCGGCTACCTGTCGGTGAGCCACCAGGGCCAGTTCCCGGCGGTGACCATCTCCTTCAACCTGGCGCCGGGCGCGGCGCTGGGCGATGCGGTGGACGCGATCCAGCAGACCCAGGCGCAACTGCGGGTGCCGGCCACGCTCAGCGGCAGCTTCCAGGGCACGGCGCAGGCGTTCAGCGCCTCGCTGCGCACCCAGCCGTACCTGATCATGGCGGCGCTGATCGCGGTCTATATCGTGCTCGGCCTGCTCTACGAGAGCTACATCCACCCGCTGACCATCCTCTCCACCCTGCCCTCGGCCGGCGTCGGCGCGCTGCTTATCCTGATGGCCGGCGGCTACGACTTGAGCGTGATCGCGATGATCGGCATCATCCTGCTGATCGGCATCGTCAAGAAGAACGGGATCATGATGGTGGACTTCGCCCTGCATGCCGAACGCGAACGCGGGCTGTCCTCGCGCGATGCGATCTTCGAGGCCTGCCTGATGCGCTTCCGGCCGATCATGATGACCACCCTGTGTGCGCTGCTCGGCGGCCTGCCGCTGATGCTCGGCCACGGCGCCGGCTCGGAACTGCGCCGACCGCTGGGCTATGCGATGGTCGGCGGACTGCTGCTGTCGCAACTGCTGACCCTGTTCAGTACGCCGATCGTGTACCTGTACCTGGACCGCCTGCACGGCTGGTACCTGCAGCGGCGCCATGCACGTCGCGCACGCACTGCCGCGCCGGAGGCGCTGCAGCCATGAAGGTGCTGATCGTCGAGGACGAGCGCAAGACCGCCGACTACCTGCAGCAGGGACTGAGCGAACAGGGCTGCACGGTCGACGTGGCCTACGACGGCATCGACGGCCAGCACCTGGCCCTGCACTACGACTTCGACGTGATCGTGCTCGACGCGATGCTGCCGGGCCTGGACGGCTTCGCCATCCTGCGCTCGCTGCGTTCGGTGAAGAGCACGCCGGTGATCATGCTCACCGCGCGCGACAGCGTGGAGGACCGGGTCAAGGGCCTGCGCGAGGGCGCCGACGACTACCTGATCAAGCCGTTCTCCTTCATCGAACTGCTGGCGCGGCTACAGGTGCTGGCGCGGCGCGGGCGCGCCCAGGAAAGCACGCTGCTGCGCGTGGGCGAGCTGCAGATCGACATGATCAGCCGCAAGGCCATGCGCGGCCGGCAGCGGCTGGACCTGACCGCCAAGGAATTCGCGCTGCTGGCGACGCTGGCCCGGCACCAGGGCGAGATCCTGTCCAAGACCGCGATCGCCGAGATGGTCTGGGATATGAACTTCGACAGCAACACCAACGTGGTGGAAGTGGCGATCAAGCGCCTGCGCGCCAAGATCGACGTGCCGTTCGACGCCCCGCTGCTACACACCGTGCGCGGCATGGGCTACGTGCTGGAAGAACGCGAGGACGCGGCCGGGTGAGCGCGCCGGCGCGGCCCTCGATCGCGCTGCGCCTGGCCGGCCTGTTCGCGGCCACCGCGCTGCTCGGCTTCGCCCTGATCGGGCTGGTGCTGCACCAGGTGCTGGAGCACGAACTGCGCCGCCACCAGCGCGAGGAACTGCGCTCGCGCATGGACGCGGTGCAGTACATGCTGATCAACAGCCGCTCGCCGGACCTGGCCGCACATGCGCGCACGCGCCTGGCCAGCGTCTCCAGCGCGCCGGACCTGCGCTTCTGGCTGTGGAGCGAGGACCCGGCGTTCCGCTACGGGCGCGGCGCCGAGGCGATGGCGGCGGCCACGCGCGGCCGCAGCGGCCTGGTGCGCATCGGCGATCCGCAGGCGCTGGGCATTGCCGACGCGCAGCCGCTATCGTGGCAGGCCATCGGCCAGGCGCTGCCGGCCACGCCGGTGCGCCCGCCGGTGCAGTTGATCGCGGCGATGGACAGCGCACCGTTCGCGCTGACCCGGCGCCGCTTCGACATCGCCCTGGCGCTGGTCACGCTGGCCGGCACCGCGCTGGTCGGCGCGCTGGGCTACTGGACCGCCAAGCTCGGCCTGCGCCCGGTGCAGCGGCTGTCGGCCGATGCCCAACGCATCGGCCCGCACGACCGGCGGCGCCTGGACCTGCCGCGGCTGCCGCGCGAACTGGAAGATCTGGGCGCCTCGTTGAACGCGGCCTTCGACCGGCTCGATGCCGCCTACGCGCAGCAGGAAAGCTTCAATGCCGACGTCGCCCACGAACTGCGCACGCCGCTGGCCAGCCTGATCGGCCAGACCCAGGTGGCGCTGACCCGCCACCGCGACGCGCAGCAGTTGCGCCAGGTACTGCAGTCGAACCTGGAGGAACTGGAACGGCTGCGCGCGATCGTCGCCGACATGCTGTTCCTGGCCCGCGCCGAGCAGGGCCAGCGCGCGCGGCAATGCGAGGACGCGTCGCTGGCCGAGGAAGTCGGCAAGACCGTGGAATTCTTCGAGGTGCTGCTGGACGAGGCCGGCCTGCGGGTGGAGGTGCGCGGCGACGTGGTGGTGCCGGTCGAGAAGTCGCTGCTGCGGCGCGCGCTGTCCAACCTGCTGCACAACGCCATCCAGCACTCGGCCGGTCACGCGCCGATCGTGGTGGAGATCGCACAGCGCGGCGGCGAGGCGCTGATCGCCTTCTCCAACCCCAGCGTGGCGCTGGCGCCGGAGCATCTGCAGCGCCTGTTCGATCGCTTCTACCGCGGCGACGCCGCCCGCGCCAACAGCCGCGAAAGCCACGGCCTGGGCCTGGCCATCGTCAAGGCGGTGGCGAGCATGCACGGGGGGCGCGTGTTCGCGCAGCACCGCGACGGCATCACCACGATCGGGTTTTCGGTGGCACTGGACGGCACGGCTACCGGCGTGCCGGCGCACGCCGCGCTGCGCTGGTAAACCGCAACGCCGCGCTCAGGCGGCCAGTGCGCGCGCCTGCAGCGCCGGCAGTTCGTGCGCGGTGACGAAACGGCCCTTGGCATCGCGCTGCAGCTGCGCCAGCGCGCAGTCCGGATCGTGGGTGAAGAACAGGCGCACGTCGCGCGCCAGCGCGTCTTCCAGGAACGCGCGCTTCTCGTCGATCAGCAGTTCGGCGTTGCGGTCGTAGCCCATGGTGATCGGCACGTGCACCCACGAGCGGCCCGGGATCAGGTCGGCGCAGAACGCCACCCCGCCGTGCGCCAGGCCGTCCTCGCCGTGGCCGGGGCCGACGATCTCGGCCAGCATCAGCCCCGGCGTGTGGCCGTCGCTGAAACGGAATCGCACCGCCTCGCCGAGCGCGCGCGAATACTCGCCGTCGACCAACTCCAGCCGGCCGCTGGCCTCGAGCAGGCCGGGCAGCTCCGGGATGAAGCTGGCGCGGTCGCGCGGATGCGGGTGCAGCGCGCGTTGCCAGTGCGCCGCGCCTACCAGGAACTGCGCGTTGGGAAACAGCAGTTCCGGCGTGGCGCCCTCGCGGTAGGCGGCCAGCAGGCCGCCGGCATGATCGAAGTGCAGATGGCTCAGCACCACCACGTCGATGTCGGTATGGGCGAAGCCGGCGTCCTGCAGCGAATCCAGCAGCACGTGGCGCGCCTCCTGCACGCCGTAGCGCTCGCGCAGCGCCGGCGGGAAGAACGCGCCGATGCCGGTCTCGAACAGCACGGTCTTGCCGGCCAGCGGACTGGCCAGCAGCGCGCGGCAGGCCAGCGCGATGCGGTTGCCGTCGTCGGGCGCGGCCCACTGCTGCCACATCGCCTTGGGCGCGTTGCCGAACATCGCGCCGCCGTCGAGTTTCTGCGAGTTGCCTTGGATGGACCAGAGTTTCATGGCGGGGATTCGGGATTGGGGATTGGGGATTCGCAAAAGCGGGCGACGTGCGGCTCAGCGCGCCGGCGCTGTCAGTTGCAGCACTTCGGCGCTGCCGACTTCGTTGCGCGGGTCGCTGCCGCCGCTGAGCACGTTGCGGCGCTTGTCCCATTCCACGGTCTGCAGGTTGCCCCAGACGTGGCTGGAGCCGTGGCCGTCCTCGGCCGTGTCGCCGGGCAGCTTGAGCGTATGCCCCATGGCTTCCAGGCCCTTTGCGGTGGCCGCGTCGAAGGTGCCGGTCTCGGCCTCGATCACGTCCGGCAGCCACTGGTGGTGGTAGCGCGGCAGCGCGGCGACCTGCTGCGCCGTGAGACCGTCGTCGTAGCCGAGGATGCCGAGCAGCACCATGGTGATGATGCGGCTGCCGCCCGGGGTGCCGAGCACGATCGCCTTGTCCGCGTTCTCCATGAAGGTCGGCGACATCGAGCTGAGCGGGCGCTTGCCCGGCTTGGGCGCGTTGGCCGCGTAGCCCATCACCCCGAAGGCGTTGGGCGTGCCCGGACGCAGCGCGAAATCGTCCATCTCGTTGTTGAGCAGCACGCCGGTGCCCTTGGGGATCAGCCCGGAGCCGTACAGCAGGTTGACCGTCTGGGTGGCGCCGACGCGGTTGCCCTCGCCGTCGATGATCGAGAAATGCGTGGTCTCGTCGTCTTCCAGCGGGGTCGGCTGGCCGGACAGCAGGTCGCTGGGCGTAGCCTTCTCCGGGTTGATCGTCGAGCGCAGGCCCACCGCATAGTCCTTGCTGAGCAGGATGCGCTGCGGCACGTGGGTGAAATCCGGGTCGCCCAGGAAGAAGGTGCGGTCGCGGTAGGCCCGGCGCATCGCTTCCACGGTCAGGTGCACGCGGTGCACCGGGTCCATGGTCTTGAGGTCGTAGCCCTCCAGGATCTGCAGCATGCTGGCCAGGGCGATGCCGCCGGAGGACGGCGGCGGCGCGGTGGTGATGGTCCAGCCCTTGTAGTCGAAGCGGATCGGGGTGCGTTCCTTGACCGTGTAGCCGGCCAGTTCCTCCGCGGTCCAGCGCCCACCGGCCTGCTTCACGCCGGCCAGCAGCTTCTTGGCGGTGGCGCCGCGGTAGAAACCGTCGAAGCCCTTGTCGGCCAGCAGTTGCAGCGTGTTGGCCAGTTCCGGCTGCTTGAACACGTCGCCCACCGCGATCGGCCGGCCGTTGCGCAGGTAGACCTCGCGAGTGCCGGGATAGCGCTCCATCACCTTGCGCCGCGACTGGTAGCCCTCGGCCATGCGCGCGTAGACCGGGAAGCCGTCGCGGGCGATGCGGATCGCCGGCGCCAGCGACTGCCGCAGCGGCAGCCGGCCGTGCTTGGTCGCCAGTTCCACCAGCGCCGCCGGCAGCCCAGGGATGCCGGCCGACCACGGGCCGTTGATCGAGCGATCGCGGTCCAGCTCGCCCTTGGCGTCCAGGAACGCGGCCGGCGTCGCCGATTCCGGCGCGGTCTCGCGCGCGTCCAGCATCACGTCCTTGCCGGTCCGAGCGTCGTGCAGCAGGAAGAAGCCGCCACCGCCGAGGCCGGAGCTGATCGGTTCGACCACCGACAGCGTCGAGGACACCGCCACCGCGGCGTCGAAGGCATTGCCGCCCTCGCGCAGGATCTGCAGGCCGGCCTCGGTGGCCAGGCGATGGCCGCTGGCGATCGCGGCGCCGGGCGGGTGCGCGGCCGGGGCGGTGGCGGTCGCCTCGGCGACCGGCGCCTCGGCCCACGCCGACGGCGTCAGGACCAGGGCGAGCAGCAGGACACGGCGGACGAGGCTTCTCATGCGGCGGGGGGCTCCTGTGGGTACAACTCGGGGTGGTCGCGCTGCAGGCGCTGCAGCTTGGCCAGCAACTGGGCGTGGGTCTCCGGGATGGCCGGGTCGGGGTCGATGCACTCCACCGGGCACACCACCACGCACTGCGGCTCGTCGAAATGGCCGACGCATTCGGTACAGCGGGCGGGGTCGATCACGTAGATCGTCTCGCCCATGGCGATGGCCTGATTCGGGCAGGCCGGCTCGCAGACGTCGCAGTTGACGCAGAGCTCGTTGATCTTGAGGGACATGTGGCGCACTTCGGCACTGACCCGGGCAGTTTACCGGATCGGGGCGGGACGGCCCTGCGAAGGCGGCGCCGGGCGCGGAACGCTGTATCCGCCAACGTCGCGGACCGGCGGCGCTGCGTGTGCATAGTGCAAGGGCCAAATCACCTTGGACGCTCCCGTCGCCGCGCGCCGACAGGCACTGGTGGCAACTCGGCCGATGCCGGGCGTGGTGCGGGCCGGCTAGCCCAGCGGCGGCGGCAACCGCGCGCGGCTGTGGCGAATCAGCAAGGTCCTGGCGCGGAACGGAGCAAGCTTGGCCAATAGCAGCGCTCGCTCTTCGCGGTGGTAGTCGCGACTCCAGGCCAGCATCCGCGGCAGCCGCGCCAAGGTCGGCCGGTAGGCGGCGGCCTCCAGGCCCAGCCATTGCCGGCCCAGTCGCAGCACGATCTGCGCGGTGGTGCGCCAGGGTGCCGCATCGATCACCACGATGTGGTCGGCGCGCGCGAGCGCCGCGTCGGCCCATTTGAACTGCACGCCTTCGACGATCCAGTGCTCGCCCTCGACGATGCGCTGCAGCAGCGGCAGCTTCTCCTCGAGTGGACGGCGGACGTCGCCTTCGGGACGGCGGAGCCAATGCAGATCGTCCAGCGCGTGGCAGGCAATGCGGTGACGGCGGCCGAGCCGGCGCGCCAGGGTGGTCTTGCCGGCCCCGGTGGGGCCGGTGATGAAGATCCGCATCGCCTGTGCCTTGCATGGAACTGCGGAACTGCGCGACGGCTCCCGGCACGTCGGCGCGACGCGACCGCCCGTTGCGGGCGGCGCGGGATGGCGGAACCGGCACGCATCGGCGCGCCGGCCCGCGCAGGGCTTACTTGGCTTCGACGAAGATGTAGTCGGCGCCGGTCGGCTTGACCACGGCTTCGACGCGGGCGTTGTCGGCCGGAGCGCCGATGTAGACCACGCGCACGCCCTTCATGCTGTTCGCCTCGACCTTGGCGAACGCGGCGGCGATCAGGTCGGCCATCTTGGCCGAGGCCGAGGAACCGAACGCCAGCATGTTGCCCGGCTGGATGCCGCGGCCGATGGCAGTGGTGGCGCTTTCGACCTGGCGCTCGTACTTGGCCTGGAACTCCGGATCCGATTCCGGCGGCAGGTAGTACAGGAACGGGCTGTTGGTGACGTTGCCCATGTTCTGGATCGCCACTTCCTGCAGGTACTTCTTCCAGCCGGCGTCGTCGTCCTTGGCCGGGGCGGTCAGCGCGGGCTGCGCGTCGGCGGCCGGCTTGGCGGCCTCTTCCTTCTTGCAGGCGGTGAAGCCCAGGGCCAGCGAAGCGATCAGCAACGCGCGTGCGGTGGTGTTCATGGAACGGCTCCCTCTGTGTCGTCAGTGAATGGTGGTCGGCTCAGCGCTGCGCGGCGGCCTGGCGGGCCTGGACCAGCGCCTGCACCACCGACGGCGGCACGAAGCCGGAGACGTCCCCGCCCAGGCGCGCGATCTCGCGCACCAACGAGGACGAAATGAAACTGTGTTGCTCGGCCGGGGTGAGGAACAGGGTCTCCACCTCCGGGATCAGATGCCGGTTCATGCTCGCCATCTGGAACTCGTATTCGAAGTCCGACACCGCGCGCAGGCCGCGCAGCAGCACGCCGCCGCCGACCGAGCGCACGAAATGCGCCAGCAGGGTGTCGAAGCCCAGCACTTCCACGTTGCGGTGCCCGGCCAGCGCTTCGCGGGCCAGCGACACGCGCAGGTCCAGCGGTAGGGTCGGCCCCTTGGACGGGCTCTGCGCCACGCCCACGATCACCTGCTCGAACAGCGGTGCGGCACGGTTGACCAGATCGATATGGCCGTTGGTGATCGGATCGAAGGTGCCGGGATAGACGGCGATGCGGCTATGGGCCACGGTCATGCGTCGGGTACCGCGTGAAGGTCGCCGGGAAGTGTAGCAGCGGTGCGCCGGTACAGGGCAGCGCGCACCTCGCGGCTGCCGCCCTCACGGTACAGCGCCCAGGACGCCGGCACTGCGGGCGCCTGCCCGGCCGGCGACTCGAGGTACAGCCAGGCATCGGCCGCCAGCCGCGCCGGCAGGCGCTGCAGCACCGCGTCCCACAGCCCGGCGGCGAACGGCGGGTCGACGAAGGCGATGTCCGCCAGTGCCTCGGCCGGCGCCTCGGCCAGCCAGCGCAGCGCATCGCCCTGCACCACCTGCACCTGGTCCTGCGCCTGCAGCCGCGCGACCGTGGCGCGTAACTGCGCCGCCTGGCCTAAATCGCGCTCGACCAGCACCGCAGCGGCCGCGCCGCGCGACACCGCCTCCAGCCCCAGCGCGCCGCTGCCGGCGAACAGGTCCAGCACCCGCGCCCCGGGCAGCACCGGCTGCAGCCAGTTGAACAGGGTCTCGCGGACCCGGTCGGAGGTCGGGCGCAGCCCGGCCAGGTCCGGCACCGGCAGCCGCGTGTTGCGCCAGCGCCCACCGATGATCCGCACCTGGCCGCCGCCGGGACGGCTCATCGGCGGCCTCGCAGGGGCCGGGACAGGCGGGACGGGGAATGCAGGAACGGCATGGGCGGCGGGCGCGGAAACAGGGTCCGGATCATAGACCAGCGCGGTGTCGCGCGTATGCGCGGCGAGGCGCTTGAAGCCGGCCGCGGTCGCCACCATGTCGGCCGGCAGAGCCGTGCCCTCCTCCGCGCGGCCGCCCATCCTTCATGGAGCACCTACCGATGAGCGTGGAAACCCAAAAAGAAACCCTGGGCTTTCAGACCGAGGTCAAGCAGCTGCTGCAGCTGATGATCCATTCGCTGTATTCCAACAAGGAGATCTTCCTGCGCGAACTGATCTCCAATGCCTCCGACGCCGCCGACAAGCTGCGCTTCGAGGCGCTGGTCAAGCCGGAGCTGCTGGACGGCGATGCGCAACTGCGCATCCGCATCGGCTTCGACAAGGAGGCCGGCACCGTCACCATCGACGACAACGGCATCGGCATGAGCCGCGAGGAGATCGTGGCGCACCTGGGCACCATCGCCAAGTCCGGCACCTCCGAGTTCCTCAAGCACCTGTCCGGCGACCAGAAGAAGGATTCGCACCTGATCGGCCAGTTCGGCGTGGGCTTCTACAGCGCCTTCATCGTCGCCGACCAGGTCGACGTGTACAGCCGCCGCGCCGGCCTGCCGGTCAGCGAAGGCGTGCACTGGTCCTCGCGCGGCGAAGGCGAGTTCGAGGTCGCCACCATCGAGAAGGCCGAACGTGGCACCCGCATCGTGCTGCACCTGAAGGCCGACGAGAAGGACTTCGCCGACGGCTGGAAGCTGCGCGGCATCGTGCGCAAGTATTCCGACCACATCGCGCTGCCGATCGAGTTTCACAAGGAACACTACGGCGAGGACAAGGACAAGCCCGAGTCCCCGGAATGGGAAACCGTCAACCGCGCCAGCGCGCTGTGGACGCGCCCGCGCACCGAGATCAAGGACGAGGAATACCAGGAGCTGTACAAGCACATCGCCCACGACCACGAGAACCCGGTGGCGTGGAGCCACAACAAGGTCGAAGGCAAGCTGGAGTACACCTCGCTGCTGTACGTGCCCGGCCGCGCGCCGTTCGACCTGTACCAGCGCGACGCCTCGCGCGGGCTCAAGCTGTACGTGCAGCGCGTCTTCATCATGGACCAGGCCGAGCAGTTCCTGCCGCTGTACCTGCGCTTCATCAAGGGCATCGTCGATTCCAGCGACCTGCCGCTGAACGTCTCGCGCGAAATCCTGCAGTCCGGCCCGGTGATCGACTCGATGAAGTCGGCGCTGACCAAGCGCGCCCTGGACATGCTGGAGAAGCTGGCCAAGGACGACGCCGAGCGCTACCAGGGCGTGTGGAAGAACTTCGGCCAGGTGCTGAAGGAGGGCCCGGCCGAGGACTTCGGCAACCGCGAGAAGATCGCCGGCCTGCTGCGTTTCGCCTCCACCCATGGCAGCGACGGCGCGCAGACCGTGTCGTTGGCCGACTACGTGGCGCGGATGCAGGAAGGCCAGGACAAGCTGTACTACCTGACCGGCGAGAGCTACGCGCAGATCAAGGACAGCCCGCACCTGGAGGTGTTCCGCAAGAAGGGCATCGAAGTGCTGCTGCTCACCGACCGCATCGACGAGTGGCTGATGAGCTACCTCACCGAGTTCGACGGCAAGTCCTTCGTCGACGTGGCGCGCGGCGACCTGGACCTGGGCAAGCTCGACAGCGAAGAAGAGAAGCAGGCCAAGGAAGAAGCCGCCAAGGCCAAGCAGGGCCTGGTCGAGCGCATCCAGAACGTATTGAAGGACGAGGTCTCCGAGGTGCGCGTCTCGCATCGCCTGACCGACTCGCCGGCGATCCTGGCCATCGGCCAGGGCGACCTGGGCCTGCAGATGCGGCAGATCCTGGAAGCCAGCGGCCAGAAGCTGCCGGAGAGCAAGCCGGTGTTCGAGTTCAACCCGGCGCATCCGCTGATCGAGAAGCTGGACGCAGAAGCCGATGGCGAGCGCTTCGGCGACCTGGCCAAGGTGCTGTTCGACCAGGCGGCGCTGGCGGCTGGCGACAGCCTGAAGGATCCGGCGGGGTATGTGCGTCGGCTCAACAAGCTGTTGTTGGAGTTGTCGGTGTAGCCCAAGGCGCGTGATCGCGAAAAGAACGAAGCCGGCACATGCCGGCTTCGTTCTTTTGGACGAATCCTGAGTGATCGATCATTACAGTGCCTCGGAACGAGGTGACGCTATGCACGGCACCGGCCGACGTAGATAGAACTTCGAGATTGCATGACGCTCCCAGGCTTCTCGCGAAGCGCCTTGCGGGCGAGAATCCAATGACACTTTCGGATCATTTTTCGATGAACCCCAGCGACGCCATCACCCTGTCCCTGGACCAGGCCACTACCCTGGTCGAACGCATCCTGACCCACGCCGGCTTCAGCCCCGCGCACGTGCAGGCCCTCACCCACACCATCGTCGCCGGCGAACGCGACGGCTGCGCCTCGCATGGGTTGTACCGGACGCTCGGCTGCGTGGCGACGCTGCGCAACGGCAAGGTGGTGGGCGATGCCGAGCCTGTCGTGCACGACCATGCACCCGGCATCGTGCGGGTCGATGCGCGCGGCGGGTTCTCGCTGCTGGCGTTCGAGCGTGGGCTGCCGCTGTTGATCGAGAAGACCCGTGCCAATGGCCTGGCGGCACTGGCGATCAACCATTGCGTGCATTTCTCTGCGCTGTGGCCGGAAGTCGAACGCATCACCGAGGCCGGGCTGGTCGCGCTGATCTGCAATCCCAGCCACGCCTGGGTCACGCCGGCCGGCGGGCGCACGCCGCTGCTGGGCACCAACCCGCTGGCGTTCGGCTGGCCACGCGTGGACGCGCCGCCGTTCGTGTTCGACTTCGCCACCAGCGCGGTGGCGCGCGGCGAGATCGAGCTGCGCCGCCGCGGCGGCCAGCCGATTCCCGAAGGCTGGGGGGTGGACGCGACGGGCGCGCCGACCACCGATCCGGCCGCGGTCGCCGACGGCGGTGCGATGCTGACCTTCGGCGGGCACAAGGGGTCCGCGCTGTCGGCGATGATCGAACTGATCGCCGGGCCGTTGATCGGCGACCTCACCAGCGCCGAATCGCTGGCCCACGATGCTGGCGCCGGTGCGGCGCCTTATCACGGCGAACTGATCCTGGCGCTGGATCCGGCGCGCTTTCTTGGCGCCGACCGCACCGCGCATCTGGCGCGTGCGGAAGCTTTTTTTGCGGCCTACGAGGCCACCGGGGCACGCTTGCCGTCGCAACGCCGTTACCAGGCGCGGGAACGCAGCCGCAGCGAAGGCGTGCGGATTCCGCAGGCCCTGCATCAGGATCTGCTGGCCTTGCTCGACTGAAGAAGACTATTGGTAACGCGCTTCAACGCCACTCAGCGGGACATGCCGTTGTCGCGTAGAAGCGGCGTCAGCCGCGACCGGTATTACTGGTGAGGCGTCGCGGCTAAAGTCGCTTCTACAATTGAGCTTCAGCGCATCGTGTGCTCGTGTCATGCGCGCGCCAGATGCGGGTGAGCAAGCGCCCCGCCCGCACGATCCGCGGGCAGGAACGGCATTACCGCCGACGTGGAATCTCGCTAGCAGGTGGAATCGCGCCTGGCCGAGCATACCGCGGCGGGCTCCACCCGCCACGGCGCTGTCACCTGGTCGCCTGCGCAAGCAGGCTCCGCCTCAGAACTTCACCGTCGCCCGCGCCCAGTAGTAGCGGCCGAGCAGATCGTAGGTGGCCACGTCGGTGTTGGCGTTGGTGACGTTGTTGGCGTAGTACAGCGGCGGCTGCCGGTCGGCCAGGTTGTCCACGCCCACTTCGAAGCGGGTGTTCCAGGGCTTGACCTGATAGCCCACCTGCACGCTGTGGTAGACGTAGGCGCCGATGTCGCGGACCACGGCGGGCTGGTCGGCATCGGCCGACAGGCTCTGGCGGGTATCGGCGCTGCCGATCTCGGTGCGGCCGATGTAGCGGACGCGCCACGACGCGCTCCAGTCGCCCAGGTTCCAGTTCAGCGTGCCCAGTGCACGCCAGCGCGGGAAGTTGCCGTAGGCGTAGGTGTACTTGCCGGCGTTGTGGATGGTGACGGTGCTGGGGTCGGTGGTGTCGGGGTTGATGTCGTAACGGATCACGTAGGTGCCGTTGAGGCCGGCGCTGAAGTTGCCCCAGGCGGTGTCCGGCAGGCGGTAGGTGAGGCTGAAATCCGCGCCGCTGGCCCACAGCTTGCCGAGGTTCACGGTGGGCTCGGCGATGTAGTTGACGGTGCCGTTGTCGTTGCGGTGGATCAGCGCGCAGAACGCGCTGGCGTCGTTGGCATAGCACTGGTTGAGTACGGTCTGTGCCGAGACCTGGGTGATGGTGTCCTTGAGGTTGATCTTCCACAGGTCCGCGCTCATCGACAGGCCCTCGACCCAACCCGGGTCGTAGACCACGCCGAAGTCGTAGGACATGCCGGTCTCCGGCTTGAGCTGGTAGCCGGCCACTGCCGCGCCGGAGGCCTTGGCGCCGACCTGGTTGTCGGCCTGCTGGTAGCTGCCGTCGGTGGGCACGTTGGCGCAGGCGGCGGCATGGCCGCCGGTGTAGCCATTGCACGGATCGGTGACTGACGGCGAGTCGCCGGCCACGCCGGCATACAGTTCGCTGATGTTCGGCGCGCGGAACACCTGCGAGGCGGTGCCGCGCAGCAGCAGGTTCTCGATCGGGCGATACTCCAGCGAGACCTTGCTGTTGGTCTTGCTGCCGACGGTGTCGTAGTCGGAGAAGCGGCTGCCCACGGTCAGGTTGAGCGAGTGCACGCCGGGCAGCCCGGCCAGCAGCGGGAACAACGCTTCGGCATAGGCTTCCTTGACGCTGAAGCTGCCGCCGAGCACCGAGGCGCAGTACTCGATCACGCCGCACATGCCGTTCTCGTCGCCGGTCCACAGCGAATCGGCGGCGGTACTGGTGCTTTCCTTGCGATAGGAGACACCCACGGCCAGGCTCGCGGTGCCGGCCGGCAGCGCGAACAGCTCGCCGTTCGCGTTGGCTTCGAACTGCTTGACCGTATAGACGTTGGTGACGATCGGGTTGACCACCAGCGCTTCCAGCGCGGCCTTGTTGCTGGCGGCGTTGAGGTTGAACACGTCGATCGGGGTGCAGCCGGCGATCGGCGCGCCGGCGCTGCCGCACTTGACCGTGCCGTCGGCGGCCAGGAACGACGGCCCCACCGCGGCATTGAAACCGGCGTAGTCGAGGAAGCCGTAGTTGA
This sequence comes from uncultured Xanthomonas sp., assembly GCF_964278005.1. NCBI lineage: Bacteria > Pseudomonadati > Pseudomonadota > Gammaproteobacteria > Lysobacterales > Lysobacteraceae > Xanthomonas > uncultured Xanthomonas sp. Next base: position 22,960 of record NZ_CAXYKF010000018.1, read on the forward strand.
TCGACTTCTGCTTGACCTTGCCGTAGTTGAGGCTGGCATCCCACTGCCAGGAACTGTCGCCGAAGCTGCCGCGCAGGCCCGGATTGATCTGGAAATTGTAGGTGTTGTACTCGTAGCGGCGGTTGCCCAGCACCGTGGCGCGCGTGTTGAAGTTGTTGTACGAGGTGCCGGTGCTGCGGTCGGTGCCGAAGTTGACCCCGAACGGGTTGTAGTAGCTGGCCGAGGAGACCAGGAAGTTGTCGCCGTTGGCGAAGATCGGGATCGGCGCGATGATCGAGGACGAGGTGGTCTTGCTGAAATAGGTGTTGACGTAGCCTTCCAGGTGGTCGCTGAAGCGGTAGCTGCCGAGCAAGAAGGCGTTGGTGCGTTCCTGCGGGGTCTGCAGCAGGTTGTACGGCTGGTAGTTGTAGGAATCGGTGGAGGCGACGTAGCAGTGGTACTGGCTGGCGTTGGTCGGGCTGCTGCTGCCGCCGTTGAAGGTGACCCGCGAACAGCCGTTGCTGGCCGCCAGCGCCTTGGCCGCGGCCGAGCCGTCGTTGAAGCTGATGCTGCCGGTCGGCGTGGCCGAGGAGCCCTGCTTCACCCCGACGCCGTCGATCAGCGACAGCGCGTCCTTGGAATACGCGCGCGCGCCAGCCGAGACCGGATCGATGTCGTGGTAGGACAGGCCGGCGACGATGCTGCCGCGCTCGCCGGTCTTGCCGGCGGTGAGCGAGAAGTTGCGGCGGTTGCCGTCGCTGCGCGAACTGGTGCCGAAGTCGGCGCTGGCCTCGACACCGTCGAAGCCCTTGCGCAGGATGAAGTTGACCACGCCGCCGATCGCGTCCGAGCCGTACACCGCCGAGGCGCCGTCGCTGAGCACTTCCACCCGCTCGATCATGGTCGCCGGGATCGCATTGACGTCGTTGCTGGCCAGGCGCGTGCCGTTGACCAGAACCAGGGTGCGCTTGTCGCCGAGGCCGCGCAGCGAGATCACCGAGGCGCCGGTGCCGCCACCGTTGTTGGTGTTGGGATTGGTGGCGTTGCCGGCGATCGACGGCAGTTCCTGCACCAGATCGCCGAGCGTGGCCTTGCCGGTGGCTTCGATCTGCGCGCGGCTGATGGTCACCACCGGGTTGGCGGTCTCGGTATCGACGCGGCGCAGGCGCGAGCCGGTGACCACGATGCTGTCCAGGGTCTGGGTGGCGCTGTCGGCGCTCGCCTCCTGCGCCTGCGCCGCCCCTGCGCTCCCCAGCGACAGGGCAGTGGCGACTGCCAGCGCCAGCGGCGTCGCGGCATGGCGGAAGGAAGGGCGTGGCTGCGGAAACGACATGGGGCGGGCTCCTGGAAGGTGGCGAGACGAGACAGCGGAGAAACGCAGGCCGAACGACGCCATGCCGGCGCCATGCCGACGGACGGACCTGCTGGACGGTGGCGCCTGCGCGGCGCCTGCGGTGGCGTGCCTGCACCGGACCACGACGGCCTGGCGCACAACGGGGAGGCCGATCTCCTGCGCGCACGGCCGTGCGCGGCTCCCCGCTCCTGCAATGACGTCCGACGACGATGGCGGCGCTCCGGTGGCGCACGCCGGCGCCACGGCCGGTACGACGATGCGATCAGATTTTCATCACGCGGTCACACTGTGCCGTGGATGCATGGCCGCGTCTTGTCGCGATTCGCGGTTTCGCATGCGGAATCATGCATGGTCGTGCGGGGCTGCGCGCCTGCATGAGGCGCTCGTGACGAAACGTGGCGTTGTGTCGTGCAGACACCGACACGGCAGGCACACACTGTCATCGGCTGCGCACGGCGATGCCGCTGGTTGCGGTCACGCCGGGATCAGCCAGCCGCCGAACAGCGGGCCGGCGGTGTCGCCGTGCTGCGGCTCGATGCGCACGACCAACGGCTGCGCATCCCGGGTGAGCGCCGGCGGCAGCGGGTAATCGCGGTCGACGAAATCGATCACCTGGCCGCGCTCCACCGCCACTTCCACGGCAAGCTTGCCATTGATCAGGATGTTGAAGCGCCCCTTGTCGCTGCCCCAGAAGCGCAGCCGCAGTGCCAGTGGCTGCGCGCTGCCGCGCATGCGGAACTCGACGAAGCCCTTGCCGCGCACGTCGCGGCACTGCTGCCGACGGTAGGCGCCACCGAAGGAGGTATCGCTGCGCAACTGGTGCGCCTGCTCGGAGGCCTCGTCGCCGAACTGGATCATGTCCACCGCGATCGCACGCAGCTTGTCCTGCTCGGCCTGGCGCCGCGCCCGCCGCTGCGCTTCCTGCGCCCACTGCGCAGGATCCATACGCTTGAAATACAGCGCGCTGCGGCGCTCGTACTGTGCGTAGAACGGGACGAAGGTCAGGCCCGTCGGTTGCGTGCTGCTGGCCAGGAAATGGCCGGGCTGCGGCAGCTCGACGAAGCCGCGCAGCGGATCGGCCGCGGCCACAAGCGCCGGGTCCGGCGCGTCGTACGGCGTACTCACCGGCCCCAGGTCGGCGGCCAGCGCCAGCGGACCGCGCATCACCACCACCGTGTCCGCATCGCCGGCGGCGTGTTCCAGCCGCAGCGGCGTGGCCAGGTCCAGGTCGATCACGTCGCCGGCGCGCCAGTCGCGCTCCAGCGCCAGATAGCCATCGGCCAATGCCGCACGCGCGGGCTTGCCGTTCACGCGCAGGGTGTAGCGGCCCTGGCACCAGGCCGGCACCCGCAACAGCAGCCGCCGCGGCGCGCGTGCGCCGGCACGCAGTACCTGCAGGCGCACCTTGCCGTTGTCGGGCACGCCACTGTCCAGTTCCAGCGCCAGGTCGCGCTCGCTCCAGTCCAGCCGCGAGGGAATATAGAGATTCACGTACAGCGAGGTGGCGTCCTGCCAGTAGATCGCATCGCCGAACTGCGCGTGCGCTTCCATGCCGCTGCCGACGCAGCACCAGAACGAATCGAACTTGTCGGAGAAACCGCGCTCGCCGCCGCTGATCATCGGCGTCATGTAGGTGAACATGCCGGTGGCCGGATGCTGCGCGGCCATGGTGTGGTTGTGCAGCGTGCGCTCGTAGTAGTCGAAGTAGCGCGCCTGCGGCGTCCACTGGTACAGGTGCCGGGTCAGCTTGAGCATGTTGTAGCTGTTGCAATGCTCGCAGGTCTGCTCGGTCAGGAAGGCGGCGATGGTGTCCGGCTCCTGGAAATACTCGCGGTCGGCATTGCCGCCGATCACGTAGCTGTAGTGCGCGGTCACCGTCTCCCAGAAGAAGCGCGCCGCCGCGGCCGCATCGGCATCGCCGGCGACCTCGAACTGGCGCGCCTCGCCGATGAACTTGGGCACCTGGGTGTTGGCGTGGATGTGCGGCAGTTCGTCGCGCCCGGCCACGGCCGGGTCGATCACCTTCTCGTGGCGCAGGCGCTTGCCGATGGCGATCCAGCGCGCATCGCCGGTGCGCGCGCCCAGTTCGATGTAGGACTCGTTGAGCCCACCGAACTCGGTATCCAGCAGGGTCTGCATCTGCGCGTGGTCGAGCGCGTCGAACACACTGGCAAGGTAGCCGGCCAGCGGCAACAGCACCTGCAGCGCTTGTGCGTTGCCGGCCAGTTCTTGCGCGTCGAGCAAGCCGGCGAACAGTTTGTGCACCGTGTACAGCGGCGACCAGCTACCGTTGAGATTGAACTTGCTGCCCTTGATGACGCCGCGGCGCACTTCCTCGAACACCACCTTGCCGCTGTCGATGGCGCCGTTGTCGTTCTTGCGGGTGAGCCCGCCGACGTAGCCGTCCGCGTCCTTTGCCTGCGCGCGCGCCAGTTCGGCGACGATGTAGTCGATGCGCTCGCGTAGTGCGGGATCGCGGGTCTGCGCGTGCATCTTCGCCAGTGCGCTGAGGTAGTGGCCCAGCGTGTGGCCGGCGATGGTGTCGCCCTCCCAGCCGCCGTACACCGCGCCCTTCGGCGGCAGGCCGGCGTACTGCAGGAAGTTGTGCAGCAGGCGGTCCGGCTCCAGTTCCAGCAGGTAGCGGCGGTTGGTCTGCAGCGAATCCAGGAACAGCGACGGCTTCAGCGTGACCTGCTGCAAGGGCAGCGCCTGCACCCGGCCCGGGGTGGAAGCGGCGGCGTCCAGCGGGAAACGCAGCAGCCCGGCGGCTACCGCCAGTGCGCTCCATTGCAGGAAGCGGCGCCGCGAAGGATCCAGCGCGGCGCCGGCCGCGTCGGCAGCTGCGTGCGCGCAGGCGGCGCCATGCCGATGCATGCCCTGCCCGCTCATCGCCGGCCTCCCGCGTGCGAGGCGGCATGCGGGAAAGAAACGCATCGAGGCATGGACTGCTCCTGTATGAGATGTCGGGACGCCGACGCCGCAGGGCAACGACCAGCGGATCCATGGTCACTGTGTCATCCGGGTGACAGCGCGTCTTGTCCCCACTGATGCGTGCAGATGCGGATTTCTGCCGAATCACCGTGCCGACCCGGCGCTGGCGACCAGGCCCCTGCGGACAGCGTGGGCGAACGCGGCCGACACGCCAATGCGCTGCGGCTCATGCGCCACCTGCACGACGCGTCGCGTCATGCCGGGATCGCGACACCGCAGTGGTGTCGCAGCGAATGCACCGTGCATCCGCCACGACACCGCCTGGCAGTCATTGCCGGTCGATCATTGCGGCTTCGCCGTGACCTCTGGCACCGCGTCGGTCAGGTCGGCGCCATAATCGGGGTTGGTCACGGTATTCGCATCGACGTAGCCGTAGAACACGCCCTTGCTGGCCGACGCGCCGCGTTGTTCGACGTCGCCACGCAACTGCGCGGAACCGGACAGCGTGAACCCGCCGAACGCCCCCGCCGGCTTGAACACCGTATGCAACCGGGCGCGATCCTTCACCGTCACCCCGTCCTGCAGCAAGCTCAACCCGCCAACCACGGCGCCGTCCTGCACCTGCCCGCCCAGGATCGTCGCATGATCCTCGATGCGCGCATCGCCCAGCACCTTGCCACCCAGCACCCGCGCATGCGGGCCGACATAGGCGGTCGACGCGACATACGCGTTCTGGGCGACCCAGCCACCGCCGTTGGGGTGACGGCCGCCCACGCGCGTCGGCGTCGGCGCCCCGGGCTGCTGGCCCGACGGATACGCGTTCTGCAGCGTGACGCTCCACGGGTAGCGGTAGACCGAATAGTAGGACTGATCCCACTTGATCTTCTGCATCTTGCTCGGCGTCCCCATCACCACCAGATACAGGTCGCTGTCATCGCTGCGCACCTGGAACGACAGCGCGGCATCGGCGCCTCGCTGCAACGCGCTGTAGCGCGGCTTGCCGTTCGCCTCGATTGCGACCAGGCCCCAGCGCCAATCCGAATCCGGCGTACCGATCGTCTCGGGATCGTTGACCAGGCCCGGCAACGTGTCGACCGCCGACTTCTGCTGCACGTTGCCATGGAACTTCACCACGACCGCATTCGCACCCACGGTGGAAATCAGCCGGACCAGGTTGTAGCCCCACCGCTGCGGCGCCCAGTCGAACGGCACCTGGTAGACGCCTGTCTGGCCCTGCACCGGATCCAGCTGGGTCAGGCGCAGTGCGCGATCGCGATTGGTCTCATCGGCCGGGTTTTCCGGATCGAACGCGGTATTGCTGCCGTACTGCTGGCGCATCACGGCGCCATGGTCGCGACCGTCCGGGTCGGTGTAGTCCCACTGCACGTTGTGCATGGCCCAGTCGCCGAACACGTCGTTGAGCTGCGACTGGCTCCAGCCCATATTGTCGCGAATGATCGAGAACGGATCGGCATCGGCCTGGCGGGAATCGCCGGGTTTGGGCGCCTTGGCCCACAGATCGTTGATGATCGCGTAACCGAAGCGATCCTTGAGGTACTCCATGAACTGCCAGTTGCAGTAGCGGTCGCGGGTCGAGCCAAGATAGAGATGCGGGTAGTTCACCAACATCTCCGAGCACTGCACGTCGTCGTGGAAATACTGGTGCGCCATCCAGTTGGCATGCGATTCCCAGATCCAGCCGACGTACGGCGAGTCGCGCAAGCCGCCGGTACTGCCCTGCAAGCCATGGGTCAATTCATGCGCCAGGCCCCAGTGATACCCCAACTGGTCCGGATTGATCCACATGCCCATGCCGCCGCTGGCGGAGGTACCGCCGTTCAGGCCGAAGCTGTGGTCGAGGTAGACGCTGACCTTGTACTTCGTTGCCGTGTTGCAGTACGGCTCGGGAAACCCGACGCGCCCCATGTAGTCGTCCCAGATCAGCTCCAGCTCCTTGGCTGCGGAGGTCACATCGTCCTGCGACACGGCTTGTCCGTCCTTCCAGCGGAACGCGAAGTGCTGGGTTTCGTAGCGGACGGCCGGCATGTCGGTATCGCCGGGATTGGCGATCCATTGACCGGCAGTGCAGACCGCCGCGGCAGCCGCCTGCGCATGCTGCGCAGCCAAGGCCAGAACGGCCGACAGGCACATCGTGGAGACCAGACGCACGAATCGAGAAGCAGCAAGTTTCACGGCTCTACACTCCTCTTGTCCGACGACATTGGATGAATAGGACGATCGACGCGCGTTCCGCCGCACCAGCCTGCAGTGATTGAGGCATCCGCCGCCCCCCGACGGCATGCGGATCCAGGTTCGCCTCCGGCGAAACGCCAGGAACACGCCGCACGGCAGCCACTCGCGTATCGGCAATGCGTCGCCAGACTAATCCACCAAAACGCCATGCACTCGACGTTTATCCTCATGGAATCGGGATAATTCCGCACAGAGTCCGAAAATCAAACCGACGTCACAGCAGGAACATGATGCGGCCGGTACATGCCGCCGACATCAGCGGCAGCTGCTGCAACCGAAGCGCCTGCGAAGGTCGGCGAGGTCGGCTCGATCGGCATGCACGCCTCGCCTCAAGGCATGTCGCAGCGCTGCACATCCGCCGCGGTCGCCTGCGGCAGGCGCTGCGCCTGCGGCGCCAACATCTCCCACTCCTGCACCGCCAGTGCGGCGTAGCGCTCGCCGCCGCCGGATGCGTCCAGCACCGCGCGCGCGCAGCGCGTGGTCACTGGCGCGAAGCGCAGCGTCTGCCAGCGGCCGGCGACGGGCGCGCGCGCACTCTCTGCCAGCGGCCACCAACGGCCGTCGCGACGGTACTCGAGCCGCCAGCGCGCCGGCGGCGCCACGCCACTGTCCGCGCCCGGCGGATGATCGGCCCAGAACAGGATGCGACTGCCCTGCAGCGTCACCGGTTGCGCCCAGCTGTACTGCAGCCATTGCTGCGGTGGGTTGTGCGGTGTCCAACTGCCCCATAGCTGCGGCGGCAACGGATTGCGCTTGACCCGGCCGTCGTTGAGCGCGGCGATCCAGTACTGGTGCGGGATGTCCGGGCCGTTGGACGCGCTGGCCTGCGCATAACGAGCGAGGTTGCGCTGCGGCGGCAACGGCGGCTGCGGCCGCTGCGTGGGCACCACCGGCAGGATCCGCGCCGGCTGCCGGGTGTCGTCCCACTGCAGCCGGTCGATCGCCACGCTGCGGCGGAAATGCCCGCCGCCCTTGGCGTCGGCGGTGTGGTAGACCAGGTACCACTGGCCCTTGAATTGCACGATGCCCGAGTGCGAGGTGGTCGAGGACACCGGCGGCAGAATCACGCCGCGGTAGGTCCATGGCCCCAACGGCGAGGGCGCGCTGCCGTAGGCGATGCACGCGTGGTACAGCGTCGGCGTGCACTCCGACTCCGGCCCGGCATGGTTGTCGGCGTAGGCCATGTAGTAGGTGCCGTTGCGCTTGAACAGCCACGGCGCTTCGAAGTAGCCGTCCAGCGTGGTCACCGCCACCGCCTTCCCCTTCGGCGTGACCATGTCGCGTTCCAGTTCGATGCCGAACAGCTTGCCGAAGGTGCCCCAGTACAGATACACGCGGCCGTCGTCGTCGACCAGGACGGTCGGGTCGATGTTCTGGATGGCGTTGGGCACCGGCAACGACTGCGACAGGATCGGTCCCTGCGGATGCGCATCGCGCCACGGCCCCAACGGGCTGTCGCCCACCGCCACGCCGATCGCGAACGGATCGGCATTGCGCGAGTGTGCTTCCTGCACCGGCGCATACAGGTAATAGCGTTTATCCGGGCCCTGCACGATCTGCGCCGCGTAGGCGTGGCCGGGCGCCGCCCAGGCGAATACCTGCTGCGGGCGCAGCAACGTCGGGTAGTGGGTCCAGTCGCCGCGGCCGACATCGTCGGTGACCAGCAGCTGCCAACGGTCGATCACGAAGTCGTTGACCTCCGGCGGCGCTTCGTCGCGGCCGGCGATGATGTAGAGCTTGCCGTCGGCGACCAGCGGCGCGGGGTCGGCCGAATAGGCGCGGCCGTCGGCCAGGATCGGATTGCCCGGCGCATGTACCTGCCGCGACCACGGCACCGCCGGTGTCGCGGCGATGGCCGCGGCAACGCCGATGCAGGCAGTGCAGGCCACCAACAGGCAGGCGACGGCACGGCGCACGGAATGGCGGTTCATGGTGTCGTCTCCGCCTCGATCACCAGGTCCAGCCGCACCGGCAGCGTCCCGGTGCCATCGCGGCCCCGCGCCTGTCCGACCACGCTCAGGCGTGCGGGCTTGGCATAGGCGGCCGGCGCCAGCGGCGCCCAACGCACCGGCACGCGCTCGCGCGAGCCGTCGTTGTACTGCACGGAGACCAGTTCCGGCAGCACCGGCGCCTGCCCCGCAGGCATGTGCAGCGGCGGCGGCGCCTGCACGGTGGTGAGCTGGCCCGGCGCGGTCGCGCGGACCCAGATGCTGGCCGTCACCGGCACGCCGCCGTCGGCCAGGCCCTGCACCTGCAGGCGGCCCTCGCCGGCCAGCGCCGCCGCATCGACCTGCGACCAGCGCACGCCCAGCCAGGCCCAACGGCCGCCGGCGAAGTAGCCGGCGATGCGCGCCGGCAGCGTCGGCGCCTGACCCGGCGCGATGCGCACGTCCACCGCTTCGGTCGCCACCGCGCGCTCGGCGAACACCTGCCATTCGTCCAGCCCGACCGCATAGTGGCCCTCGCCCTGCGTCGCGGTCTGCAGCACCGCGCGCAAGGCCGTGGTGACCACCGGCGCGAACGTCACCCGGCTCGGCGCGCCATCGCCATGCACCGGATAGCCGCCGCGCATGGCGATGTCGCGCCACTGCGTGCCGTCGCGGTATTGCAACGTCCACGCGCGCGGCAACGCCACCCCGCCCTGCGGCTGGTCGTCCCAGAAATACAGCGCCGCCGCGTTCAGTCGTTGCGGTTGCGGCCACTCGTACTGCACCCACACCGAAGCCGGCTGCGCGCGTCCCCAACTGCCCCAGCGGCGGTCGGCGGCCGGCACCTGGTCCGGCGCCGGCAGCAGCCCATCATTGAGCGCCTGCAGGCGGTGATGGCCAGCGGTGAACTGCGCGCTCGGCGTGGCCTCGCCCTGTACTTGCAGCGTCTGCCCGGCCGGAGCCGCCGCCGCGATCACCTTGACCTCGGCGTGCCCCTGCAACGCGCCATCGTCGGCCTGCAACTGCAAGGTGTAGGCGCCGGGCACGGTGAAGCGCACCTCAGTCGTGGCCGCCTGCGGCTGCTCGAACAGCGCCGCACCGCCGGGCGGCGCCTGCAGCGTGCGCCACTGCAGAGTCAGCGTGCCGTTCGGCAACGCATCGTCGCCGACCCGGCCGGCCAGGCGCACCACGCCACCGGCACTGCTGCCGTCTTCCTGCCAGGCCTCGACCTCCGGCGCCTGGTTGCCGTGCACCGCCGGCGCCGCGGCGCCGCTGGCATAGGCCTGGATCTCCTTGATCCCGGTGCGCAGCGGGCCGGCATGGGTGACCTGCACGCGCCAGCGCTGCGCGCGCAGCGGCGGGAAACGGATGCGGTTGCGGTTGCCCTGCGCGATCGGTGCGTCACGCACCTGGCCCGGCACGGTCTTCCACACGCCGGCGTCGAAGTACTGCAGCACGTACAGCCACGGCGGCGCGTAGCCGGCGCGCGTGCCCGACGGGAAGCCGTGCTGTTCACCCGGAGGCGAGGAACTGCGATAGAAGTACACGCGTACATCGTCCAGGGTCTGCGGGCGCTGCAGATCCAGTTCCAGCCAATCGCTGGCGGCAGGCGAACCGGCGGTGCCCCAGAACGGTTCGTTGGCGGTGCTGCCGTCGACCGCGGCCGTGGCCGGGAACCCGTCGGCCGCATAGCTCGCGCTGACCGCCGCACCCTGCGCCAGATTGCGCGCGCCGGGCGGCAGCGCGATGTCGAGTCCGGCCTCGGCCAGCACCGCACCGATCCGCGCCGCGGCAGGAAACCGCACCTGTTGCGGCGCCTGCAGCGCCAGCCGATGCGCGGCCAGCACCTGCATCTGCGCGGCACCGGCATTGACCACATCCGGCAAGGCCTGCACGCGGCCACTGGCCGGGTCGTACAGCACGTGCGCCAGGCGGTCGACGGTGAAGGCCAGGTGGCCGTCCAGGTACAGCGAATAGCCCTTTGGCGCCGCTCCGCCGTAGCGGCGGCCGTCGCGATCCCAGACGATGCTCAGGTCGCGATCGCGATAGCGCAGGCAGTCGGCGACGAAATGATCCCAGCCGATATCGATGGGATACAGCTCGATCAGGGCGTCGCTGCGCGGGCGCAGGCCCATCGCATCCTCGATCACGGTGAAGTTGGTGGCGCCGAGCTGGGTGTGGTGGATCCACGAGCGATAGCCGATGTGGCCGCCATCGGCGGCGCTGCCCTGCGCCCAGAATTCGTTCTGGTCCGGGTAGCGGTTGTCGCCGTCGATGTAGTGCGCCCACGCGTTCCAGTACAGCAGCTTGCGGTAGCTGGAGGCGTCCAGGTACGGGCTCGGGTAGTCGCGCAATACGCTGCCGAGCAGGCGGAACGCCACGGTGGAATTGATCACCGAGAAATTGTTGCTGCCGCCGGCGCCGCGCGCCTGCGCGTCGGCCTGGTTGGCGGTGTAGAACGGAAACAGCGGGAACTGCCGCGCATCGGCGAACAGACGCAGCGCGCGCACGTACTTGGGGTCGTCGTCGGCATCGCCGTGCCTGGGCATCAGGCCGACACTGAAGGGGTAGTAGTTGTTGGTTTCCTTCCAGTCCACCGGCAGGCGCGGCCCATCGGCCTGGCGCTGCTTGAGCAGGTCGCCGTGCAGGCCCATGCCGTCGGCATGTGCACTGTGGTCCTGCCACAGCACATCGAGCACGGCGCGGCGGATCTTCGCCGCCAGCGCCTGCATGCGCACCGCGGTGGCGGCATCGCCGGCCAACTGCGCGGCCTGCGCGGCAGCCAGCGCATTGGCGTACACGTACGCGCTCTCGCTGCGGTCCATGCGCGGCGCGCCATGCCGCTTGGCCCAGTCGAAGGACACCGCATCGGCGTCGTTGCCGGTCATCGCCGCCCAGTCGTATTCGATCAGGCCGTTGCCGTTGCGGTCGTAGGCGCGCAGCAGCGCGTCCACGTCGTCGCTGGCGTAGCGCGCCAGTTGCCCGGCGATCGCCGGCGGGCCGCCATGCACCTGGTAGGCACGCCAGGCGGCGGCACTGAGGTACTGGGCGTAGGAATTGGACCAGTTCTCCGGCGCGCCGGGATTGTCCACGTACTTGCCGCCGCCGGCGGTCTCGCCGGCGCCGAGCCAGGAGCCGTAGGCGTAGAGCGGATCGCGCAGGTACTTGAGGTCGTCGATGAACATGCCGGTGGTGAGCACGATGGCGTTGTCGTAGCCGAGCACGCCTTCGATCGCCACCGGGAACTGGTAGTCGTTGCCGGGCACCGCCGCGTCGAGGAAATTGAAGCGCAGCAGCCACCAGCGGTAGAACAGGGTCTTGTCGAGATTGTCCTCGGGCGTGTCCAGGTACGGCAGGTTGTCGGCCCACCAGCGGTTGTAGGCGACGACGTGGTCGCGGTAGGCCTGCTGCGGCGACTGCGCGGCGATGCGCCGGTATTCCTGCAGCGAGGCAGGCAGCTCGCGCGCGATCAGCCCCAGTTGCACCTTCAGTGTCGGCGCGGTGCCGTGCGCCGGCACCGCCAGCGGCCGCGCGATGCTCGCACCATCGACCGCGAAGCCGTCGCCGGACAAGCGCGGAAACAGCGTGGTGATGGCGTTATGGGTGACGAAGGCGCCGGTTAGTTCGGCACTGTCGGGATGCGTGGCCATCGGCGAGACCGCACGCACGGTCAGGGTATGCGCCGCGCCGTCGACACTGGACACGGTGACTTCGGCCACCGCCACGTTCTGTTCGCTGATGAACTTGACCAGTTGCAGGCGCACGCCGCCACCGGCATACGCGCTGCTGAAATAGCTCGGCGTCTGTCGCCGCTGCGCGCTGTCCTCGACCAGCGCGATCGGCGCGCCGTCGCGCTCCAGTTGCAGGCGGAACAGCGCGTCGTGGCCGGTCTTGTGCACGTAGGCCACGTCGCCGACGAAGCCAGGCTCCTCCGGCTTGTGCGTGTACAGGTAGGCGGCGCGGCCGCGGGTGAACAGCCAGTTGTTGCTGTCGCCGAAACCGCCGCCGGTGCCCTGCCGCGCGAGCAGACGGTCGATCCAGAAATCGCGACCGGGCGCGCGGCCGGCACCCGTCGCCAGGTCGGCGGCGAACACCCGCTGCAACTGGCCCTGCCCCTGCCCCAGCGTGAACGCCACGCCGCTGTCCGGCAAGGGATGCGCATCACCCTTGAAGTGCGGCATGCCGATCGCGGCATTGCTGGGCTGCAGGCCTTCGCCGTCGCGGTCGAGGTCGCCGACGGCGGCTGACGCCGCCACCGCAGTCGCAGCGAACGACAGTCCAACCAGGAGAGCGATGGCGCCGCGCCGCACGCGCGATGCGGCGCCACCGAGGACAGGCATGCGACTCAAAACTCGGTCCTGATCCGCGCCCAGAAGTAGCGCCCCAGCGTGTCGTAGGTGAACGCATCGGTGTTGGCCGCGCTGGCATAGCCGTAGTAGCGCGGCGGCGTGCGATTGCCGAGGTTGTTCACGCCCAGCGCCAGGGTGGTATGCAGGCTCTCGAACTTCCGGCTCACGCTGGCGTCGTGATAGGTCACCGTGCCGACCGGGAAGTACACGCAACTGCCGTCGGCGGCGGTGTTGACGCAGAAGTCCTCGTAGGCGCTGCCGACGGTGGTGCGCCCGATCAGCCGCGTGTTCCAGCTCGCGTGCCAGGGGCCGTTGTCCCAGTCGAGGGTGAAGTTGGCGCGCCAGCGCGGCAGGTTGCCGTAGCTGGATTGTTCGCCTACGTAGTTGTGCGGATCGCCGCTGAACTTGTAGCTGGACAGGTAGGTGGCATCGACACCGGCGCGGAAGCGACCCCACGCCGTCTCCGGCAAGGCGTACTTGATGCCGACGTCGTCGCCGCGGATGTCGACCTTGCCGCTGTTGATCGCGAACGGCACGGTCACGCTGACCAGTTGCCCGGTGGGGCCGCGCTTGATCAGCGGACAGTAGGCGCTCTGGCCGTCGTAACAGTTCTGCAGCACCTGATCCAGGCCGGTGCCGTTGATCATGTCGTCCAGGGTGACGCGCCAGCTGTCCAGATTCAGCGACAGACCCTCGGCCCAGCCCGGGTCGTACACCGCGCCGATGTTGTAGGAGCGCCCCTGCTCGGGCTTGATCGCAAAGCCCGCGTTGGCCGAGCCGGTGGTGAGCACGGTGAACGAGGAGCTGTTGACGAAGCTGCCGTTGGTCGGCACGTTGGCGCAGGCCGCGGGATTGCCGCCGCCGGTGTAGCCGTTGCACGGATCGGTATAGGTGCCGGCGTCGTCGACCACGCCGTTGAACGGGGAGCCGTACAGATCGCCCAGCGCCGGCGCGCGGAACACCTGCGAGCCGGTGGCGCGGATCAGCAGGTTGTCGATCGGTCGCCATTCCAGCGCCACCTTGCTGTTGGTGGTGCTGCCCCAGTAGTCGTAGCGCGAGTAGCGCGTGCCCAGGTTGAGGTTCAGCGCCTGCGCGCCGGTCACGCCCTTGAGCAGCGGTACCAGCACTTCGGCATACGCCTCCTTGATGGTCTCGTCGTGGCCCTGGTTCATGATGCAACCGTCGTTGTAGTCGCAGTTGCCGTCGGCATCGGCCGCCGCCACCGGATTGCTGGTGCCCTGCGAGAAGCCGTTCTTGCGGAACGACAGGCCGAACGCGGCCTGCACCGCTCCGGCCGGCATCGCGAACAGGTCGCCGTTGACGCTGGCCTCGGCGAACTTCATCGTGCTCTCGTCGATCAGGTCGACCGCGCTCTGGGTGGCCTTGATGCCGGCGATGGTGGCCGGATCGTCCGGGTTGAACACGTTGATCGGGGTACAGCCGGCGATGACGTTGCCGGGCGTACCGCACTTGATGGTGCCGTCGCTGTCGCGGAACGAGGCACCCACCGCGTTGTTGAGCGCCGAGGTGATGGAGAAGCCGTTGCGCACCAGGGTGTCCTTGTAGTGCGCGTAGCCGGCCGCCGCATCCCACTGCCAGCTGCTGTCGCCGAACTTGCCGCGCAAGCCGGCGACGATGTTGGTCTGGTACATCGTCGAGGTGTAGACGCGGGTGTTGGCCGGCACCGAACGCAGCAGGTAGCGGCTGAGCTGGGCGCCGAAGGGGTTGTAGTAGTTCTGCGCGGCGTTGGGCAGTTCCAGGCCGTAGGCGGTGAGCTGCGAGGTGGTCTCGCTGCGGGTCCAGAACATGTCCAGGTAGCCCTGCACGTTCGGGGTGAAATCGAACGTGGCGTGTGCAGAGGCGTTGGTGCGCTGCACCGGGGTGATCAGGTACTGCCCGGTGTAGGAGTTGTAGCCTTCCACCGCCTGGCTGTAGGTATGGAAGTCGCTGGCGGTGACCTGGCCCGGCGCCAGGTTGGCGTTGGGCGTCAGCACGCTGCCATTGCGCAGGAAGGCGCGGGTGCCGTTGCCGCGGCGCTCCACCACCTGGCCGTTGAGATAGTTCTGCGCGGTGCGCGCGTAGTCGCGATCGCTGTCGTACAGCGCGTTCATCGAGCTGCGGCTCACGCCCAGGATCAGCCCGCCGCGGTCCCAGGTCTTGCCCCACTCCAGGCCGAGCGAGCGCCGGTTGCCGTCGCCGTGGGTGCTCAGGCCGTAGTCGGCGGTGGCGGCGAAGCCGTCGTACTTGTCCTTGAGGATGATGTTGACCACGCCGGCGATGGCGTCGGAGCCGTACACCGACGAGGCGCCGTCGGTGAGCACCTCGATGCGCTCGACCATGGCCGCCGGAATCGCGTTGACGTCCACGCCGGGCGCGGCGGCGACGCTGCTGGCCGGCCCGGCCATGCGATGGCCGTTGACCAGCACCAGGGTGCGCTCGGGGCCGAGGTTGCGCAGCGACACCAGCGCGCGACCGTGACTGAAGCCGGAGTTGAGCGCGACGTTGGGCATGTTGCCGGCCATCGCCGGCAGTTGCTGCAGCAACTGGCCGAGGGTGTCCTGGCCGCTGTCCTCGATGCGCTGGCGGTCGATGGTGATGACCGGGCTGGCGGTTTCCGCATCGACCCGGCGCAGATGGCTGCCGGTGACGCTGATGCGTTCCAGCGTGGTCGCCAGGCTATCCTGCGTCGGCGCATCCTGCGCCTGCGCCGCCGGCGCGAGCAGGGCCAGGGCGGTGCAGATCGCCGCGGCCAGCGGACCGGGCTGCGGCGCGGCGCGCCAGGAACACGGGAGCAGCGGCGCAACGCGTTCGAGCAAAGACGGCATCGGAAATCTCCTGAGCGGCAGCCTGACGATCGCCGGAACGCCGCCCTTCCCCAGGCGGCCGCCCCGTCGCCAGCGCGTGTGGCGGATACGAAAACGGACGTGTCCACGCATGCGCCATCGGATGGGACGATCCCGACGCCGCCTGCACGGCGACGCGCACGACCCATGCGCTGCGTCCCCGGTGACGTGCAGGAATCTCCCCCTTGGACATTCACTGCACGGTCACAATGTGCGCGTACGACGCGCGTGGCGTCTTGTCGTATTTATCGGGAAAACGTGCGGAATACCGCACTGCCCCGCAGGCAGGCGGGACGTTTCCGACTTTTTCGCCACTCAGCCGTAGACGGCGGAAATCGCCACCGTCGCTGCGCTGCCGGCCGGCACCAGCACGCGCTCGTTGCGCGGCCCGGACAGCGCCGCCGGCTGCCCGTCCAGTTGCACCTCCTGCAGGCGGGTGCCGGCCGGCACGCGCAGGATCAGCCAGGTGCGTGCCGGCCGCTGCGCCGGCAGCGTCACGCGGCCGTCGATGCGCTTGCGCGCCGGATCCCCGCGCAGCGCCAGCGACACCCTGCCCCAGCGCGTCGGCGCGGCGTCGATCGCGATCGTCTCGCCGCTGCCCAGCCAGTCGCGCGGCACCGCCCGCGCCAGGAACAGTTCCTCGCCGGCGCTGTCCTCGAACACCAGCATCCAGCGCAGCAGCAGCGGGATGGTCAGCTGCGCCGGGATGCAGAACAGCGGCATGCCGCCGGTGATGCCGGTGACCTCGCCCGCGGTCCAGCTGCCGCGGGTATGCACGTGGAAGCGGTGCGCGTACAGGAACAGCAGGTATTCCTCGATCCGGTCCAGGCGCAGCAACTGCTGCGCGTAGCCGTAGGAGATGAAGCCGAGCAGGTCGCGCGCCTCCGGGGTCGGCGCGGTGATGTTGCCGACCACACCGAGGCTGGTGCCGCCGTGGCCGCGCACGCAGTCGATGACCAGGTGCGCCAGGTCGTCGGGCAGCACGTCGGCCTGCAGCAGTTCGGCATAGGCGCGGTGCGGCCAGCCCTGCTCGCTGGGATGCTCCTGCTGCAGCGACTGGCGGAACGTCAGCTTCACCCCCGGCAGCGGGCCGATGTAAGGCGGCTGCAGATCGCGGCGGATGTTGCCACGCAGCGTGCGCAACAATTGCGCGGACAACTGCTGCGCGCGCCGCTGCCATTGCGCCGCGGCGGCCTGCCCACCGGGCCCGGCGATGCCGCTCCACACCGCCGCCAGGTCCTGCCAGCCGCGCACCGTCAGCGCGCTGTTGGCGTAGTACGGCTTCCACCACACCTGCGGATCGGGGAACAGGCAGGCGTCGGATTCGTTCCAGCCGTGGAGCAGGCCATGCCCCGGTGCCGATGCCGGCAGGCGCAGGCTGGCGTCGTGCAGCTCGACCAGCACCTGCGCGGTGGCGGCGATCTTGTCGCGGTGCTTGCGCAGCAGCGCGGCATCGCCGGTGTAGCGCAGGTAGCGCGCCAGCAGCGACAGGGTCAGCCCGAACTGGCCGGTCTCCGGGCCACGCATGTTGACCATGCCGTCGGCCTGCACGAAGTCACTGAAATAGCCGTCCAGCACCGCCGCCGCCTGACTGAAACGCCCCCATTCCAGGTTGGCGTACAGCGAACTGGTGAAGGTGTCCTGGAAGCCGTCGTACTCGTTGCCGTAGTAGTCGCGGTCCACCGCGCCGTACTTGGGATAGGTGCCGCCCGGACGCACCACCAGTTCGCGGGCGAAGGCGAAGCGCGCCATGTCGCGCCAACTCGCATCCGGGGTTTGCGCCTGCACAGTGTCGGCGAGCTGCGCCTGCCAGTAGCCGGCGAAGGCGAGCAGACCGCGGTAGAAATCCTCGGCGCTGCGCGGGCCGCGCCGCGGCGGGTAGTCGGGATAGCTGTAGCCGTACACGACCTTGCTGACCTTGCCTTGCTCCACCAGCGCACTGCGGTGCCAGGTCTGCACCACGAAGCGGTCCTCGGCCAGCACGTCGGCGAACAGCAGGATGTCGTAGTAGCGGCCCTCGCCGGCCGGCACTACCTTGCGCACCGCCGGCATCCAGCCGCCGAGCAGGCCTTCGCTGCGGCGCCGCACCAGCTCGTCCTTGCCCAGCTCCGGGAACGCCTGGATCGCGCGATAGCAGCGGGTGCGCCCATCCGGGTACACCGGCATGGTGTCGGCGCACTCGCGGGTGCCGACGAAGGTGGTCCACGGCAGGCGCCCGTTGTAGTCCTTGGGATCCAGTTGCGAGGCCGGCGGCGGCGCGACGTCGCGCACCTCGTCGGCGCGGGGGTCGCCGTCGCGCAGCAGGCGATCGGCGAGCAGGTCGGCATCGGCCATCGCCACTTCGGCCAGGGCCATGCCGAAGTACGGGGCCTGCGCCGCAGGGAACACCGCTTCGGTGCGCTTGCCCAGCACCAGCGCCCCGCCCGGCCCGCGCAGGGTCAGATCGCCGTCGGGCTGGCGCAGGTCTTCGTACACCTCCCAGGTCGCGCCGGCCTCGACGAACCGGCAGTGCAGGGTGTGCCCGGCGAGGGTGTCGGCCGCCAACGGCTGCAGGTGCGGCGGCGCAGGCGCACGTGCGGCGCTGGCCGCTACCGGTGTCGCGGCGGCGCGCCCGGCCAGCACTTCCACACCGGCGACCGCACCGACCGCCAGGCCCTGACGCAGGAAATCTCTCCGATCCATCTACCGTCCCCGATGCAATGCGATCGTCGCATCGTGCGCGGTGCGCGCCGCAGCGTCTTGTGCGCTGTACCGAGGATGGATGCGGAAAATCGCATAGCCGCGTGATCGCGGCGATGTTGCGCTGCGGGAACGCAACGCGTCGGCGACGGCTTACGCGAGCACGTCGAGCAGGCTGCCGATGCTGTCGTCGGCCGCGCGCAGCACCCGCGCATTGGCCTGGAACGCGGTGCGCTCGGTCAGCGTGCCGACCATGTCGTCGACCAGATCGCTGCCCTGCCCGTCGGCCTGCCGCACCTGCCCGACCACGCCACCGCCGGCACTCGCCTGGTTCACCGGCACCGAACGCTGGAACCCGTCGGTGGCGAGATTGGCGATGTTGTTGGCGCGCACCTGCAGCCCGGACGTGGCAGCGCGCATGCCGGACAGCGCGAGCGAGGAACTGGGAGCGATGGCGGTCATGGCAGGCCGTGGCACAAGGAGACTTGCCGGGATATCGGCCGAGTTCGCCGCATCTTTAGGGGCGGGAGTCGGGATTGGGGATTCGCAGGAGCGAACGCATCGGCGCCGAGAGCAAAGGCCCCTCTCCCGCCGGGAGAGGGTTGGGGCTGAGGGTACGGAAGCGCCGCGATGCCTGCGAAACCCCAATGCCTCCTCCGCCCCCTCATCCGCCCCTGCGGGGCTCCTTCTGCCGAAAGGTCAAGGAAACACGTCGAAGTATTGGCGATCGCGATCCACCCATCCATCAATTGTGCGATCGAAGTCAGATGATATTGCTGCCCTGTTCGCAGCGGACCGCGGATGGATCGCCACGTCATTCGGCCAAATTAATGTGTCATAAATATGAAATTATCTTGACGCCTCTTGAATGAACTGTTAATTTTATTTTCCTTAAAAATTCAGGGTATATATTCCGAAATACAAAATTCATTAAATAAAATTAGATTTCTTATCGAATTCCACTTGATTCACTTGACTCACTTGCAAGAGAGAAGAATGAAGATTTATAAAAAATCAGTCGTGGCATGCGCGTTGTTTTCCATTGCCGGAGCAGGCAATTGCGGAATAGGCGAGAACTCGTGGTTCTTCATGCCCTTGGAAAAAGTAACCTATGACTTCACCGCTGGCGAAGAACACATGGGCCTTGAAACAGGATGCGATTTCTTCGCCCCCGGCAATATCTTTTTTGCGATCACATACTCTGGCACGCCTGCAGCCGAAAAAAGAGTCTATGTCGAAACCGACGACCCCAGAAACGTCACGTACGACAAAGCCGCAAAGACGTTCTACGTCACAAATCCAAAGCGCATGGCAATAGGACTACCCTATGGCGGAACCTATACCATTAAAAATCGCTCATTAGCGACGATCAAAGGCGCCAACTGTGACGCCGGATTCTATTAAATCCACGATTTCCGAATGATCCGATGCCGCCACCGGAAGGCGGCATCTCTGACATTCATGCAGGCGCGCTCTACTTATCGCGCAACGCGTCCGTCCACGCCATTCCAACGCGGCGTCGGCTCCCCCAACAGATGCCGCACGAAGAAGTCGTACTGGCGCCGTTGCACGTAATCGATGGGACCGGTGGAGCGGCCGACGGTGTGTTCGCCGCCGGGCACGGCGAGCAGATCGAAGTCCTTGCCGGCCTTGATCAGTGCGTCCACCACCTGCGCGGTCGAGGCCGGGTCGACGTTGCTGTCCTGCTCGCCGACGATCAGCAGCAGGTCGCCACGCAGCTTGGCCGCATTGTCCACGCCGGAGGCGCGGGCATAGCTGGCGTCCACCGGCCAGCCCATCCACTGCTCGTTCCAGCTGATCTTGTCCATGCGGTTGTCGTAGCACCCGGCATAGGCCACGCCGACCTTGTAGAAGTCCGGATGCCGCTCCAGCGCGCCCAGCGTGCTCTGCCCGCCGGCCGACGCGCCGTAGATGCCGACGCGGCCGATGTCGTAGGACGGATCCTGTGCGGCCAGCGCCTTGTGCCAGGCGATGCGGTCGGGGAAACCGGAATCGCCGAGGTTCTTCCAGGCCACGTCGTGGAAAGCCTTGGAACGGTTGGCCGTGCCCATGCCGTCGATCATCACCACGATGAAGCCCAGGTCGGCCTGCGCCTGCATGCCGATCTGCTTGTCGCCGCCGGAGTGATAGCCGAACGGCCAGAAGGTCTTGGGCACGAAGGAATCGTGCGGGCCGGCGTAGATGTTCTCGATCACCGGGTACTTCTTGTGCGGGTCGTAGTCGCGCGGGCGCACCACCATGCCCCAGATGTCGGTCTTGCCGTCGCGACCCTTGGCGACGAAGGTCTGCGGCGCGCGCCAGCCGGCGGCCTGCAGCTTGCGGATGTCGCCGCGCTCCACCACCTGCAGCAGCCGCCCGTCGATGGCATGCAGTTCCATCACCGGGGCCATGTCCGGACGCGAATACACGTCCACGTAATGGCGCCCATCGTCGGCGATGGCCACGTCGTGGTCGGCATCGACCTGGGTCAGCCGGGTCAGGTGGCCGCCGTCGAAATCCACCGCGAACAATTGCCGGTAGTACGGATCCTTGCCCGCATCCATGCCGCTGGCGGTGAACCAGATGCGCCGCTGCGCATCGTCCACGCGCAGCACGTCGCGCACGATCCACTCGCCCTTGGTCAGCTTCGCCTTGATCCGGCCGCTGGCACCGTCGAACAGGTACAGGTGGCGCCAACCATCGCGCTCGGAGATCCACAGGATTTCCTGGCCCAGGCCGTCGACATCGTGGTGGTAGCTGCGGTCGGCGTACACGAAGGTCTTGGCGTCCTCGCCCACCGCCACATGCGCCTTGCCCGTGAACGCGTCCACCGCGATCGCGCGCATGCGCTGGAAGCCGCGCTGCACGTAGTCGAACACGAAGCTGGCGCTGTCGCGTCGCCACTGGATCGGCGAGAGCTGGTACGGGTTGGCGAACAGCGCGTCGTCGATGGGCAGGCGCTTGGGCGCACCGCCGCGCGCCAGCGCGCCGAGGTCGAACAGCACCGGCCGCTCGATGTCCACCGCATCGCCGGGCTTGGGATACAGCTGCGTGCGCACGATCGGCTGGCCGCCGCCGGGCGGCGCCGCCTCGACCCGGGTGACGCGGCGGGGGAAGCCGGGCTTCACCCGGTACAACGCCAGCCGCTGCGAATCCGGCGACCACGCAATCGTTTCCGGGTCGTAGAAATCGTCGCTGCGGCCATCGTCGGCCAGGCGCAGCGTGTGGCCGTCCGCCACCGCGCGCAGCATCAGCGCATTGCCGTCGACATAGGCGTCCCAGCGTCCGTCCGGCGAGCGCCGCGGAGTGGCATCGGCCGGCACGCTGAGATCGCGCACCACACCGAAACCGCGCGGCCGCGGCTGCGGGCCGCGGTCGGCACGCGCGCAGACGTAGGTGGTGAGCGTGCAGCGCCACGGCGTCTCATCGAGCTCGAAGGCGATCGCCGCCTGCGCCTTGCCACCCTCTGCGACGTAGGCGAAACGCGCGAACGGCAGGCGCAGCGCCGGATAGGCGGTGCCGGTTGCCGCGCCCAGCGCGCGCGCCAGCCGCGCCTGGTCGAACGCCGGCTGCTTGCGTTGGCTGGCCACGTCCTCGACCTCGAAGGCGAAACCGCCCGGCACGGTCTTGCGGTAGTAGAACGCGCCGTCGTCGCGCCACTGCGCCGGCCAGGTCACGTTCTCGGTCAGGCCGATCCAGGCCTCGCGCAGGCCCAGCGAGCGCTGGTAGTCGGCGACGCTGGGCGCGGCCTGGGCGGCACCGGCGCAGCAGGCCAGTGCCATGACGATCGATACGACGAACTTTTTCATTCGGTTTCCAAAAATCTCATGACGCGCTGTTTCCCGTAGAGCGGCTTTAGCCGCGACGGGCTGACCCGTTGACGTCTGCCGCAGCCAATCCCACAAAAAGGGACAAGAACCGTCCTACGCCTCTCCACACACGCAACGGCTACTCCCCGTCATCCTCTTCCAACGCCAGTTCCTCCGGACGCAGGCCGCTGCGCGCACCCCAGTGGTAGCAACCCAAGGCGATCGCGGCCACGCACAGCGTGTCCCAGGGATGCGCGATCCAGCCGCTGCCGCCGAAGGTGCCCAGGCGCGACACCACCAACA
Organism: uncultured Xanthomonas sp.; assembly: GCF_964278005.1. NCBI lineage: Bacteria > Pseudomonadati > Pseudomonadota > Gammaproteobacteria > Lysobacterales > Lysobacteraceae > Xanthomonas > uncultured Xanthomonas sp. Next base: position 45,388 of record NZ_CAXYKF010000018.1, read on the forward strand.
CCAGCGCGAAGAACACGATCAGCCACAGCACACCGCGCACCTGCCGCCACAGCCGCGCACGGCCGGCGGCGTTGGGCAGGCGGTACAGCACGTACAGCGCGAACATGGCGATCTGCAGGCCAAGCAGCCACGACAGCGTGTTCCAGGTCGACCAGTACACGATCAGGCCTGCGACGATGAACGACAGCGGCCCGAGCAGCGCCATGCCGCGCAACCGGAACGGCCGAGGCAGCTCCGGCGCACTGCGCCGCAGTGCGGCCACGGTCACCGGCGCCACCGCATAGCTCAGCACCAGCGCCGCCGACACCACGTTGATCAGCGCCTCCCACGAGGGGAACGGCAGGGTCCAGAACACCGACAGCCCCAGGCTCAGCCACAGCGCCGGGCGCGGGATGCCGGAGGCGGCGTCCACCTTGGTCAGCACCGGTAGGAATCCGCCGCTGCGCGCCCAACCGTAGACCACCCGCGGCGTGGCGTTCATGTAGATGTTGCCGGTGCCGCTGGGCGAGATCATCGCGTCGCAGATCACCAGCGCCGCCAGCCAGCCCATGCCCAGCGCCAGGGCGATATCGTGGTACGGCAGCGAGAACGCCTTGTCGATGCCGCCCCAGCCGTTGACCAGATGTTGCGCCGGCACCCCACCGAGGAAGGCGAGCTGCAGCAGCACGTAGATCACCGTGGACAGCGCCACCGACAGGATCAGCGCGATCGGGATATTGCGCTGCGGATCGCGCACCTCGCTGGCCACCGACACGATCGGCGTGAGCCCGAGGTAGGCGAAGATGATGCCGCCGGCGGAGATCGCCGCTTCCACTCCGGCCGCGCCGAACGGCGCGAAGCCCTGCACGTGCAGGTTGCGCACATCGAAGTGCGCCATCAGCAGCACGATCACCAGCACCGGCACCAGGAACTTGAACACGCTGACGATGTTGTTGGCGGTGGCGAAGGTCTTGACGCTGTAGTAGTTGAGCAGGAAGAACGCGACCAGCAGCGCCAGTTGCAGCAGCCAGCCGGCGACACTGGGATGGGTGCTGCCGGCCTGGTTGAGCCAGGGGAACCACGCCGCGGCGTATTGCCGCGCCGCTTCCACTTCGATCGCGATCAGGCTGGAGAAGGCGATCAGGGTGATGAAGCCCATCAGCCAGCCCAGCAGCACGCCGTGCGAGTACTCCGGGTAGCGCACCACGCCGCCGGCGCGCGGCAGCGCCGCGCCGAGTTCGCAGTACACCAGGCCCAGCAGCAGCACCGCCACGCCGCCGGCGATCCACGAGACGATGCCGGCCGGCCCGGCGATCGCCGAGACGTGGCTGGCCGAGAACAGCCAACCGGACCCGAAGATCGAGCCCAAGCCGATGAAGGTCAGATCGGTGAGGCTCAAGCGCTTGTGGAACTTGCCTTGTGCGGCCATGGCGTCTCCCGCTGGATTGGTGTCACTGGCGATTCGATGATCTGCGGCGTTCCCTACCCTCACCCCAACCCCTCTCCCGGAGGGAGAGGGGCTTTTACTTGCCTTCTCCCCTCGGGAGAAGGTGCCCCGAAGGGGCGGATGAGGGTCCGAGCGAAGCCTCATGCAGCTGAAACACCGCACGCGCTTCGCGCCCTACCCTCACCCCAACCCTCTCTCGGGGGGAGAGGGGCTTATTGCTCCCTTCTCCCCCCCGGGAGAAGGTGCCCCGAAGGGGCGGATGAGGGTCCGGGCGAAGCCTCATGCAGCTGAAACACCGCACGCGCTTCGCGCCCCGACCCTCACCCCCCCCCGGGGGGGGGGGGGGGAGGGGCTTATTGCTTCGCCGCCTCCTTCGACCAAGGCGACTTCCCACCCTCGGCAATGAACCGGTCGATGCGCTGCTCCAGCACCGGCAGCGGCACCGAGCCCGTCTCCAGCACCGCGTCGTGGAACGCGCGGATGTCGAACTTCTCGCCCAGCGCCTGCTCCGCCTTGCGCCGCAGCTCCAGGATCTTCAACTCACCCAGGTAGTACGACAGCGCCTGGCCGGGCCAGGCGATGTAGCGGTCGACCTCGGTGGTCACCTCGTGCTCGCTGAGCGCGGTGTTGTCGCGCAGGAACGCCTGCGCCTGCTCCCGCGTCCAGCCGTCGTGGTGGATGCCGGTGTCGATCACCAGCCGGCACGCACGCCACATCTGGTAGGTCAGGTAGCCGAAGCGGTCGTACGGGGTGTCGTACATCCCCATCTCCTGCCCCAGGTATTCCGAGTACACCGCCCAGCCCTCGCCATACGCGGAAATGAAGGTGTAGCGGCGGAAATCCGGCAGGTTGTCCTGCTCGGCCGCCAACGGCATCTGCAGCGCATGACCAGGCGAAGACTCGTGCAAGGTCAGCGCAGCGAGGTTGTACAGCGGCCGCGACGGCAGGTCGTAGGTGTTGACCAGGTAGATGCCGGGGCCACCGCGGCCGCCGGTGTAGAACGGCGCCAGGTCCGCCGGCACCGGCTCGATCGCGAAGCGTTGCCGCGGCAGCCGGCCGATGTAGTCGCCGATCTTGCCGTCCACGCGCTTGGCGATCCACGCCGCGTCCTTGAGCAGTTCTTCCGGGGTCTTGGCGTAGAACTTGGGATCGGTGCGCAAATAGTGCAGAAACGCCGGGAAGGTCTGCTGCCCCGGCGGGGTCTTGAAGCCGCTGTCGACGATCGCCTGGTCCATCTCCTTGTGCAGCCGCGCCACCTCCTTCAGGCCCACCGCGTGGATCTGCTCGGGGCTGAGGTCGAGCGTGGTGTATTCGCGGATCTGCGCTCGGTAGTACGCCGCACCGTCGGGCATCGATTCGGCGGCCAGCGCCGGGCGTGCCTTGGGCAGGTATTCCTCGCGCATGAAACGCAGCAGCTTGGCGTAGGCCGGCACCACCTGCTGGGCGATCGCCGTGCGCGCCTGCGCGCGCAACTGCGCCTGCAGCGGCGCCGGGATCGTCGCCGGCATCTGCTTGAACGGGGTGTAGAACAGATTGGTCTCGCCCGGCGCCTGCGCGACCTCGGCGATCGACTGGTCGCGGCCCTGCAGGGTCACTTTGGGCTGGGCGAAACCGCGCGCCAGGCCGGCGCGCATGTTGGCGATCTGCTCGTCGAAGTAGCGCGGGATGTCGGCGAGCTGTCCGAGATAGCGCTGGTAGTCCTCGCGGTTGCGCAGGGTGGCGCGCGCGGTGAACCCCAGGTCGCTCCAGAACGCGGTGTCGCTGTTGAACGGCATTTCCCAGGCGCGGAACCGCTGCTGGTCGAGCAGCACCTGCAGTTGCTGGCGATAGACCTGGTAGTTCACCTGGTCCTGCGCCGACAACTGCGCCGGGTCGATCGCATCCAGATCATGCAGCGTCTGCTGCCAGTAGGCGGTGCGCTGCGCCTGGGTGGCCGGATCGACCTTGGGCAGGTGATCGGCGGCCTGTCCCTGCGCGTCCTCGTCGTCGGCGCCGGCGAACTGCTCCTGGCGCCATTTCCACTCGCGCTGGTACAGCGCCTTGAAGCGCGCACCGGCATCGCCAGCGGGGGCAGCGGCCGCCGGCGCGGCGATCTTTGCGGGCGCGGCGGCGGCAGCACCCTGCCAGGCCAGGGTGCACGCGATGGCCAGGGCCAGCGCCGTGCGCAGTCGGGAACGGGAGGTCATCGCGAAGTCTCCGAAGTGGCGGGGGTGCCGGCCTGGACCTGGGCGATCCAGGCATCGATGCGCGCGTCCAGCAGGTCCAGCGGCATCGCACCGCCGCCGAGGATGGCATCGTGGAAAGCGCGGATGTCGAAACGATCGCCCAGCGCGCGCCTGGCCTTCTCGCGCAGCGCCAGGATGTCCAGTTCGCCGAGCTTGTAGCCCAGCGCCTGGCCCGGCCAGACGATGTAGCGATCGGTCTCGGCCTGGATGCTGGGCTCGTCGTCGGACGGATGCGCGTGGAAGAAGTCGATCATCTGCTGCCGCGTCCAGCGCTTGTAGTGGACGCCGGTATCCAGCACCAGTCGGTTGGCGCGTAGCAGTTCGCCGGCCAGGCGGCCGTAGTCGCTGTACGGATCGCGGTAGAAGCCCACCTCCTTGCCCAGCTTCTCGGCGTACAGCGCCCAGCCTTCCACGTAGGCGTTGTAGCTGGATTGCTGGCGAAACGGCGGCAGCGGCAGGGTCTGCGCCAGCGAGATCTGCAGGTGATGACCGGGCACGCCCTCGTGATACGCGGTGGCCTCGATGTTGACCAGGGTGCGGTGCGCGTAGTCGCTGGTGTTGACCATCACCAGCCCGGGCTTGCTGCCCTGCGCATCGCTCTGCCAGTACTCGGCACCGGGCGCGGTGGCACGGAACGCCGGCATCGCGCGCACCTCCAGCGGCGTCTTCGGCAAGGTGCCGAACAGCTTGGGCAACTGCGGCTGCATCTGCGCGATGTCGTCGCGGTAGCGCTGCAGGATCTGCTCGGGCGAGGTGGCGAAGAACTTGCGATCATGGGCCACCGCCTTGCGTAGCGCAGCCAGATCGGCATAGCCGAGCTGCTTGGCGATGACGCCCATCTCGCCCTCGATGCGCGCGACCTCGGCCAGGCCGGTCTGGTGGATCTGCTCGGGCGACTGATCGGTGGTGGTCTGGGTGTGGATCGCGAAGCGGTAGCGGCGCGCACCATCGGGCAGCGACCACAGGCCTTCGTGGACGCGGCCCTGCGGCGCGTACTCATTGGCAACGAAGTCGGCGAGCTTGCGATAGGCCGGGCGCACCTGCTGGTCGATCGCCGCGATCATCGCCGCGCGCAGCCGCGGCCGCTCGGCCTCCGGCACTGCCGCGGGGAACTGCTGCAGCGGCGCGGCGAACGGACTGTCGGCCCCGGCCGGTGCGGCGATCTCGCGCACCTGCGCGGGAATGCGCTCGAGCAGGTACTTCGGCTGCACCAACCCATCCCTGGCGCCGGCGCGCGACAGCGCCACCACCTGGTCGAGCAGCGCCGGGATCGCCTGCAGGCGCTTGATGTAGTCCTCGTAGTCCTTGACGCTGGCGAACGGAAACGCCTGCGCATAGCCCGGCAGCGCCACCTGGATGCCGCCGACCGGCTCCAGCGGCATCTCGTCGTTCTTCAGCGCGATCGCCTCCAGCCGGTCGCGCAACTGCCGCTGCATCATCTGCAGGCTCAACTGCTCCTGCGCCGACAGCGCCTTGCGGTCGATCGCATCGAAGCGCGCCAGGAACGCAGCGGTGGCCTGGCGTTCGGCCTCCAGCGCGGCGAGCGAATAGTCGCTCCAGCGATCGTTGTAGCGGCTGTCGCCGATGATGCTGGCGAACTCCGGATGGTGTTCGAGCTGGTACTGCCACTGCGCGTCGAGCAGCGCGGCGAAGGCCTGCGACGGCGAGGTGCTTGCCTTGGCCGGCGCCGTTGCCGCCGGCGTGGAAGGCGCCGACGGTGCCGACGGCTGACAGGCACTCAGCAGGGCCAGTGCCAGCATGCCGACGACGGGCAGACGTATGTGCTTCATCGAGCAACTCCGCAGGGCGGCACGCGCCCGTGACACACCGCGGCGGCCGCCGCGCAAACGTTGCAGGCGGCCGCCCTACGCATCAGGCGAACGGCCGGTCGATCGCCGGCGACGGGGGCGTGAACCACTGCGCGCCGTCCTCGGTGACGTAGAAATGATCCTCCAGGCGCACACCGAACTCGCCCGGCACCACGATCATCGGCTCGTTGCTGCAGCACATGCCCGGGGCCAGCGCCAGCGCATTGCCGCGCACCAGGTACGGTGCCTCGTGGATGCTCATGCCGCAACCGTGGCCGGTGCGATGCGGCAGCCCCGGCAACTGGTAGTCCGGGCCGAGCCCGGCACGCTGCAGCACCTTGCGCGCGGCCTCGTCCACCACCGCGCAGGCCACGCCCGGCCGCACCGCGGCGAAGGCCGCCGCCTGCGCGTCGTGCTCCAGTTGCCAGATGCGTCGCTGCTTCTCGCTGGGCTCGCCGAAGATGTAGGTGCGGGTGATGTCGGAGTGGTAGCCCTGCACCGTGCAGCCGGTATCGATCAGCACCAGTTCGCCCGGGCGCAGCGCCTGCACGCCGGGAATGCCGTGCGGATACGCGGTGGCATGGCCGAACTGCACGATGCAGAAGGTCGAGCCGTTGTCGGCACCGAGCGCGCGGTGCGCCTGGTCGATGAAGCGGGTCAGTTCCGCAGTGGTGATGCCTTCGTGGATCAGCCCGGCGGCCAGCCGCTGCACGTGCAGGGTCATGTCACAGGCCTGCTGCATCAGCGCCAGTTCCGCCGGCGACTTGCGCATGCGGCAACCGTCGACGATCGCCGCCGCATCGCGGATGGCGATCCGCCCCAGCACCGCCGTCAGCCCGGTGTGCACCGCGAAGGCCGCGCCCGGGTCCAGCGCCAGGCTCTGCGCGTCCAGTTCCAGCAAGGCCTCGGCGACCAGCGCGTGCGGATCCTCGTGTTCCTGCCACAGGCGCTTGCGTACCGGCACCGACAGCACCGCGTCCAGCGAGCCTTCCTCGAACGCCGGGCAGATCAGCAGCGGATCGCCTTCGGCGGTGAGCAACATCGCCACCAGGCGCTCGCTTGCGCCCCACGGCACGCCGGTGAAATAGCGCAGCGAGGCGCCGGCGCCGATCAGCAGCGCGTCGGCACCGTGCGCACGCATCAGCGCACGCGCGTTGGCAAGGCGCTGCCGGTACTCCTGCTGTTGGATCGCCGGCGCGCGGTGCGGCCACGGCGCCAGTTGTGCGTGCGCCTGCTCCAGGGTCAACCCGCCGATCTGGGCCTGCTCGCTCATGCGCGCGGCTCCACGTCGGCGGTGCTCCAGCTGCCGTCGATCAAGCGCTGCACGCCGCCGGGATTGCGATCGCGCAGCAACGGCGGCAGCAGCGCGTCGGGCACGCCGTCATAGCTGTGCAGCGCGGCGAAGCGGCGGATCGCCGCGGGCATGCCGACGGCAGTGAAGCCCGGATGGCCGGTGCTCGGATACGGGCCGCCATGGTTCATCGCCGGGCTCACCGCCACGCCGGTCGGCATCTTGTTGCAGATCAGGCGGCCGACCCGCGGACGCAGCGCCGCGGCCAGCGCGGCGAAGGCCATGTCGTCGCTGCCATCGGCGGCGCGATAGAGCGTACCGGTGAGATTGCCCTCGAAGCTGCGCGCCAGGGCGGTCAACTGCCCCAACCCGCCGCTGCGCACGATCAGGCTGACCGGGCCGAACGCCTCGGTCTGCAGCGCCTCGGGCTGCTGCAGGAAGGCCTCGGCCGACACTTGCAGCAGGGTCGGCGCATGCCGATAGCCGGGGCCGGCATCGGCCTCGCCACCGGCCAGCACCGTGGCGCCGGCATCGCGCAGCGTGCCCACGCTGCGCTGCAGATGCTCCAGCACGCCGCGCGAGAACAGCAGCGCCGGCGCAGCCGCGGCGAAATGCGCGGTGGCCGCGGCGACGAAGGCATCGCCGGCCTCGCCCTCGGGCACCACCACGATGCCCGGGTTGGTGCAGAACTGGCCGCTGCCCATGGTGCAGGAGGCGAAGAACTCCTGCGCCAGCGCCGCACCGCGTTCGGCCAGCGCGCCCGGCAGCAGGAACACCGGATTGACGCTGGACAACTCGACGTAGGCCGGCACCCCGGCGCGGTCGGCGGCGGCCTTCAGCGCCAGCCCGCCGGCACGGCTGCCGGTGAAACCGATCGCGCCCAGGCGCGGATCGCCTGCCAGTTCCAGGCCCAGCGTGCTGTCGAAGTGATACAGCAACTGCACCGTCGCCGCCGGCAGGTCGTTGGCCAGCAGCGCCTGGTGCGCGAGCTGGGCCAGGCGCTGGCTGGTGGCCGGATGCGAGGGATGCGCCTTGGCGATGACCGGATTGCGCGCGGCGATGGCCGAGGCGAAATCGCTGCCGGCCACCGCGTTGAACGCGAACGGGAAATTGTTCGGGCCGAACACGAGCACCGGCTTGTGCAGCGGCCCCAGCTGCGCGCGCAGGCCGGCCGCGGTGTCGATCACCGGCTGCGCCCAGCTGTGGCTGCGCACTGCCTGTGCGGCCTGGCGCAACTGCCCGCTGGCGCGCGGCAGTTCCACCTTGGCCAAGCGCGGCTCCACCGGCAGGCCGGTTTCGGCATGGGCCAGCGCCACCAGGCGCTCGACGTCGGCGTCGATCGCGTCCGCATACGCATCCAGGAACCCGGCGATGCGTTCCGGCGCAGCCGCGGCCAGCGCATCGGCGCTCAGCGCCGCCGCGCTCAGCGCCGCTTCCAGGTCGGCGGCGCCGCTGATCGGGAACGACGGGCCGAACTCGCTCCCGTCGCGCGGGTCCTCGGCGCGGAAACTGCCGCGCTCTTCCAGCGAGGCCTGCCAATGGCCGGCCAGCAACAGCGGTTGCGTGCTCATCTCAGTGCCCGGGATGGGTGGCGATGGCGTGGTCGATGACCTTCAGCGCGGCCTCGCGCTCGGCGCCTTCCAGCACCAGCCGCGGCGCGCGCACGCGCTCGCTGCCCAGGCCGACCTTCTCCTGCACCAGCTTGATCAGCTGGACGAACTTGGGCACGGTGTCCAGGCGCAGCAGCGGCAGGAACCAGTCGTACAGCGCCTTGGCCGCCGGGTAGCCGCCGTCGCGGGCCAGCTCGAACAGCTTCACCGACTCCTTCGGATACGCGTTGACCAGGCCGGCGATCCAGCCCTTGGCGCCCATGCTCAGGCCTTCGACGATCGCATCGTCCATGCCCACCAGCAGCACCAGGCGGTCGCCGAGCAGTTCGCCCAGCGCGGCGAAGCGGCGCACGTCGCCGGAGGATTCCTTGACCGCCTGCAGGTTCGGGAACTCGGCGGCCAGCTCGGCGATCTGCGCCGGGCTGAAATCGGTCTTGTAGGCGATCGGGTTGTTGTACAGGATCGCCGGCAGGTCGGTGGCGGCGATCACCGCGCGCATGTGCGCGCCCATCTCGCGCCAGTCGGTGGAATACACGTACGGCGGCAGCACCATGAGGCCGCCGCAGCCGACCTGCTTGGCCGCCTGCGCCAGGCGCACGGCCTCGTCGGTGGACAGCGCGGCGATGCCCGGCACCACCGGGATGCGGCCGTCGACCGCCTGCACCAGGGTCTTCAGGATCGCCAGCTTGTCGTCGAAGCTCAGCGTGGCCGCCTCGCCCAGCGAGCCCAGCGGCACGATCGCGGTGCAGCCGGCGTCGATCATGAGCTGCGCATGCTTGGCCAGGAACGCGTGGTCGATGCTGCCGTCGGCGTTGAACGGGGTGGTGATGGCCGGCAGCACGCCGTACCAGAAGGAAGCCTTGCTCATGGATGTACACCTTGTGGAGAGTTGCGAAGGGATGCCGCGCGCGACGGCGCGGCGCAAGCGGTGTCCGGAGCGGGGTCCGGACAGGGATGGGCCAGCGCGTCCAGCCGCGCCGGGAACAGCGGCGGCCGGCGGCCGTCGTCGGAGAAATCGGCGGCGCGCGTGGCCAGGCCAAGTTCGGTCAGCGCACTGCCGCAGATGCGGCCCTGGCAGGCGCCCATGCCGCAGCGCGAGGCCAGCTTGGCGTCGCGCAGGTCGGCATGGCCCTGCAGCGCGGACAGCGGCACGTCTTCGCAGCGGCACACCAGCGTGTCCGGCGCGGCCAGCGCGTGGATGCGTGGATCCAGCGCGAACTGGCGCTGCAGCAGTTCAGCGAAGGCGCGCGCACGTCGCCGCTGCGGCTGCAGCGCCTGCGCAGCGGCGTCCTGGCCGGCGGCCAGGTGGCCGGCGATGGCGCCTTCCACCCGCGCGCAATCGCGCCCGCCGATGCCCAGCGCCTCGCCCGCTGCGTACACGCCGTCGACGCTGGTGCGCAGTTGCGCATCCACCGCCACGCACGGATGCGCGCCGCTGCGGCCCAGCCGGCAGCCCAGCAGTTGCGCCAATTCCACGTTCGGCACCAGGCCGTAGCCCACCGACAGTTGATCGCAGGCGAGACGGCGGCGGCCGCGCGGGCCGTCGATCTCCGCCTCTTGCACGCGGCCCTCGCCGTACGCGGCCAGCACCACGCTGCCGGCGTGGTAGCCGACCCCGGCCAGTTGCGTGCGCAGCGCCAGCGCCTGCAGCGCCTTGTCCGGCCAACGCAGCGGCAGCTGCGCGGCGAACGCGGCCAGCGCGCGCCACGGCGCCTGTTCGACGATGCCCAGCACCTGCGCGCCGTGGCGATGCAGCGTCGCCGCCGAGGCCAGCAGCAGCGGCCCGCTGCCGGCGACCAGCACGCGCCGCCCGCGCAGCGGCCAGCCCTGCTTGGCCAGCGCCTGCGCGCCACCTGCACCGGTCACCCCGGGCAGGGTCCAGCCCGGGAACGGCAACAGCAACTCGCGCGCGCCGGTGGCCAGCACCAGCGCGTCGTAGCCCAGCCAGCGCGGGCCATCGGGTCCATCGGTGAGCAGTTGCCGGTCCTGCGCCAGCAGCACCTGGGTCTGCGGCAGAAACGTCACGGCGCTGGCCGCCAGTTGCGCCAGGGTGCGCGCGGCCAGGCGCGGCGGCGCCTGGGCCACGTCGTGGCGCCAGATCTGCCCGCCGGCACGCGCCTGCAGATCGACCAGGCCGACGCGGCGGCCATGCCCGGCCGCGGCCAGCGCCGCCGCCAGCCCGGCCGGCCCGGCGCCGATCACCAAGACCTCGAAGTGGGTGCGCGGCTCAGCCATCGGTCCACACCTGCATGCCGTCGCGCGCCGGGGTGATGCAGGCGCGCAACTGGCCGACGCGGTCGATGCGCACCCGGCACTCGGCGCACACGCCCATGCCGCACAGCGGCGCGCGCGGCTGGCCGCTGCGCGAGCGGCGGAAATGCGTGGCCACCTGCGCCACCGCCGCGGCCACGCTGCTGCCATCAGGCACTTCGACATCGCGGCCGTCGACCTGCAGGCGCAACATGCGCGCGCTCATGCCAGCGCCCGCGCCGGCGCGTACGGCGCCGCGTCGATGGCCGTGGGCCGCTGCAGCAACTGGTCCAGCAGCAGGCGCGCACTGCCCAGCGCCGTCGTCACGCCCAGGCCCTCGTGGCCGGCCGCGACCCACACGTCGCGCCGCTCCGGCACCGCGCCCAGGTACGGGCGTCCGTCCGGCGTGGCCGGACGCAGGCCGGTCCACACCCGGATCGCCTGCAGTTGCCGCAGGCCCGGCAAGAACGCGAAGGCGCGCTCCAGCATCCGCTGCAGCATCGGCATCGACACCGCGCGGTCGGTCGCATCGAATTCGCGCGAGGAGCCGATCAGGAGTTGCCCGGTCGGCCGCGGCTGCACGTTGAACGCCACGCTGCTGCCGTCGCTGCCGTGCGCGCTGTCGGCGTAGCCCAGTTCCAGCAATTGATGGGCGACGAAGCCCGGATAGCGGTCGGTGATCACCAGTTGCCCTTTGCGCGCGCGCAGCGGCAGTTCCGGCAACAGCTCCGGCACGGCGCAGCCGGTGGCGACCAGCACTGGGCCATGCAGCGCGCTGCCGTCGTCCAGACGCACGCCGGCATCGGCCAGCGCAGTGGCGCGACGCCCGGCGTACAGCTGCGCGCCGGCGGCGCAGGCACGCTCGACCAGGTAGCGCGCCATCCGCGGCGGATACACCACCGCCTCGGCGGCCACGCGCATGCCGCCGGCCAGGCCCGGCACCAGCGCCGGCTCCAGTTGGTACAAGCGCTGCGCATCGAGCGCTTCGGCGTGCACGCCGGCCGCGGCCAGCCGCTGGATCTTGGCCGGAATCGCCTCCAGTTCGCGCGCCTCGCGCGCCACCCACAGCGTGCCGCAGCGACTGAACTCCGCCTCGGGCAGCGGCGCGAATTCTTCCCACAAACGCAGCGAGTACGCCGACAGCGCCAGTTCCGACGGATCGTCGTCCATCGCCACCAGGTGCCCCATCGCCGCGGCGGTGGAACCGCCGCCGATGCTGCCCGACTCGACGATCGCCACGCGCAGGCCGGCGGCCGCCGCCGCATCGGCGCAGGCCGCGCCGACGATGCCGGCGCCGACGACGATCAGGTCGAAACCGCTCATGCGGCGCCAATGCCCCAGGCGAACGGATCCTGCGGATCGATCAGCAACTGCGCGCGCGCAGTGATGTAGGCCTGCCCGGTGATGCGCGGCAGTACCCCGCGCGCACCGGCCGTGTAGCTACCCTCGAACACGCTGCCGAGGATGCCCTGCTGCCGCCACACCTGGCCCGGCGCCAGCTTGCCGTCGGCGGCCAGGCACGCCAGCTTGGCGCTGGTGCCTGTGCCGCAGGGCGACCGGTCGTAGGCCAGGCCCGGGCACAGCACGAAGTTGCGCGCATCGGCGCTGGCGTCCGGCGCCGGCCCGTTGATCTCGATGTGGTCGATCTCGCCGCCGTCGGCGCCGCGGATGCCCGCCGCCTCCAGTGCCAGCCGCACCGCCTCGGTGTAAGCGGTCAGCGCGCGCTGGTGGCGCAGTTCCAGCGCGCACGGCGTCTGTTCGGTGATGAAGAACCAGTTGCCGCCCCAGGCCACGTCGCCGCGCACGCGCCCGTACTCGGGCACCTGCACTTCGACGCCGGTGGCGTGGCGGTAGCTCTCGACGTTGTCGACCGAGACGCGGCCGTCGGCGTGCAGTTCCACGCCGACCGTGCCCACCGGCGTCTCGACGCGGTGCGTGCCCGCGCTCAGCCGGCCCAGTTCGGCCAGCGTGCGCACCAGGCCGATGGTGCCGTGGCCGCACATGCCCAGGTAGCCGACGTTGTTGAAGAAGATCACCGCCGCGCAGGCATCGGCGGCCACCGGCGGCAGCAGCAGCGCGCCGACCATGGTGTCCGAGCCGCGCGGCTCGCAGGCGATGGCGCTGCGCCAGGCGTCGAAGCGCGTGCGGAACAGCTCCCGGCGTTCGGCCAGGGAACCGGTTCCCAGATCGGGGAAGCCGGAGACGACGACACGGGTCGGTTCGCCGGCGCTGTGCGAGTCGATGACATCGAGTGTATGCATGGGGCCATGCTCACATTCGGCACCGCCGCCGGCTAGCAGCGTTTGCCTGTCGCCAATGCGGAAGTTCGCACAACCCGGCGACGCCCCAGGGCGTCGACTTAGGCTAGCATCGGCATTCAGGGGACGCGCGACGGCGCGCCCGCATCGCCGCCCACTCCCGCAGGTGAACGCCATGGACACTCTGATTTCGGCACTGGAACTGCAGACGCTGTTCGACGCCCTGCCGGACGTGGTGTTCTTCGTGAAGGACCGCGACGGCCGCTACACCCACGTCAACCTGACCCTGGTGCGGCGGCTGGGCAAAAAATACCGCGCCGACCTGATCGGCAAGTCGGCCGCGGACGTGTTCCCGCTGCCGCTGGGCGGCAGCTACCTGATGCAGGACCGGCGCGTGCTGTGCGGCGAGGTGATCGAGAACCAGCTCGAAGTGCACTTGTTCCCCAACCGCACCCCCGGCTGGTGCCTGACCTTCAAGCGCCCGCTGTGCGAGGGCGAGGAGGTGATCGGCGTGGTCGGCATCTCCCGCGACCTGGGCCAGCCGGACAGCCGCCATTCCGCCTACGAGCGCATCAGCCGCGCCATGGAACACATGCAGGCGCACTACGGCGACAACCTGCGCGTGCAGACCCTGGCCGACCTGGCCGAGCTGTCGGTGGCGCAACTGGAGCGGCACTTCCGCCGCGTGTTCCAGCTGACCCCGCAGCAACTGCTGACCAAGATGCGCATCGAAGCGGCGATGCGCCTGCTGCACGGCGACGACAGCATCGCCAGCATCGGCCAGTTGTGCGGCTTCGCCGACCAGAGCGCCTTCGCCCGCCAGTTCAAGGCCACCGTCGGCATGACCCCGCGCGACTACCGGTCGATGAAGGGCAAGCTGTGAAGAGCTGGGAATGGGGAATGGGGATTGGGGAATCGTTTGTTGCTGAATGCGGGCGTTGAGATAACTGCGCTGCAGATGCAGAGCCCCTCTCCCTCCGGGAGAGGGGTTGGGGTGAGGGTCCGGCGCAGCCATTGCGTCGAAAATCCGCGCTTGCCCCTGAGAGCTTGGCCTCACCGGGGACGCCCCAGTTGCGGTTGATCCATCAAAGGCACAAAAACCGCACCGACGCACACGCGTTCACGACCCACAAATCCCACCCTGCCCACCATCCCGGCACGCCCCTCTGCACCGGCCGCTCAGGTCGCAAGTGGTAGCATTCTTCGTTTCCGGTCCACGCGTCATCCATGGTCAGCCTATTCCGCCGCAACAAGCCCCAGGACAACGCCGGCGAGAGCCGCACCCAGCGCTACAGCATCGAGGAACTGGCCGCCGCCTTCCCCAAGCCGGCAAGCGCCGAGCCCGCTGCGCCTGCGCCGTCGGCGCCGCCCGCCGCTGAGGCCGCGCCCGCCGCTCCCGCACCCGCCGCCACCCCGCAGCCGACGCCCGCGCCAGTCGCAGAACATCCCGTGCAGGCGCCGGCCCCGGTCGCGGTCCCGCAGCCGCAACCGACGCCGCTGCCGCCCGCAGCGCCCACGCCGCCACCGCAGGCCTATGTGCCGGCCCCGGCCGCCGCGCCGGCACCGAGCGTGCCGACGCCAACGCCCGCCCCCGCGGCTCCAGCGCCGGCCACCGCGTCCGTGCCCGCAGCCGACGCCGACCTCGTCCGCAGCGACGCGCTGCCTGCCGCCCCGGCCGGCAAGCCCGGTTGGCGCGAGCGGCTGCGCAACAGCAGCTTCGCGCGCAGCGTCGGCAGTCTGTTCTCGCGCAATCCCAAGCTCGACGACGACCTGCTCGACGAGATCGAGACCGCGCTGATCACCGCCGACGTCGGCATTCCCGCCACCACCGCGCTGATCGAGAGCCTGCGCAAGCGCATGAAGGCGCGCGAGTTCGCCGACGCCAGGGCGCTGCAGCAGGCGCTGCGCGCCGACCTGCTGGCGATCCTGCAGCCGGTGGCCAGGCCGCTGCAGATCGACCGCAACGCCAAGCCCTTCGTGGTGCTGACCGTCGGCGTCAACGGCGTCGGCAAGACCACCACCATCGGCAAGCTGGCCAAGCGCTTCAAGGACGAGGGCCACAGCCTGATGCTGGCCGCCGGCGACACCTTCCGCGCCGCCGCGGTGGCGCAGCTGCAGGCCTGGGGCGAGCGCAACGGCGTGAGCGTGATCGCGCAGGGCCAGAACGCCGACGCCGCCTCGGTGGCCTTCGATGCGCTGCAGGCCGGCAAGGCGCGCGGCACCGAGGTGCTGATCGCCGACACCGCCGGCCGCCTGCACACCCAGACCGGGCTGATGAACGAACTGGGCAAGATCCGCCGCGTGCTCGGCAAGCTCGATCCCAGCGCCCCGCACGAGGTGCTGATGGTCATCGACGGCACCACCGGCCAGAACGCGCTGTCGCAGCTGCGCCAGTTCCACGCCGCGGTCGGCGTCACCGGTCTGGTGGTGACCAAGCTCGACGGCACCGCCAAGGGCGGCGTGGTGTTCGCCCTGGCCCGCGAATTCGGCATCCCGATCCGCTTCGCCGGCATCGGCGAGCGCCCCGAAGACCTGCGCGTGTTCGACGCCGAAGCCTTCGTCGACGCGTTGCTGCCCGACGCCCTGGGTGCCTGATCCTGAGCCCCTCTCCCACTGGGGCGACTGGGCACGGCTTGCGCGCCACTGGCGCGCGTGCCCTGGAGCGCCCGCGCCGCCAGCGCGGGCCGGGGCGCGGAGCGGGGGTTGGGGTGAGGGTACGGCGCGAAGCGTCTAGCGGGATCAGGTCCCACAAAGGCTTCGCCCGTACCCTCATCCGCCCCTTCGGGGCACCTTCTCCCGGTGGGAGAAGGAATAGCTCACCTCATCCGCCCCTGCGGGGCACCTTCTCCCGAGGGGAGAAGGAACTTCGACGCCAGCATGCGCCAGCCCTCTGACACCTTCCCTACCCGACTGCTCGCCTGGTTCGACCGCCACGGGCGCCATGACTTGCCCTGGCAGCATCCGCGCAGTCCGTACCGGGTGTGGCTGTCGGAGATCATGCTGCAGCAGACCCAGGTGGCGGTGGTCATCCCCTACTTCCTGCGCTTCCTGCAGCACTTCCCGACCCTGCCGGCACTGGCCGCCGCCGACAACGACGCGGTGATGGCGCAATGGGCCGGGCTGGGCTACTACGCCCGTGCGCGCAACCTGCATGCCGCCGCCAAGCGCTGCGTGGAACTGCACGATGGCGACCTGCCGCGCGATTTCGAGGCCCTGCATGCGCTGCCCGGCATCGGCCGCAGCACCGCCGGCGCGATCCTCAGCCAGGCCTGGAACGATCGCTTCCCGATCCTCGACGGCAACGTCAAGCGCGTGCTGACCCGCTACCACGGCATCGCCGGCTACCCCGGCCTGCCGGCGGTGGAAAAGCCGCTGTGGACGCTCGCGCACGACCACGTGGCCGCCGTGCCGAACGGGCGCATGGCCGACTACACCCAGGCGCAGATGGATTTCGGCGCCACCCTGTGCACCCGCGCCAACCCGGCCTGCGTGCTGTGCCCGCTGCAGGACGACTGCGTGGCGCGCCGCGACGGCCTGGTCGAGGCGCTGCCCACGCCCAAGCCGGGCAAGACCCTGCCCGAGCGCGAGGCGCTGGCGCTGTTGCTGGAGAACGCCGCCGGCGAATTGCTGCTGCAGCGGCGGCCGCCGACCGGCATCTGGGCCTCGCTGTGGACCCTGCCGCAGGCCGACACCGACATCGAGCTGCGCGCCTGGTACGCGCGCTGGATGCGCGGGCGCGCCTACGACGACGCCGAAGCGCTGCCGCCGATCGTGCACACCTTCAGCCATTACCGCCTGCACCTGCAGCCACTGCGCCTGCGCAAGGTCGCCATGGACGATGCGCTGGGCGACAATGCCGACCTGCGCTGGGTGGCGCGCGCCGACCTGTCGACGCTGGGCCTGCCCGCACCGATCCGCAAACTGCTCGACGGCCTCTAGCGCGCCAGCGCGCGCCGCCGCACGCACCGCCAGGAATTGTCGCCATGTCCCGCACCGTCTTCTGCCAGTACCAGCAACGCGACGCCGAAGGGCTCGATTACGTGCCCTATCCCGGCGAGCTCGGCAAGCGCGTGTTCGCGCACATCGGCAAGGCCGGCTGGCAGGCCTGGCTGGCGCACCAGACCATGCTGATCAACGAGAACCGGCTGTCGCCGCGCGATCCCAAGCACCGCGCGTTCCTGGAAGCGGAACTGGAAAAGTTCCTGTTCCAGGGCGGCGCCGACAAGCCCGACGGCTACGTGGCGCCCGACCAGGCCTCCTGAGCACCACCGCGTCGTCGCGTCACTCCCACGTACCGACGCTCAGACACCGCCAAGCGCCTGCGTTCGTCGCACCTCACCCGACCTCCAGGAGCGTCTTCAGCCGCGACACGGCCTTACCGGTAATACCCGTCGCGGCTGAAGCGTGCACCCCGGAGCCATAAGGGCGTGCCGCACAGCAACTTGCAGTGCACATGACGCAACAGGCTGCACCAGCAAGCGACGGCGCGACATCACACTAGCCGCACCACCGCGCGCGCCGCCTCGCGAATCCCGAATCCCGGCACTGCGTCAGCTCCCAGGCGCCTGCTGCGCCCGTTCCTGCACCTTGGCCTCGCGCAGTTCCTTCTCCGAGGTGCGCAGCGCCTTGACGTCGAGCGGGCGGATGCTGTCGATGCGGCACGGCAGGCGAATCGCGGCGGGGCCGCCGCCGAGCACCAGCACATCGTCGAACTTCGCCGAGACCTGGCTGCCGAAATGGGTGATGGCGATGCTGGGGGCGAAATCCAGGTCCTGGCAGGTGCCGGCGAATTCCAGCAGATAGGCCTGGTTCGGGCGCGTCCACACCGCCAGCGCGCTGTCGCCGAGTGCGGTCCAGCCGCTGAGCCGGTTGAAGTACTGGAAGTCGCGCACCGGCGCACCGGCGTGGGCGCGGTACAGGGTCAGACGCTCGTCGTCGCTGAGCCGGTTGGTGGCGCAGCCGGCCAGCACGGCCGTGGCGACGAGGGAGGACAGCAGCAGGCGTTTCATGGCAGTGCTCCCGATGGTATGGAGCGCATCATGCGCCCGCCGCCGTGCACGCGAGCGTGGATAAGCGCGCGGCGTTCAGCGACAAGGCAGCCAACGCGTGCAACGGCGGCAGCGCTTACTGCGGAGCACCACGCGCGGACTCGCAGAAGCGCTGCCGGTACTCCAGCGCCTTGGGCATCAGCGCCTGCAGGTTCTGGATGCGGGTGCCCGGATTGGGATGGGTGGAGGCGAACTCCGGTGGCGCCTGGCCGCCGCTGCTGGCGCTCATCCGCTCCCACAGCGGCACCGCCTCGCGCGGGTCGAAACAGGCCGCCGCGGCCAGCATCAGGCCCACTTCGTCGGCCTGGGTCTCGTGGCTGCGCGCGTACGGCAGCAGGTAGCCATAGCCCATCGCCGCCATCGCCATCTGCTGCTGTTGCGGATCCAGGCCGCCGGCGGCGCCGGCCATCTGCCCGATCTGGGTCAGCTTCTGCTGGGCCATGCGCTGCGCGCCATGCCGCAGCAGCGCATGCGCGATCTCGTGGCCCATCACCACCGCCATCGCGTCGGCGTTCTTGGCCACCGGCAGCAGCCCGGTGTAGACCGCCATCTTGCCGCCGGGCAGGCAGAACGCATTGGCCTGGTCGGACTCGATCACGTTGACGTCCCAGTCGAAGCCGCGCGCGTAATGCTTGGCCTGCATGCCGTGCTCGGCGGCCAGCGCGTCCTCGACCACGTCGACCTTGGCGATCAGCCGCTGCGCGATCGCACGCACCTGCTGCGCCACCTGCGACTGCGGATCGACCGGATGTTCCTGCGCCAGGATCTCCTGGTACGCCTGCAGACCCAGCGCC
Source organism: uncultured Xanthomonas sp. (assembly GCF_964278005.1). NCBI lineage: Bacteria > Pseudomonadati > Pseudomonadota > Gammaproteobacteria > Lysobacterales > Lysobacteraceae > Xanthomonas > uncultured Xanthomonas sp. The sequence goes on from NZ_CAXYKF010000018.1 coordinate 64,098, forward strand.
TTCTCGTCCTCCACATTCAACGAGCGGTCGATCAGCACCTGTTCGCCGGTGTACGGATCCTCGCTGCGGTTGGAGAACCAGTAAAACCCGGCATACACGGCAAACCCCAGCAGTACCAGCCAGCGCACCCCGCCCAGCGGTCCACGGCGGCCGCCGCCCGGTTCGCCGCCCTGGCGGCCGAAGACTTGGTTCATCGCACTCCCCCTCGCTGACTGGTGAGGCAATCTAGCGCCGGCACCGGCGCGGCGGCGTCAAATGCCGCGCACCAGGCGGAAGCCGACGCGTGCGCTGGTGCTGTCCGAATCCTGCATCAGCCGCCAGGCCGCGCGCGTCTGCTCCGGCGCATTGGCCCAGTTGCCGCCGCGCACCACCCGCGAGCGGCAGCCCGGGTTGTACCAGGCCGCGCCGTCGGCCGGCGCGCGGCGATAACTGGCGTGCCAGCAGTCGGCGACCCACTCGCTGAGGTTGCCGGCCATGTCGTGCAGGCCCCAGGCGTTGGCGGAAAAACTGGCCACCGGGGCCGGGCCCCAGAAGCCGTCGGTGTAGCCGACGAAGGCATTGCGCCAGTGCCGCCCGCTGGGCGAGACGTCGCCGCCGCCGGTGAAGTTGCCGCTGCCGCGCGGCGGCGTGCCGGCGTTGCCCCAGGGATAGCGGCCGCGGCCGCCGGCGCGCAGGGCGTATTCGAACTCGGCCTCGCTGGGCAGCCGGTAATGCCGCCCGGTCTGCTGCGACAGCCAGGCCGCATAGGCCTCGGCGTCGCGCACGCTGACGTGCATCACCGGGCTGTTCGGCGCCGCCCGCGCGCCCTGGTAGTCGGACTGCCAGTCCACGCCGTTGCGGCGCACGAAGTTGCCGCTGCGCTCGTCGTAGACGGTGGAATGGCCACGCCGGGTGGCGCGCGGGCGCGCATTGGTCGCCTCCACGAAACGGCGGAACTCGGCCACAGTGACCTCGGTGATCGACATGGCGAAACCGCGGTCGAAGCGCACGTAGTGCTGCGGCATCTCCGCCGGCGAGGCGCCGGGTTCGGTCTCGGCCGCGCCCATGCGGAAGCCGCCGTGCGGCACCACGATCATCTGCGGGCCGCGCCCGCCGTCGTGCATGCCGTCGGTGAACACCTGGCCGGGGCGGAAGCTGCCGTAGTGGGTGGCCAGGTCGATGCGTTCGCGCAGCATCGCCGCCACCGGGTCGCCGGGATCGGCGATGCGCAGCACGTCGCCCAGGCGCTCGCGCGCCGACTTCAATCCGGCCGGGGTGGCCAGATCGCGCAGGCCGGCATCGCGCAAGGCGGCGATGCGCGCCACCCGCACCTGCTCCACGCGCTCGCGCGCGTCGTGCACCGTGGGCGCGTCCTCGCGCACCCGCGCCGCGCGCGCCAGCCAACTGCCGGCGGCGGCGAAATCCGAGGCCGCCGCGGCCGTCTCGGCGCGACGGATCAGCGCGCTTTCCACCGCCGCCACGCCCTGCCGCGCGCGCGCATCGTCCGCATCCAGCAGCAACGCCTCACGGAAATTGGCCAGGGCGCCGTTGCCGTCCTCGCCCAGGCGGCCACCGCGCAGGTCGTCCTCGCCGGCGCGGTTGTAGGCCAGCACCCGCGATGCGGTCTCCACCCGCTGCTGCAGGCGCCGCACCGCCGGGTCATCGGCATCCAGCCACAGCGCCACCATCGCGATGCGCGCGGCCTGCTCGAGCGTGCGTTCGGAAAGATCCGGATCGCCCAGCGCCTGCGCGCCGAGTTGCAACAGGCGCCGCCGCGCCTTGCGCAGGCCGTCCTGGGCAACGCGATCGTTCGGCGCCAGGCTGCGGATCGCCAGGTACAGCGGAATCGCCGACTGCGCATCCTCGAACAGGCGATCTTCGGCCAGCGCGCGCGCCGCCTGGCGCCGCGCCTGCGGCAGGCCGCTGCGCGTCAGGGTCGGCAACGGCGGCTGCCAGCGCGCCACGGTCTCGGCCGCATCCTCGCCGCCGATGGTCACGCTGGGCGCCTGCACCGGCTTGGCCGGCGCCGAGTGCGCTGTAGCGGTGGCGGTGGCAGCGGCGGTCGCAGGCGCGGTCTCGGCGGCCGGCGCCGACGGCTGCCGCGCACAGCCGACCAGCGCCGCCGCAAGCATGCTCCAGACCATCACAACGCCGCTGCTGCGCACTTTTCCTCCGAACCATGGACCTTGCGACGCCATCCCGTCCGGCGCGCCGTGCGGCCGGCGGAGCGACGTTAGGCTATTCTCGCCTGCCTGAGCAAACCCTGCAGTCAACGGAAATCACGTGCCTTACTGGATCAAGCAACCCGCCGAGCTGAGCGAACGGCTGGCGCAGCGACCGGCCCGCATCGGCCTGGATACCGAATTCGTCCGCGAACGGACCTACTGGCCGCAACTGGCGCTGGTGCAGATGGCGGTGGGCGACGAAATCCTGCTGATCGACCCGCTGATCCCGGGCATGCCGCAGGCGCTGGCGCCGTGGCTGAGCGACCCGGACATCCTCAAGATCATGCACAGCGCCAGCGAAGACCTGGTCGCCTTCAAGTGCGCCTGCGGCACCCTGCCGCGGCCGCTGTTCGACACTCAGATCGCCGCCGGCCTGGCCGGGCTCGGCGCCGGCATGGGCTACCAGAAGCTGGTGCTGGAGATCACCGGCGTGCACCTGGCCAAGGGCGAGACCCGCTCGGACTGGCTGCGCCGCCCGCTGTCGCCGGCGCAGCTGGAGTACGCCGCCGACGACGTGCGCCATCTGTTCGCGCTGCACGACAACCTGCAGGCGCGGTTGCAGACCCTGGAGCGCGGCGACTGGCTGCACGAGGACGGCGAACGCCTGCTCGGTACCGTCGAGCACGACGACGGCGAACGCTGGCCGCACCTGGGCATGCGCTCGGCGCAGTTCATGGACCGCCCCGCGCAACTGCGCCTGCTGCGCCTGCTGCGCTGGCGCGACGCGCAGGCCCGGCACAACGACAAACCGCGCAGCTGGATCCTGGACAACGAACTGGCCGCCACCCTGGCGCGGTTCCCGCCGCAGGACCAACCGGCCATGCTGGCGCTGTTCGACAAACACCCCAAGGCGCCGCGCAAGCTCAGCGATGCGGTGTGGCAGGCGCTGACCACCCCACTGGCCGACGAAACCGACGCCCCGCAGGCGCTGGCCGCCAGCGACGACAACAAGGCCGCGCTGAAGCGGCTGCAGGACGCGGTGGCCGCGCGCAGCGCCGAACTCGGCCTGCCCGACGGCCTGCTCGCCTCGCGCAAGCACCTGGAAGCCCTGCTGGAAAGCGCGCAATGGCCGGCACCGCTGGCGGGCTGGCGCCGGCGCGAACTGGAACCACGGCTGCAGCCGCTGCTGGCGGCCACGCGCTGAGCGGGCGCGGCCGGGCCGATCGCGCCGCCCCGTCCGCGCAGCGCGATCGGGTCAACGATCGGGCATAAAAAAAGGCCAGGAATTCCTGGCCTTTCTTCGTTCGCTCAATACTTGAAGAGCGGGAACTTCAGATCCGGGTGGCGCGCCTTCCATTCGTTGTAGGCGGCGGTGCCTTCCCAGGCGGCGAACGCCTTCGGCGTGCGACCGCGGCCGGACCAGGTTTCGCCGGTGTGCGGCAACTGGTACTTCGGCTTGACCTCGCTGCGGCCGCCGGCGGACTTGCTGCTGGCCGGCTTGGACGCCGCGCTGGTCACGTAGGCGGCGATCTCGTTGCGCTGCTTGGCGCTGAAGAACTCGGCGAACTGCTCCAGCAGCGACAGCACATTGGCGTGCGCCGCATTGGTTTCGCCCTCGCGCGCCTGCCGCTCCTGCTCTTCCAGCTTGCGCATTTCTTCCTGCAGCTTGGCCTTGGCTTCGGCGATCTGTTGCAAGTTGCGAACTTCCGTCATGTGTAAAAGACCTGTCTTTAGGTAAAAAGGTATGAGGCGGACGGTATATTTCGTCCGGAACGAAATCACCGCGGGGGATTTCGGCTGTCGAGTATATCGACTCCATGCGCGCGCTGTAGACAAAAGGCGAACACGTTTTCCGGCCCGACCGGTCCCCTGCCCCGGCGCCGCCGATGTTGCGCTGCCCCCTTGGCACGCGGCCCCGTGCCCAGTTACACTACGCGTCTGATGTGGGGCGGTAGCTCAGCTGGGAGAGCGTCGCGTTCGCAATGCGAAGGTCGAGGGTTCGATCCCCTTCCGCTCCACCATCTTGCCGTCTTCGACGGTGCAAACGAGGTCAGACAGCCACCAGGCTCTCTGGCCTTTTTTGTTGGCCGATCCTGGGCTTGGCCGCGCTCGATCGCGCGGGGTGCGCCATCCGCTGGCGCGCCAGGCAGTCCTTCGCCGTCGTCCTGGCGGAACGGGAAGCGGATGCACTCCGCTCCTCGCCGCCGCCTCGCTCAGTCGTGCCCGTCCTGCGCCGCCTCGCCCTGGCCGGAGCGCGGGCCGCGCTCGTGCGCCTCGCGCAGCTTCTGGTCTTCCAGCCCCGGCCGCTGCTTGGCGGTGTCGTCCTGGGCACGGTCCTGCCGGCCCTCGTGGATGCCCTGCTGCTTGCCGGACTGGGTGGTCTCGTCTTTTGCCATGGTCTGCACCTCGCTGGGGCGGATGCCCGTTCGCCGCCACCCTAGCGGGGCCGCCGTGATGCATGGATCACGGCCTACCTGACGTCACGCCGCCAGCGCCGCTGCGCCGGCCTCGGCGATGTCGTCGCTGCGCAGCAGCCGCGCGCGGTCCAGCAGGATCACCAGCCGATCCTCCAGCTTGCCCATGCCCTGCAGCAGGTCGCGGCGGATATCGCTGCCGAAGGCCGGCGGCGCCTCGATCTGCTGCGGCGGCAGTTCCAGCACCTCGTTGACCGCATCCACCAGCAGGCCGAAGGACTGCGCGCCGCCGCCCTCGTCGGTGGCGGCGCTGGCGATGACGATGCAGCTGCGCCGGGTGACCTCGCTGGGCCCGCGGCCGAGCCGCGACTGCAGGTCCACCACCGGCACCACCGCGCCGCGCAGGTTGATCACCCCGCGCACGCAGGCCGGCATGGTCGGCACCGGGGTGGGCGGACGGTACTCGATGATCTCGTGGATGCCGGCGATGTTGAGCCCGAACAGTTCGCGGTCCAGCTGAAAGGTCAGGAACTGCCAGCCACCCTGCGGCGCGTGCTCAGCCGCGCTCTCGTAGCGATCGTTGTGCATGTTCTTTCCCCTCAGAAGTTGACGAACTGGCCTTCGTCCGGCGCATCCGCCAGCGCGTAGGCCGGCACCGGGCGCGCACGCGGGCGCAGTGCCTTGCCGGCGTTGCGCAGCGGCCGGGTGGCGGCCGGCCTCGGCGCCACCGGCGCGGCACGGCGCGGCGCGGCCAGGTCCTGTTCGCGGCTGAGGCGGAAGAATCCCATCGTTTGCTGCAGCGATTCGGCCTGAGTGCTCATCTGTTCGGCGGTCGCCGCCAGTTGCTCGGAGGCCGCCGCGTTCTGCTGCGTGGCCTGGCTGAGCTGCGACACCGCCAGGTTGATCTGGGTGACGCCGGAGGACTGCTCCTGCGAGGCCGAGGCGATCTCCTGCACCAGATCCGACGTTTTCTTGATGCTGGGCACGATGGTGCCGAGCAGGCTGCCGGCGCGATCGGCCAGGCCCACGCTGCTGGCGGCGACCTCGCCGATCTCCTGCGCCGCCACCTGGCTGCGCTCGGCCAGCTTGCGCACTTCGGCGGCGACCACCGCAAAGCCCTTGCCGTGCTCGCCGGCGCGCGCGGCCTCGATCGCCGCGTTCAGCGCCAGCAGGTTGGTCTGGTAGGCGATGTCGTCGATGATGCCGATCTTCTGCGCGATCTGCTTCATCGCCTGGGTGGACGCCAGCACCGCGTCGCCGCCCTCCACCGCTTCCTTGGCCGCCTGCGCCGACATGCCCTCGGTGACCTTGGCGTTGTCGGTGTTCTGCGCGATGGACGCGGTCATCTGCTCCAGCGAGGCGCTGGTCTCCTCCACGCCGGCGGCCTGCTCGGTGGCAGCCTGGCTCAGCGACTGCGCGGTGGCGCTGACTTCCTCGGAGGAACCGGCCAGCGACTGCGCGCTGGCATTGACCTCGCCCACCACCTCCGCCAGTCGCTCGACCATCGCCTGCAGCGCCACCATCGCGCTGGTGCTGTCGTTGGCGCGAGTCGGCACCTGCACGGTGAGATCGCCGCGCGCGATCCGCGAGGCCACTTCCATCACCGTGCTCGGCTCGCCGCCAAGTTCGCTCATCAGCGACCGCGCGATCAGGAAACCGATCAACGAGGCACATAGTGCCGCGACCAGGCTGCCGACGATCAGGGTCAGGTTGGTGCGCTGCTGCAACTGCTCGGCCTCGGTGGCGCGCGCAGCGAGCAACTCGCTCTCGGCGCGACGCACTTCGGCCATGCGATCGCGCATCGCGTCCATGTAGGCCTTGCCCTTGGAAGCACGCACCGCAGCGCTCAGCGCCTCCATCGTCGCCTGGCCATCGTTGACGTTCTTGCGCAGCGCGATCTGCGGATGCACCGCCTGGCTGAGCCATTGCGCCTGGGTCTGCTTCAGCGCGTTCAGGCGCTCCTGCTGCTTGGGGTTGTCGGCGGTCAGCTCCTGCGCCGTGCGCAGGTGGCTTTCGAAGCTGGCGACGCCGTCGCGGTAGGGCTGCAGGAACGCGTCCTCGCCGGTCAGCGAGAAGCCGCGCGTGCCGGTCTCGATGTTGATCAGGCTGCTGAGCGCGGCATCGACTTCGGCGATCACCTTGTAGGTGTGGGTGTTCCAGTAATTGGCCTGCGACAACGCGGACACGTTGAAGTAGGCCACGCCGGCCAGGGCCAGCAGGATGCACAGGACCACGGCGAAGCCGCCGTAGAGCTTGGTTGCGATTTTGAGATTCTTCAGCACGGCACTCTCCCGGCAATGGGCAGTTGTGACAACGACAGCGACACGGAACTGGCGGCGCGGCAGGCGCCGCCAGGGAGTGGATCAAGCGCGGCCCAGCAGCGCTTCGCTGCGGTCGCGATTGCCTGCAACGGAACGGCGCGCGGCGACGGATGGCGCACGCGGCGCCCAGCGCGAGCCAGCCGCACGCAGCGGCGCCACCGCCTCGCCGTCGTCCAGCGCGTGCGTGGCGCGGCGCGTGCCGGCGGACAACTGGAAGAACGCCATGCTGTCCTGCAACTGCACGGCCTGCGTGCTCATCGATTCGGCGGTGGCCGCCAGCTCTTCGGAGGCGGTCGCGTTCTGCTGGGTGATCTGACTCAGCTGCACCACCGCCGCATTGATCTGGGTGACGCCGGACGACTGCTCCTGCGAGGCGGCAGCGATCTCCTGCACCAGATCCGAGGTCTTCTTGATGCTGGGCACGATGGTCTCCAGCAGCTGACCGGCCTTCTCCGCCAGTTCCACGCTGGAACCGGCGACCTCGCCGATCTCCTGCGCGGCCACCTGGCTGCGCTCGGCCAGCTTGCGCACTTCCGCGGCGACGACCGCAAAGCCCTTGCCGTGCTCGCCGGCGCGCGCAGCCTCGATCGCCGCGTTCAATGCCAGCAGGTTGGTCTGGTAGGCGATGTCGTCGATGATGCCGATCTTCTGCGCGATCTGCTTCATCGCCGCGACCGTGGCCACCACCGCCTCGCCGCCCTCCAGGGTTTCCCGCGCCGCCTGCGCGGCCATGCCGTCGGTGATCCTGGCGTTGTCGGTGTTCTGCGCGATCGAGGCGGTCATCTGTTCCAGCGAGGCGCTGGTCTCTTCCACGCCGGCGGCCTGTTCGGTCGAGGCCTGGCTCAGCGACTGCGCGGTGGCGCTGACTTCTTCCGACGCGCCGGCCAGGCTCTGCGCACTGGCGTTGACCTCGCCGACCACCTGCTGCAGCTTCTCGACCATGCGCTGCATCGCCAGCAGCAGCTGCGCGGTCTCGTCGCGGCCGCGGACCTCGATCTGCATGCTCAGGTCGCCCTCGGACAGCGCATTGGCCACGCTGACCGCCTTGCCGATCGGCCGGGTCACGCTGCGGCTGATGAACACGCCCAGGCCCACGCCGAGCAACACGCCGCCGATCACGATGGCCAGCATGGTGCGGGTGCTGCTGGCATAGATCGCGTCGGTGGCGTCGTTGGCACGCGCCGCGTTGGCTTCCTTGGTTTCGCTGAGTTCGGACATCAGCGCATCCAGTTCGTCGGAGCTGCTGCGCACGCCCTTCGACAGGTCCGCCAGCTGCGCATTGCCCTGCGGCAGCGGCTCGCGCATCACCGAGTCGACGAACTGGCCGCGCCGCTCCAGGTAGGTCTTCCACACCTGGTCGAAGCGGGCCAGCTTGGCCAGCGTGGCCGGGTCGTCGAACGAGGTCCTGGCCTTGTCCATGTGCTCGACCACCTTGGCGGTGTACTTGTCGAGACTGGCGATGTGCTTGGCGCGATCCTCCGCCGTACTGGCCAACTGCAGGTTGGCGCGCGACCGGCCGGCGTTGATCAGATTGATGTTGGCCTCTTTCAGGTGCGACAGGCCGAGCAGCTCGCGCTCGTACAGCACCGTGGCGTAGTCGTTGATCCGGCCCGAGTTGCGGATGCCGACCCAGCCGATGCACGCGCCGATCGCCGCCACGATCAGGAACGCCGCCGTCAGCCTGACTCCGATTTTCATATTGCCCAACATGGTGTACCCCGATTCTTTGTGTGCGTCCGGTTGCGCAAGTGAGCGCCTCCAGCCGTCTTCCGCAGCGCCTCGCGGAGTGGACACACTCGCTCTGAGGAGAGCGAGGACGCTGCGCCGCAACGTCTGTGCGTGAGGGCTATCGGCGCCATCGACAGCGCCTTTAAATCGCGTGAAAACTGCGGAATTCCGCATAGCGCAAGCGCTGCGGCGACGTTGCATGAATGCGCAACGGGCATTGCGGCGCAGCACTCGACGCGTGTGAAGAAAGCGCCTGGGCGTCTGCGGCGCGGATGCCGCAGTTGTTCTGCAATGGCAGATGACCCCGGTTTTGCACCGAAGGCGAAGTGGGATACCAACCCCTCTAATTTGTAGACAGAATGTGAAAGCGGCGCCGATATGCCCGCCCTCGCGGTGCGCGAGCGCATGCATGGCGCCGCGTCTTCACACCATCGGCAGCGCCGCGACCGTGCGTCGTTCCGCCGCCGTGGCTCCGCGCAACAAGCGCTGCGCGCGCACGCGTTCCTCGGCATCGAGCTCCTGCAGCGCCTCGAAACGCTCGCCGACCCAGCTCGCCATCGGCACGCCGTCGCGGTACAGCACGCGCGCGCCTGCCACGCGTGGCAGCCGCGTGCCCGGGAGCACGCTGCCGAGCAGATTGGCCGGATCGGCGGCGGCCACGCACACCCAGGTGCCGTCGCCAGGCTGGCGGCGCAGTTGCCGCAGCAGACCGATCGCCTCCGGCAGGGCGAACTGTTCGCCGGACAGGCCATCGATGAAGCGCCCGCCGCGGATCTCGCCACGCGCCTCCAGGCGCTGGTAGACCCGCAACAGCTCGCGCCACGGCGGCAGCCATGCCGCCTCGCGCTCGAGCAGGCGCCAGCAGACCACGCCGTAGCGGCGCAGCAGCGTCAGCGCGACGTGCTCGACCGCCTCGCTGCGCGCGGCCGGGTCGTCGGCCTCGGCGCCGGCCCGCAACAGCGCCCAGCGCCCGGCATCCTGGATGCCGCCGTACAGCGCCATGCGCGGCCGCCGCCGCGACAGCGCCGACGGGCGCTTCGATGCCGGCACCAGCAAGGCGCGCAGGCCGGCGTAGCTGTCGCAGTGGACCCGACCGGCGGCGACCAGCTCGGCCAGCGCCGTCTCCAGTTCGGTGGAGAGCAGGCGGGTGGCCGCGGCGATCTCGTCGAAGAACGAGGCGCCATGCGCCGCGAGATGGTCGGCGACCTTGCGCGCGCGCGAGCCGAGCGCATCGGCGTCCGGCGCTGGCGACAGCCGCGACCACTGCCCGGCGCTGCGCCGCGGCAGCAGCAGGATCGGCGTGCTGCGCAGCGTCGGCGCGGCGCCGCCAGCGCCGGGGCGCAACCGCGTCCACAGCGTGCGGCCGGCACTGCAGGCCTCGTCCAGCCAGGCCGGGCGGTAGTCGCGCACCCGCGCAGGCAACAGTTCCGCCTCCCACAGCGGCGCCGCGGCCTCCACGCCCTCCAGTTGCGCCAGCACCGCGGCCAGCGCTTCGGCGCCCTCCACCTGGCCCTGTGCGTCCAGATGCTGCCAACGGAACAGGAAGCGCGCGTAGTCGCGCGGCGCCACCGGCTCGATCTCGCGGCGCAGGCGGCCAAGGGTGTAGCGGTGGATGCGTGCCAGCAGGTGCCGCTCGCACCACTCCTCGGCATCGGCGTCGGCACTGAACCGACCACCGAGCACATAGCCGTCCTGCTGCAGCGCCAGCAGCCCCGCCTGCACCTCGCGCAGCGGCAGCTGCAGCGGCGCGGCCAGCGTGGCCGCAGTGACCGGCCCCAGGCCTGCCAGCCGGCAGCGCAGCAACTCGCGCAGCGCGCTGTCGCGGTCCCAGTCGGCCACCGCGTAGCCCTCGGGACTGGCGATGGCCGGCCGCGCGCTGGTCTGTGGGTACAGCGGCGCCACCGCCGCCTGCGCTTCGGCCGTCACCCACAACGCCGCCGCGGCGCCGTCGACGCCGTGCAGGCAGGTGGCGCGCGCGGCGGCAGCCAGCTCATCCAACCACTGCCGCCACTGCGGCTGCGCGGCGGCCTCGTCCACGCTCACCACCCCGAGCGTGAGCAGCGCCTCGTGCATCTCGTCGCGGCTGCGCGGCTGCGGCCAGGCCTCCTCGCGCACCGCGTCGATCGCCTGCGGGTCCAACTGGCCGAGTTCGTCGGCGCTGTGCGGATCCTGGTAGCGGCGACTGTGCACCGCCTGGGTGCGCCGCTCTTCCAGCGGCGCGTCGTCGAGAAAGGCATAGGGCCGCGCGTCGAGCGCCTCGGCCGCCAGCGGCGAGGGCGCGGTCAGTTCGCGCGCCAGCACGCGCACCTCGCCGGCCTCGATGCCGCGCAGCAGCTGCAGCCAGCCGTCGCTGTCCATCGCCTCGTCCAGGCAGTCGCGCAGGGTCTGCGCCACCAGCGGGTGCTCGGGAATCTCGCGCTCGCCGACCAGGTTCTCCGCGCAGGCCACCTGGTCGGGAAACACCGTGGCCAGCAGATCCTCGGACTTCATCCGCTGCAGTTGCGGCGCGACCTTGCGCCCGCCGGTGAAGCGCGGCAGCGCCAGCGCGTTGGTGGCGTTCCAGCGCCAGCGCACGCCGAACAGCGGCGCGTCCAGCAGCGCCTGTACCAGCACGTCCAGCGCAGACGCGGCGCGCAGATAGCGCGCCACCTCGTCCAGGGCGAAGCTGTGCCGGGTCGACAGCGACAGCACGATCGCGTCCTCGGTCGCGGCCGCCTGCAGCTCGAAATTGAAGGTGCGGCAGAAGCGCTTGCGCAGGGCCAGGCCCCAGGCGCGGTTGATGCGGCTGCCATAGACGCTGTGGATCACCAGTTGGGTGCCGCCGGTGGCATCGAAGAAGCGTTCCAGCACGATGCACTGCTGGGTCGGCAAGGCGCCCAGCGCCGCATGCGCGCGGCCCAGATAATCGACGATCTGCTGCGCGGCGGCGGCGTCCAGCGCCAGCGGGCCGCACAGCCACTGCAGCGCCTGCGCCGCCCCGCCCTGCTCCAGCGCCTGCGCGACTTCGGCCCGCAGCCGCGACAAGCCCAGCGACAACGCATCGCTGCGCCCGGGCGCCTCGCCGATCCAGAACGGGATGTTGGGCGGTGCGCCGCGCGCGTCCTCCACCCGCACCCGCCCCGCTTCCACGCGCAGGATGCGGTAGCTGGCGTTGCCGAGCTGGAACACGTCGCCGCCCAGGCTCTCCACCGCGAAATCCTCGTTGACCGTGCCGATGGTCTGCGCCTGCGGCTCCAGCACCACGCTGTAGTCGCCGGTCTCGGGGATGGTGCCGCCGGAGGTGAGCGCCGCCATCCGCGCGCCGCGGCGCTGGCGCACGCGGCGATGCACCGCATCGCGATGCAGGTAGCCGGCGCGCGGCCCCAGCCGCGTGCTGAAGCCTTCGCTGAGCATGCGCAGCACCGCGTCGAACTGCGCGCGCGGCAACGCCGCATACGGCCAGGCGCCACGCACCAGCGCGTACAGCGCGTCTTCCTCCCACTCCTGGCAGGCCACCTCGGCGACGAGCTGCTGGGCGAGCACGTCCAGCGGCGCATCGCGCATGCGCAGCGCATCCAGTTCGCCGCGGCGCACGCAATCCAGCAAGGCCGCGCACTCGACCAGGTCGTCGCGCGACTGCGGAAACAAGCGCGCCTTCGGCGTGCCGCCCACCGCGTGGCCGGAGCGGCCGGCGCGCTGCAGGAACGCGGCGATCGAACGCGTCGAGCCGAGCTGGCAGACCAGGTCGACGTCGCCGATGTCCAGGCCCAGTTCCAGCGAGGCGGTGGCCACCAGCACCTGCAGCTCGCCGGCCTTGAGCCGGCGCTCGGCGAGCAGCCGGGTCTCGCGCGCCAGGCTGCCGTGATGCGCCGCCACCGCCTGCGTGCCGAGCAGTTCGCCCAGGTGCCGCGCGGTGCGCTCGGCCATGCGCCGGGTGTTGACGAACACCAGGGTGGTGCGGTGCGCGCGCACCAACTCGGCCAGGCGCGTATACGCCTGCTGCCACTGGTCGGCGGACATGGTCACGCTGAGCGGCGTCGGCGGCACCTCCAGCGCCAGGTCGCGGGCACGCGCATAGCCGATGTCGACGATGGCGCAGTCGGCAACGCCGTCGTGCACCGCGGCGCTGCCGACCAGGAAACGCGCGACCGCCTCGACCGGCTTCTGCGTCGCCGACAGGCCGATGCGCAGCGGCGGCACCTCGCACAGCTGCTGCAGGCGCTGCAGCGACAGCGCCAGATGGCTGCCGCGCTTGTTCGCCGCCAGCGCATGGATCTCGTCGACGATCACCGTGCGCACGTGGCGCAGCGTCTCGCGCCCGGACACCGAGCCGAGCAGCACGTACAGCGACTCCGGCGTGGTCACCAGCACATGCGGCGGGCGCCGCCGCGCCTGCGCGCGCTCGCGCTGTGGGGTGTCGCCGGTGCGTACCGCGGTGCGAATGGACACATCCGGCAAACCCAGCGCCGCCAGTTCGGCGCGGATGCCCTGCAGCGGCGCCTCGAGATTGAGCTGGATGTCGTTTGAAAGCGCTTTCAGTGGCGACACGTACAGCACCTGGGTGCGGTCGGGCAAGCCGCCTTCACGCAGGCCTTCGCGCACCAGCGCGTCCAGCGCGGCCAGAAACGCCGTCAAGGTCTTGCCCGAGCCGGTCGGCGCAGCCACCAGCGTGTGCCGCCCTGCCTGGATCGCCGGCCACGCCTGTTCCTGCGCCGGCGTGGGCGCAGCGAAACGCTGCTCGAACCAGCGTGCCACGGCGGGATGGAAGCGCGTTTGCGCCAACGACATGCGATCTCCTAAGCCACCGCCGCAACGCATGCGGAGCGCACCGACGATGCCACCGATGCATATTGTCCACGCGATTGTCTCGCGCCATCGGCTCGGCAATGAAAATGGTGACGTTATCTGGGCAATCAAGCGCATTCACGCGCGAGCGCTGTTTTTACGGGCTTTTCTATTAAGCGTTCATCGAACGACATAATGTCTACCACTCGCTCCGCATAGCGCGGTTATGTTGTCGACAGCATCACGTATCCCGGCCTAGCGTTTGCGCATGACGCATGAGCTTCGCTTCTGGGAACGGAAATGCGGCACGGCAACACCAACGAACAATGGCATCGCCCATCGCGCGTGCGGGACGCTCCATCCCGTACACGCGATCGCGGCGGCGCGTGTTCGCGTCGCCTCCGCCTCCGTGTCCCTTCGATGTCGATCTGCCGTCGCCTTGCGGCGTATGGCAGCGATGGCGGCGGCATCCGCCATCGGGTCCGGCCCTGCCGGATCGCGCATGCCTTGTCCCTTTCCACCAGCCATCGCCAAGGAGCATCACCAATGGCACAGAGCAGCCCGTTCCTCTCCAGCAACGACCTCGGCCAGCGCCGCGGCAACGACGCGCAACCGTCGCTCGGCGTCGCGCCGAACGTGTTCGAAGGCAACGACCCGGCCGCGATCGCACACGCGCTCAAGCAATCGGCCGACCTGCACGCACGCCGCCGCACCGGTCCGTATCGCTCGGCCATGTCGATGCTGACCTTCTACATCAATCGCGCCGGCGACCAGTTGCCGGAGCAGCGCCGCAAGATCCTGGAGCAGGCCAAGGACGAGTTGCGCAGCCTGTACGGCAAACCGCGCAAGGATGGCGCCGGCGATTGAGCGCAGGCACGCGCGCAGCGTGATGGAGCGAGCAGTTCCGCACGCTGCCTACGCGAGGCGCGCGCCGCCCGATTGCCGTTCTCCAACGCAGTGCCACATGATGCGGACATGGCCAAGGCATCCGACATTTCGGACCTCATCCAGCACACTGCCGCCGCGACGCAGGACGACGCGGCGCTGCTGTCGCGCATCATCCTGGCGCAGGGCGAAATCGCCGCGGCCGGCGGCGATCCGCTGCAGGTGGTCGACGTGGTCACCCACCGCGCACAGGAACTGACCCGCTCCAACGGCGCGGTGGTGGAGATGTGCGACGGCAGCGACATGCTGTACTGGTCGGCCAGCGGCGTCGCCGAGCGCCACCTCGGCCTGCGCCTGCCCAGCAACGGCAGCCTGTCCGGGTTGTGCATGCGCAGCGGCCAGGTATTGCGCTGCGACGATTCGGAAATCGATCCGCGCGTCGACCGCGAGGCCTGCCGCCGCATCGGCCTGCGCTCGATGCTGGTGGTGCCGCTGCGCTACGGCGACCGCAGCATCGGCGTACTCAAGGTGCTGGCGCCGCAACCCAACGCCTACAGCGCGCAGGACGTGCGCACGCTGGAACTGCTGGCGACCCTGGTCGGGGCGACGCTGGCGCTGGCGATGGACCGCGCCGCGCTGCAGACCGACATCACGCGCCGCCAGGACGTGGAAAAGCATGCCTTCCGCGAGAAGGCGGCGATCGCCACCCGCATCCGCGAGACCATCGCCGGCGCACGCCTGCAGATCGTCACCCAGCCGGTGCTGGCGCTGGCCTCGCAGCGCATCGTCGGCGTGGAGGCGCTGTCGCGCTTTCCGGCCAATCCGGCGCTGCCGCCGCTGCGCTGGTTCGACGACGCCAGCCGGGTCGGGCTGGCGCTGGACCTGGAACTGGCCGCCGCGCGCCAGGCACTGGAGCTGCTGACGCAGTTGCCGGCGCCGCTGTACCTGGCGATCAACGTGTCCGCGCAGACGCTGCTGCATCCGCAGTTGCAGGCGCTGCTGCACGGCCACGACCTGTCGCGGATCGTGCTGGAAATCACCGAGCAATTGCAGGCGCCGGACTATCCGCGCCTGTCCGAGCACATCGGCCTGCTGCAGCGGCAGGGCCTGCGCATCGCCCTCGACGATGCCGGCACCGGCTTCGCCAGCCTGCGCCACCTGCTGCATCTGGCGCCGGACATCATCAAGCTGGATCTGACCCTGACCCGCGGCATCGACGCCGAACCGCGCCGGCAACGGCTGGCGCTGGCGATCCTGTCCTTCGCCGCCGAAACCAATGCCGACGTGGTCGTCGAAGGCATCGAAACCGAGAGCGAACTGGCGACGCTGCAGGCGCTGGGCGCGCGCTACGGCCAGGGCTACCAGCTCGCCCATCCCGGGCCGCTGTCGGCGCATCTGGCACGCTATCCGGCAATCGACGACGGCAGCGGCTGAGAACGTCCACCGCGGGCGCGGCGCTGGCTCCTGGTTCGGGATCATCCCCCCGGCATTCCCAATAGATCGCCATACCGGCCTGGTCGCGGCTGAAGCCGCTCCTACGGAAGCGTGCGCTACGGGCGCGCGACACCCACCCTCGCCGACCCTGGGCCGCTGTCAGCGCATCTGCAGACGCTCTCCAGCAATCGCTGACGGCCTCGGTTGAGCCGCGGGCCAGGCGGCGCTCCGTCATCCTGTGCAGGGCGGCTTCAGCCGCGACGGGGCGTTACCGTTGACGCCCCGTCGCGCCTGCGCAAACGCCAGGCAAGAAAAAAGCGGGCCGAAGCCCGCTTTTCCCTGGAACGACGCTGACAGCGTGCGGCTTATTCGGCCGACGCGCCCTCGCCTTCTTCCACGGCCTTCATCGACAGGCGGATGCGGCCCTGCTTGTCGACTTCCAGCACCTTGACCTTGACCACGTCGCCTTCCTTCAGCTTGTCGCCGACCTTCTCCACGCGCTCGCTGGAGATCTGCGAGACGTGCACCAGGCCGTCCTTGCCCGGCAGGATGGTGACGAACGCGCCGAAGTCCATGATCTTGGCGACCTTGCCTTCGTAGATGCGGCCCGGCTCGACGTCCGAGGTGATCTGCTCGATGCGTGACTTGGCCGCCTGCGCGGCGATCGCGTTGACCGAGGCGATGACGATGGTGCCGTCGTCCTGGATGTCGATCTGGGTGCCGGTTTCCTTGGTGATCGCCTGGATGGTCGAACCGCCCTTGCCGATCACTTCGCGGATCTTGTCCGGGTGGATCTTGATCGTCAGCAGGCGCGGCGCGTAGTCGCTCAGCTCCGCACGCGGGGTGGTCAGCGCCTTGGACATCTCGCCGAGGATGTGCAGACGGCCGGCCTTCGCCTGCGCCAGGGCCTGCTTCATGATCTCTTCGGTGATGCCTTCGATCTTGATGTCCATCTGCAGCGCGGACACGCCGTCGGCGGTACCGGCGACCTTGAAGTCCATGTCGCCCAGGTGATCTTCATCGCCCAGGATGTCCGACAGCACCACGAAGTCGTTGCCTTCCTTCACCAGGCCCATGGCGATACCGGCCACCGGCGCCTTCACCGGCACGCCGGCGTCCATCAGCGCCAGCGACGAGCCGCAGACCGAGGCCATCGACGAGGAGCCGTTGGATTCGGTGATTTCCGAGACCACGCGGATGGTGTACGGGAACTCTTCCATGGTCGGCATCACCGCCAGCACGCCGCGCTTGGCGAGGCGGCCGTGGCCGATCTCGCGACGCTTGGGCGCGCCGAAGCGGCCGCACTCGCCCACCGAGTAGGGGGGGAAGTTGTAATGGAACAGGAAGTTTTCCTTGTACTCGCCGGAAACCGCGTCGATCACCTGGCCGTCGCGGGCGGTGCCCAGCGTGGTGACCACGATCGCCTGGGTCTCGCCGCGGGTGAACAGCGCCGAGCCGTGGGTACGCGGCAGCACGCCGGCCTGCACGCTGATCGGACGCACGGTGTCCAGCGCACGGCCGTCGATGCGCACCTTGGTGCTCAGCACCGAACCGCGCATGGTCTGGTATTCCAGCTCGCCGAACTCCTTGGCCAGGTCGGCGGCGACCCAGTTCTCGGCGGTGGCGCGCGGCGCCAGCTGCGCCAGCACGTCCTTCTTGATCGCGGCGATGGCGTCGCGGCGCTGCAGCTTGTCGCGCACCTGGAACGCGGCGGCCAGCTGCTCGCCGACGGCTTCCTTCAGCGCGGCGATCATGGCCTCGTTCTTGGACGGGGCGACCCAGTCGGACGGCTTGGTGCCGGCTTCGACGGTCAGCTCGTTGATCGCGTTGATGACCTTCTGCATCTCGCGATGGCCGAAGGTGACCGCGCCCAGCATCACCTCTTCCGACAGCAGCGCGGCTTCGGACTCGACCATCAGCACCGCGTTGGCGGTACCGGCGACGACCAGCTCCAGCTGCGAATCCTTCAGATCCGACACGGTCGGGTTGAGGATGTACTCGCCGTTCTTGTAGCCGACCTTGGCGGCGCCGATCGGGCCCTTGAACGGGGTGCCGGCCAGCGACAGGGCGGCCGAGGCGCCGATCAGCGCGGCGATGTCGCCGTCGATGTCCGGGTTCATCGACATCACCGTGGCGATGATCTGCACTTCGTTCTTGTAATCCTCCGGGAACAGCGGACGGATAGGACGGTCGATCAGACGCGAAATCAGCGTCTCCTTCTCGGTCGCACGGCCCTCGCGCTTGAAGAAGCCGCCGGGGATGCGGCCGCCGGCGTAGAACTTCTCCTGATAGTCGACCGTCAGCGGGAAGAAGTCCTGACCTTCGCGCGCGCTCTTGGCGGCGACGGCGGTGACCAGCAGTACGGTGTCGTCCATCTTGACGATGACGGCACCGCCGGCCTGGCGGGCGATCTCGCCGGTTTCGAGGGTGACGGTGTGCTTGCCGTACTGGAAGGTTTTGGTGATTTTTGCCACGGGGTTTCCTTGGATGATGCTGTCTGCAAATGGACCGCTGACGGCCCATGCCGCTGGCGGGTGGCCGGGAGGATCCGGCCGGTGGCGCGGAGCGATCCCCGGGCCACGGTACTACCCAAAACAAAACCGCGGCGCATCGCTGCGCCGCGGTGGGGTTCGTTGACTCAGCGACGCAGGCCGAGCTTCTCGATCAGCGCCTTGTAGCGCTCGCCATCCTTCTTCTTCAGATAGTCGAGCAGGCTACGGCGGCGGTTGACCATCTGCAGCAGGCCGCGGCGGCTGTGGTGATCCTTCTTGTGGGTCTTGAAGTGGCCGGTCAGCAGTTCGATGCGGGCGGTCAGCAGGGCGACCTGGACTTCCGGCGAACCGGTGTCGGCAGCGCCGCGCTTGTTTTCTTCGATGACTTTCTGGGTGTCGATGGACATGAGGTTTTTCTCTGAGATGCGGGGCCGGCAGGAACGTGCAGAGGACGCACCGCCTGGCTCGCCGATTGCGAAGGATTGCGCCGGAGCGCAGCGTGCCGGAAAGGCCGCGAAATTGTACCGGCCTCGGCCCGGAGGAACAAGGCGTTAAGACCGCGTCATGACTGAACGACAGTCAGGTAACACCCG
The DNA here is from genome assembly GCF_964278005.1 of uncultured Xanthomonas sp. Classification (NCBI taxonomy): domain Bacteria; kingdom Pseudomonadati; phylum Pseudomonadota; class Gammaproteobacteria; order Lysobacterales; family Lysobacteraceae; genus Xanthomonas; species uncultured Xanthomonas sp. The sequence continues at coordinate 82,873 of NZ_CAXYKF010000018.1, forward strand.
GCGCGACCGCTGCGCGGTCACGGATTGAACATGCGCTGCGGCGCCAGCAGCCCGCTCGCATCCACCTGACCCAGGCCCAGCGGGACGCCGTCGGCGTCGAACACCGCCGCTAGGCCGGGCGCCCAGGCCGGATCGCGCAGGCGCTGGCCCATGCGGAAGCGCTGCGCCGCAGCATGTTCCAGGCGCAGCGGCGGGAAATCGGCCAGGCCGGCGGCCAGCGGCAGCACCAGCGCCTCCAGGGCCGCCGGATCCTGCGCGGCCAGGTGTTGCAGGTGCTCCAGGGTGACCATCTGCGGGTTGCGGAACGGCTCCACCCACAGCCGCCGCAGCGCGGCGATATGCGCGCCGCAGCCCAGCGCCTCGCCCAGGTCGCGGGCCAGGCTGCGGATATAGGTGCCGGACCCGCAGGCCACGTGCAGGCGCAGGCGGTCGCCGACGTGGGCGAGCACGTCGATCGCATGCACCTCGACCTCGCGCTCCGGCGCCTCGATCGCCTCGCCGCGGCGCGCCTTGACGTACAGCGGTTCGCCGCCCTGCTTGAGCGCCGAGTAGATCGGCGCACGCTGGCGGATGCGCCCGCGCAACGGCGCCAGCGCCGCCTCCAGGGTCGCTGCGTCCAGCGGCGGCACCGGTCGGGTCCGCAGCACCGCGCCCTCGGCATCGTCGCTGTCGGTGGTGACGCCGAGCACGACCTCCGCTTCGTAGGCCTTGGCCGAGCCGAGCAGCAGCCCGGCCAGCTTGGTCGCCTCGCCGAAGCACAGCGGCAACAGGCCGGTGGCGAGCGGATCCAGGCTGCCGGTGTGACCGCCCTTCTCCGCACGGAACAGCCGCCGCGCCGCCTGCAGCGCCGCGTTGGAACTCATGCCGATCGGCTTGTCGAGCAGCACGATGCCGTCGAGGCGACGGAAGACGATACGAGGCAGGCGCGGGCCGAAGACGGGCATGGGGGGTTGGGCGGGGATTCGGGATTGGGGATTCGGGATTGGCGGATCCGACCCCGGCATGGCGCGGGCGAACGGCACGCATGGAACAGCGTGACGCCAGACGGATGAAAGAGCGCCGCGATCGCGACTGCGAAACGGGCGCTCGCGTTCGGCGCCCGCACTCGAACACTGGACGCCGACGCCACGGCGTCGGCAGCGGACTCAGTCCTTGCGCGGCGCCGTGTCGGCGTCGTCGGCGGCAGGGCCGTCGTCGTCCTGCGCCTGCTGCAGTTCCGGCATGTCGCGCAGCAGATTGTCGATGCGCTCGCCGCGATCGACCGAATCGTCGTAGTGGAAATGCAGTTCGGGCACGTGGCGCAGCTTCATCGCCCGCGCCAGCTCGCTGCGCAGCTGCGGCGCCAGTTCCTTCAGGCCCTTGACCGCCTCGGCCGAGCGTTCCTGCATCAGCGCGGTGACGAACACCTTGGCATGGGCCAGATCGCGGGTGACCTCGACGTCGGACACGCTGACCGACGGCAGGCCGTGATCGCGCACGGCCGCATGCACGATCGTGCCGAGGTCGCGCCGGATCTGCGCAGACACGCGATCGGTACGGTGAAAGGATTTGGTGGGCATAGCGAAAATCTCTCTGTTCGGAATAAAGAAATCGGGAAGGGTCTGGGACGAGCGACGCACCTGCAGCGCCCCGCTCCTCCCATTCCCCAATCCCGATTCCCGATTCCCGGCTCTTACAGCGTACGCTGCACTTCGATGCGCTCGAAGCACTCGATCTGGTCGCCGGCCTTGACGTCGTTGTAGGCCTTCACGCCGATACCGCACTCGGTGCCGTTGCGCACTTCGTCGACGTTCTCCTTGAAGCGACGCAGCGATTCCAGCTCGCCCTCGAACACCACGGTGTTGTCGCGCAGCACGCGGATCGGCTTGTTGCGCTTGACCACGCCCTCCACGACCATGCAGCCGGCGACGGCGCCGAACTTGGAGCTGCGGAACACGTCGCGCACCTGGGCGATACCGATGATCTCTTCGCGGATCTCCACGCCCAGCAGGCCGGACGCCACCTGCTTCACCTGGTCGATCACGTCGTAGATGATCGAGAAGTACCGCAGGTCGATGCCGTTGGTCTCGATGATGCGCCGCGCCGAGGCGTCGGCACGCACGTTGAAGCCGATCACCGTGGCCTTGGAGGCCAGCGCCGAATTCGCGTCGGACTCGGTGATGCCGCCCACGCCGGAGTGGATCACGTTGATGCGGATCTGCTCGTTGGACAGCGCGGTCAGCGATTGCTTCAGCGCTTCCACCGAACCCTGCACGTCGGCCTTGATCACCAGGTTCAGCGACAGCTGGCCTTCGCCCTTGCCGAGCTGCGACATGATGTCTTCCATGCGGCTGCCCGCCGAGGACACCAGGCGCGACTCGCGGCGCTTGGTCTCGCGCTGCTGCGCCACGTCCTTGGCCAGGCGCTCGTCGTCGACGACCACGAAGTCGTCGCCGGCATCCGGCACGCCGGACAGGCCGAGCACCTGCACCGGGATCGACGGACCCGCCGAATCCGGCTGCTTGCCGGTCTCGTCGAACAGCGCACGCACGCGGCCGTACTGGATGCCGCACACCAGGTAGTCGCCCTTCTTCAGCGCGCCCTGCTGCACCAGCACCGTCGCCACCGGGCCGCGGCCCTTGTCCAGCGAGGACTCGATCACCACGCCGCTGGCGCGGCCTTCGGCCACTGCCCGCAGCTCCAGCACTTCGGCCTGCAGCGAGATCGCGTCCAGCAGCACGTCGATGCCCTGGCCGGTCTTGGCCGAGAGTTCGACGAACTGGGTGTCGCCACCGAATTCTTCGGCGACCACGTCCTGCGCCAGCAGCTCGTTCTTGACCCGCAGCGGATCGGCGCCGGACTTGTCGATCTTGTTGACCGCCACGATCAGCGGCACGCCGGCCGCCTTCGCATGCTTGACCGCCTCGACCGTCTGCGGCATCACGCCGTCGTCGGCCGCGACCACCAGCACCACGATGTCGGTGAGCTTGGCGCCGCGCGCGCGCATCGAGGTGAACGCGGCATGGCCCGGGGTGTCCAGGAAGCTGATGACGCCGCGATCGGTCTCGACGTGGTACGCGCCGATGTGCTGGGTGATGCCGCCGGCTTCGCCGGAGGCGACCTTGGTGCGGCGGATGTAGTCCAGCAGCGAGGTCTTGCCGTGGTCGACGTGGCCCATGATGGTGACCACCGGCGGCCGCGGCAGCTTCTCGCCCTGCGCGTCCTCGGTGTGCGCCAGCAGCGCGTCCTCGGCGTCGGCACTGCCGGCGCGGGTCGGCTTGTGGCCGAGTTCCTCGGTGACCAGCGCGGCGGTGTCGTGGTCGATGGTCTGGGTGATGGTGGCCATCACGCCCATCTTGAACAGCGCCTTGACCACATCGCCGCCCTTCAGCGCGAGCTTCTGCGCCAGGTCGGCCACGGTGATGGTGTCGCCGATCGCCACTTCGCGCACCACCGGTGCGGTCGGACGCTCGAAGCCGTGCGCGCCGCCGCCGCTGCGCGACGGCTCGGCCTGGCGACGGCCGCCGCTGTGGCTGCCGCCGCGCGGCTTGCCGCGCACGTTGGAACGGCGCGCGCGGTCGGCCGCGGACAGATGCAGCTGGCCGGCGAAGCGGCTGGTGCTGTCGTCGTCCTCGACCCCGGCGACCATCACGTGCGAGCCGCGGGTCTTGTGCTTGTTGTTGGCATTGTTGCGGTCGTCGCTGCGCGGCGCGGCCGGCTTGGCCGGATGCGCGGCGCCGGCCGGACGCGGCGCCATCGGCGGACGCGGCGCGCGCGGCGCGGCGGCGGGGGCGTTGCGGTCGGCGGCAGGCGCGGACGGCGCCGCAGCCGGCGGCGCCGACTCGGCGTCCAGCGCGGCCTGGGCCGCTCGCTGCTCGGCCTCGGCACGCTCGCGCGCTTCCTGCTCGGCCTTGCGCTTGCGCTCGATTTCCTCGGCGCGCGCGCGGTCCTGCTCGGCGAGCTTCTGCTGTTCGGCCAGATTGCGCTGCTTGGATTCCTCCAGCTTGCGCAGGATCTCGGCGCGCTCGTCGTCCACCCGTCCGCCCGCGGACGGCGCCGCACGCTCGGCGGCCAGGTCCTCGGCCGACTTCACGTAGGTGCGCTTCTGCCGGACCTCGACGTTGACCGTGGTCTTGCTGCGCCCGGCGCTGACCGTCACTTCCTGCAGCTTGCGCCGGTTCAGGGTGATCTTCTTCGGCGCGGCCTGGGCTTCTTCCTCGACCGGCTTGTCGGTCTTGCCGTGGGTACGGCGCAGGAAGCCCAGCAGCTTCATCTTTTCGGTGCTGGTGACGACCTGGTCGGGACCGCTGAACTTCATCCCGGCGTCGGCCAGTTGAACCAGCAGTTTCTCGACCGGCGTGTTCACCAGTTCGGCCAGCTTGCGGATGGTGGTTTGCTGCGACATTCGGATCCTATGATCTGGTTGGCGCCCCCTCGCCGCGTGCGAAGGTAGCGCGGATTCTAAGCCCTGATCGGGTCAGGGCGGCATTCATCGCTGACTCATTCGCCGCGCTCCAGGCGGGCGATCTCCTCGGCGCGGGCGGCCAGGATCAGGGCCGCGGCGCGGTCCTTGTCCAGGTCCTCGATGCCGAACTCGAGGATTTCGTCGGCAGCCAGATCCGACAGGTCCTCGCTGGTGCGTACGCCATGGCCGGCCAGCGCGTAGGCGGTGGCTTCGTCCATGCCCGGCAGCGACAGCAGGTCCGCCGCCGGCACACCGTCGTCGTCGCTCTCCTCGGCGGCCAGCGCCTCGTTGAGCAGCGCGTCGCGGGCACGCGCGCGCAATTCCTCGACGATGTCCTCGTCGAAGCCTTCCACCGCCAGCAGCTCGCCGACCGGCACGTAGGCGATTTCCTCGACCGAGTTGAAGCCCTCGGCGACCAGGATCGCGGCGATCTCCTCGTCCACTTCCAGCTTGTCCATGAACAGCTGGCGGGCCACGGCCTGCTCGGCCTCGGACTTGGCCGCGACCTGCTCGGCGGTCATCACGTTGAGCTGCCAACCGGTCAGGCGGCTGGCCAGGCGCACGTTCTGGCCGCCCTTGCCGATCGCCTGGGCCAGGCGGTCTTCCGCCACCGCCAGGTCCATCGAGTGCTTCTCTTCATCGACGATGATCGACTGCACCTCGGCCGGCGCCATCGCGTTGATGACGAAGTTGGCCGGGTTGTCGTTCCACAGCACGATGTCCACGCGCTCGCCGTTGAGCTCGTTGGACACCGCCTGCACGCGCGAACCGCGCATGCCGATGCAGGCGCCGATCGGATCGGTGCGGGTGTCGTGCGCCAGCACCGCGATCTTGGCGCGGTCGCCCGGATCGCGCGCGCAGGCCTTGATCTCGACCAGGCCCTGGCCCACTTCCGGCACTTCCAGCTTGAACAGCTCGATCATGAATTCCGGCGCGGCGCGGCTGATGAACAGCTGCGGGCCGCGCGGCTCCGAACGCACTTCGGCCAGGTAGCCGCGCACGCGGTCGCCGGCGCGCAGCACGTCGCGCGGGATGCCCTTGTCCTTGGGGATGAAGGCCTCGGCGTTGCCGCCCAGGTCCACGTAGATGTTGCCGCGCTCGGCGCGCTTGACCACGCCGGTGACCAGTTCGCCGACGCGATCCTTCCACGCGTCCACCACCTGCTGGCGCTCTGCCTCGCGTACGCGCTGCACGATCACCTGCTTGGCGGCCTGCGCGGCGATGCGGCCGAAGTCCGGGTTCTCGATCTGCTCTTCGATGTAGTCGCCGACGTCCACGCCCTCGGCCTCGTCGACCGCGTCCATCAGGCGGATCTGCCGGTCGGGCGATTCCATCACCACATCGTCGGCCACCACTTCCCAACGCCGGAAGGTTTCGTAGGTGCCGTCCTTGTGGTCGATGGTGACGCGCGTCAGCACGTCCTGGTCGGGGTAGCGCTTCTTCGCCGCCGACGCCAATGCGGCCTCGATCGCGTCGAAGATCACTTCGCGCGGCACGCCCTTTTCGTTGGCCACCGCGTCGACTACCAGCAACAGTTCCTTGCTCATTCTTTCGCTCCGCGCGCAGCCTCGTCGGCCGCCGGTTCGTTGGATGGTTTCTTATTGGATTTTGCGTTCTTGCCGGCCGGCTTCGGGCCCTTGCCCGGCTTGGTCGGCGCCAGACCCAGCGCCGCCCAGTCGGGCATGATCCGCGCCTTGTCGATGTTGTCGAAGTCCACCGCCAGTTCGGCGCCGTCGACCTCGAAGATGATGCGGCCGGCAGCGGCGTCGGCCTGCACGATGCGCCCCTGCAGGCGACGACGGCCCTGCTGCGGCAACTTCAGCACCACCTTGGCCGATTCGCCCACATGGCGGGAAAACTGTTCGGCGCTGAACAGCGGCCGGTCCACGCCCGGCGAGGACACTTCCAGCGTGTAGTTGCCGCTGATCGGGTCTTCCACGTCCAGTTGCGCCGACACCTCGCGGCTGACCCGCTCGCAATCGTCGATGTTGACGATGCGCTCGGGCTGCTCGGCCAGCGGCACGTCGATGTACAGGCGCAGCGTGGCGCCGCCGGGGGCCGGCAGGTATTCCGCGCCCAGCAGTTCCAGGCCCAACGCGTCCACGGTCGGGCCCAGCAGAGTCGCGATTTCGTTTGCCTTGTCGCTCACAGCCTGCCTTGCATCTGAAGGGTTGAAAAGTCGATTGCGTGCATTTCCCGGACCCCGGAAACGACAAAGGGCCCTCTGGGCCCCTTGTCCGGTAAAACTCCGGTCACGCTGGATTCCGGTTGCGACGACGGGAACATGCGTCATCGCGAAGCCCAAACTTCCCTGCCGCAGACAACCGATGCACTGGTTGCCGCTGCAGACAAAGATGGTAGCGGGGGCAGGATTTGAACCTGCGACCTTCGGGTTATGAGCCCGACGAGCTGCCAGACTGCTCCACCCCGCAGCAGAAGCGGAATTATGAAGAATCAGTGCGTCGATTGCAAGCCCTGATTTTCATCTCGATGCGGTAGCGACGCTGCCGTTCGAAGGACGCCATGATAACCGCACACGATGGAAAACGAAACAACAATCGCATCGCCGAATGCAAAAACGCCAACGCCGCCTTGCGGCGGCGTTGGCGAAAAACAGCGGGAAAACCGCCCTTTCGCGATCAGGCCAGGTGCGCGAAGGCGCGCTGGCACCACGCCATCAGCGGGCTCCAGGCCAGGCCAAAGGCCAGCAGGCCCAGCGCGTTGACGCCCAGCGCCACGCCCAGCACGCGGTCGTCGTTGGCCGGCAGCGGCGTGCCGACCGGCTCGTCGAAATACATCACCTTGATCACGCGCAGGTAATAGAACGCGCCGATCACCGCGCACAGCACCGACAGCACCGCCAGGCCGGTCCACCATAGGTTCTGGTCGGGCACCGCGACGACCGCGCCCAGCACCGCCAGCTTGGCCCAGAAGCCCAGGAACGGCGGCACGCCGGCCAGCGAGGCCATGATGCACAGCACCAGCAGCGCCATCCACGGGTTGCGCGCGTTCAGGCCCTTGAAGTCGTCGATGTTCTCGGCCTCGAAGCCCTTGCGCGACAACGCGATGATCGCGCCGAACGAGGCGGTGGACATCACCGCATAGCAGATCGCGTAGAACAGTGCCGCCGCATAGCCGCGCTCGCCGCCGCCGGCCACGCCCAGCAGCAGGAAGCCGATGTGCGAGACCGTGGAATACGCCAGCATGCGCTTGAGATTGCTCTGCGCCACCGCCATCAGGTTGCCGACCACCAGCGACAGCGCCGCCAGGCCGCCGATCACCCAGTGCCACTGCGCCGCCAGCGGGCCCACGCCCACTTCCAGCAGGCGGTAGGCCATGCCGAACGCGGCCAGCTTGGACGCCGAGCTGATGAACAGCGCGATCGGCGCCGGGGCGCCCTGGTAGACGTCCGGCAGCCACATGTGGAACGGCGCCGCGCCGAGCTTGAAGGCGACACCGGCGATCATGAACACCGTGCCGGTGAGCAGCAGCATGTGCTCGCGGCCGTTGCCGATCGCCTCGTGGATGCCGCTCAGGCTCAGCGTGCCGGTGGCGCCGTAGATCAGCGACATGCCGTACAGCAGCAAGCCCGAGGCCAGCGAACCGAGCACGATGTACTTCATCGCCGCTTCGGTGGCCATGCCGTTGTCGCGGTTGGAGGCGACCAGCGCGTAGGAGCACAGCGCCAGCAGTTCCAGGCCCAGGTAGACCATCAGCAGGCTGCCGGCCGAGACCAGGATCATCATGCCGACCGTGGCGAACAGCACCAGCACCGGGATCTCGCCCTGGTACAGCTTGCGCTCGCGCAGGTAGCTCCAGCCGTAGATCAGGGTCAGCGCGCTGAGGCCGACGATCACCGTCTTCATCACGTCGGCGGCGGCATCGCGCACGAACATGCCGTTGAACACCTCGCCCTGCCCGCCCACGCCGGCCAGCAGCATCGCGAACACCGCGACCAGGATCGCCACCGAGACGATGTGGGTCCAGGCCTTGTTGCGCTCGCTGATGAACAGATCGAGCATCAGCAGGAAGAAGGCACCAGCGGTCAGCACCAGCTCGGGCAGCAGGGGCGGCAGGTCGACGGTGGTCAGAGGCAGCAGCGCAGGGGTGGTCATCATCAAATCTCTGGAATCAATACGCTCGACGGCCGCTTACAGCTTGCTGGTGGCGATCTGCGCCGCCAGCTTCGCGATCGAGGGCTCCATCAGGTCGGTCAACGGCTTCGGATACAGGCCCAGGGCCAGCACGCCGAGCGCGAACACGCCCAGCACCAGCGCCTCGCGGCCGTTGATGTCCTTCAGCTCGGCCACGTGCGCATTGGCGACCTCGCCGAAGAACACGCGCTTGTAAAGCCACAGGGTGTAGGCGGCGGTGATCACCAGGGTGGTCGCCGCGCCGAAGGCCAGCAGCGGGTGCGCCTGGAAGCTGGCCATGATGACCATGAACTCGCCGACGAAGCCGCTGGTGCCCGGCAGGCCCGCATTGGCCATGAAGAACAGCATCGCGAAGGTCGCGAACCACGGCATCACGTTGACCACGCCGCCGTAGTCGGCGATGCGGCGGGTGTGCATGCGGTCGTACAGCACGCCGACGCAGGAGAACATCGCGCCTGACACGAAGCCGTGCGAGATCATCTGCACCATCGCGCCCTGCAGGCCCAACCGGGCCGCATCGGTGCTGCCGAAGCCGACCAGGGCGAAGGCGACGAAGCTGCCGAGGGTGACGAAGCCCATGTGCGCGATCGAGGAGTAGGCGATCAGCTTCTTCATGTCGTCCTGGACCAGGGCGACCAGGCCGACGTAGATCACCGCGATCAGCGACAGCGCGATCACCAGCCACGCCCACTCGTTGCTGGCGTCGGGCAGGATCGGCAGGTTGAAGCGCAGGAAGCCGTAACCGCCGATCTTCAGCGCGATCGCCGCCAGGATCACCGAACCGGCGGTCGGCGCTTCCACGTGCGCGTCCGGCAGCCAGGTGTGCACCGGGAACATCGGCACCTTGACCGCGAAGGCGATCAGGAAGGCGAAGAACAGCCAGGTCTGCTCCTTCGAGGTCAGCGACAGCTGGTAGAGATCGGCGAGCTGGAAGCTGCCGCCCTTCAGGTACAGGTAGATCAACCCGACCAGCATCAGCACCGAGCCGAGGAAGGTGTACAGGAAGAACTTGACCGCGGCGTAGATGCGGCGCGGGCCGCCCCAGATGCCGATGATCAGGAACATCGGGATCAGCATCGCCTCGAAGAACACGTAGAACAGCATCGCGTCGGTGGCGGAGAAGATGCCGACGGTGACGCCTTCCAGGATCAGGAACGCGGCCACGTACTGGTTGACGCGCTTGTCGATCGAGGTCCACGCGCCGATCAGCGCCAGCACCGTGACCAGCGTGGTCAGCACGATCAGCGCCACCGCGATGCCGTCGGCGCCGAGGTTGTAGCCGATGTCGTATGCCGGGATCCAGGCATGGGTCTCGACGAACTGCAGCGCGTCGCTGGCGTAGTCGAAACCGGTGAGCAGCGGCACGCTGAGCGCGAAGGTCAGCAACGCCACCAGCAGCGACGCCCAGCGCGCCGCACGCGCATCACGCAGGGCGAGCACCAGGGCACCGCCGATGATCGGCAGCCAGATCAGGATGGAGAGTAGAGGCCAGTTCGACACGTGTTCTTATTCCGTACAGGTCAACGCCAGAAATGCATCAGCACGCCCAGCAGGGCAATGAGACCGACGATCATCGCGAAGGCGTAGTGATAGAGGAAACCGGATTGCGTGCGACGCAGCAGATTGGCCGCCAGGTCGATCACGCGTGCGGTGCCGTTGACCATGACGCCGTCCACGACATGCGTATCCACCGCGCGCGACACCTTGCCCAGGCGCACGCCGCCGCCGGCGAAACCGCCGATCCAGAGCTTGTCGAAACCGTACTTGTTCTCGAGGATCCACACCGGCACCGAGAAGGTCTTGCGCGCCTTCGCCGCCAGTTCCGGCTTCCACAGGTACAGGATCCACGCCAGGGCGAAACCGGCCAGGGTCAGGAAGAACGGCGGCTGGGTCAGGCCGTGCAGGGCGAACGCGACCGGGCCGTGGAACTCCTCGGCCAGCGCGCCGACGGTGTCGCGCGCCGGATCGTAGAAGTCGACGATGCCGGTGAAGAAGCTGACCGCCTGGCCCTTGATCGCCGCCGCGGCATGGTGCCCCGCCCAGTCGGTGCCGAACAGCATCGGGCCGATGGTGAAGAAGCCGATCGCGATCGACGGGATCGCCAGCAGGATCAGCGGCACCGTCACCACCCACGGCGACTCGTGCGGTTCGTGCGCGCCGTGGTGGCCGTGGCCGTGATCGTCGTGTGCGTGATCGTCGTGGGCATGCGCACCGTGGGCGTCGTCATGATGCGCATCGTGGTGCGCATGCGCATCGCGGAAGCGCTCCTGGCCGTGGAAGGTCAGGAACAGCAGGCGGAAGCTGTAGAAGCTGGTGATCAGCACGCCGCCGAGCACGGCCCAGTAGCCGTAGGTCGCGATCCAGCCATGCGAGGTGTGCGCGTGGTGCTGCGCCGCCTCGATGATGGTGTCCTTGGAGTAGAAGCCGGCGAAGAACGGGGTGCCGACCAGCGCCAGGGTACCGATGACGCTGGTCCAGTAGGTGATCGGCATGTACTTGCGCAGGCCGCCCATCTTGCGCATGTCCTGCTCGTGGTGCATGCCGATGATCACCGAGCCGGCCGCCAGGAACAGCAGCGCCTTGAAGAAGGCGTGGGTCATCAGGTGGAACACCGCGGCCGAGTACGCCGACACGCCCAGCGCCACGGTCATGTAGCCCAGCTGCGACAGCGTCGAGTAGGCGACCACGCGCTTGATGTCGTTCTGCACGATGCCGATCAGGCCGGTGAAGAACGCGGTGGTGGCGCCGACGACCAGCACGAAGTTCAGCGCGGTCTGCGACAGTTCGAACAACGGCGACATGCGCGCCACCATGAAGATGCCGGCGGTGACCATGGTCGCGGCGTGGATCAGTGCCGAGATCGGGGTCGGGCCTTCCATCGAGTCCGGCAGCCACACGTGCAGCGGCACCTGCGCCGACTTGCCCATGGCGCCGATGAACAGGCACACGCAGATGATGGTGGAGACATTCCAGGCATGACCCTGGAACAGCTGCACCTGGGCCAGACCGCCGGCGGCATCGCTGCCCAGCACCGCGGTGGCGTTGGCGAACACGCTGGCGTAGTCCAGCGTGCCGAACCACAGCAGCACGCCGGCGATGCCGAGGATGAAGCCGAAGTCGCCGACGCGGTTGACCAGGAACGCCTTCATGTTGGCGAACACCGCGGTCGGGCGCTTGAACCAGAAGCCGATCAGCAGGTACGACACCAGGCCCACCGCTTCCCAGCCGAAGAACAGCTGCAGGAAGTTGTTGCTCATCACCAGGCTCAGCATCGAGAAGGTGAACAGCGAGATGTAGCTGAAGAAGCGCTGGTAGCCCGGATCGTCGGCCATGTAGCCGATGGTGTAGATGTGCACCAGCAGCGACACGAAGGTCACCACCACCATCATCATCGCGGTCAGGCGGTCGACCATGAAGCCGACGTGGGCCGAATAGTGGCCGACCTCGAAGAAGGTGTAGAGGTTCTGGTTGAACGGCGAGGCGCCCTGCCCGACCAGCTGGTACAGGGTCCAGCACGACAGCGCGCAGCTGACCGCCACGCCGAGGATGGTGGCGAACTGCGCGCCCTTGCGGCCGACCTGACGGCCGAACAGGCCGGCGATGATGCTGCCGACCAGCGGGGCCAGCACCACCGCGATCAGCAGACTCTTGGAGAGCGTAATTTCCATCTGCAGGTCAGCCCTTCAGCGAATCGACTTCGGCCACATTGATCGTGTGGCGGGTACGGAACAGCGTCACCAGGATCGCGAGGCCGATGGCGGCTTCGGCCGCGGCCACGGTCAGGATGAAGAACACGAACAACTGGCCGGCGGCGTCGCCGAGCTCGCGCGAGAAGGCGACGAAGTTGATGTTGACCGACAGCAGCATCAGCTCGATCGACATCAGCAGCACGATGACGTTCTTGCGATTGAGGAAAATGCCGGCCAGGGCGATGCAGAACAGCACCGCGCCGAGCGCCAGCAGATGGCCTAGGGAGATCATGGCTGGCCCTCCTGCGATGCCGGCGGAGTGTGGAGCGTGGGCTTTTCGGCGGCCATCTTGACCATGCGCAGACGGTCGCCGGCCTTGACCCGCGACTGGTCGCCCGGGTTCTGGGTCTTGATGCCGGTGCGCTTGCGCAGGGTCAGCATCACGGCGGCCACGACCGCCACGGTCAGGATGATCGCGGCGAACTCGAACGGCAGCAGGAACTGGGTGAACAGGGTCTTGGCCAGCCAGGTGATGTTGGAGGTGTCGGCGGCCTGCGCCGCGGCGTTGTCGGCCGGGAACGGCGCCGCGCTGCGCGCCTTCACGCCGATCAGGGTGACCATCTGCACCAGCATCGCCACTGCCACCACCAGGCCCACCGGCAGGTAGCGCACCCAGCCTTCGCGCATGCGGGCGGTGTCGATGTCCAGCATCATCACCACGAACAGGAACAGCACCATCACCGCGCCGACGTAGACCAGCACCAGGGTCACGCCGAGGAACTCGGCGCCCACCAGCAGCCACACGCAGGCGATGGAGAAGAACGTCAGGATCAGGCACAGCACTGCGTACACGGGGTTGCGCACGCTGATCACCGCGCCGGCGGCGACCGCGGCGATGGTGGCGAAGATCCAGAAAGCGATATTGACCCAATCCATTTCGGAACCTCAGCGGAAGGGAGCGTCGGCAGCGCGGCGCTCGGCGATCTCGGCCTCGAGCCGGTCTCCGATCGCCAGCAACTGCGGCTTGGTGACGATGTTCTCGCCGCGCTTTTCGAAGTGGTACTCCAGCACCTGGGTCTCCACGATCGAATCCACCGGGCAGCTTTCCTCGCAGAAGCCGCAGTAGATGCACTTGAACAGGTCGATGTCGTAGCGGGTGGTGCGGCGGGTGCCGTCCTCGCGCTTGGTCGAGTCGATGGTGATCGCCAGCGCCGGGCACACCGCCTCGCACAGCTTGCAGGCGATGCAGCGCTCTTCGCCGTTGGGATAGCGGCGCAGCGCGTGCAGACCGCGGAAGCGCGGCGACTGCGGGAACTTCTCCATCGGGTACAGCACGGTGTACTTGGGACGGAACGTGTACTTCAAGGTCAGCCACAGGCCGCCGAGCAGCTCGAGCAGCAGCAGGCTCTTGAAGTAATGGGTGATTTTATTCATCGCTTACACGCCCTTCTGGATCACGCCGTAGAACACCATCAATGCCGTCACCGCGATCCACACGATCGTCAGCGGGATGAACACCTTCCAGCCCAGGCGCATGATCTGGTCGTAGCGGTAGCGCGGGAAGCTGGCGCGGAACCAGATGTACGCGCTGGCGAAGAACAGCACCTTCATCAGCAGCCACGGCCAGCCGCCGGTCCAGATCCAGTTGACCCACGGCGAGATGTCCGCGGTGACCCAGCCCTGGATCGGGCTCAGCCAGCCGCCCAGGAAGAAGATCGAGACCAGGAAGCTGACCAGGATCATGTTGGCGTATTCGGCCAGGAAGAACAGCGCGAACGCACCGCCCGAATACTCGACCATGTGGCCGGCGACGATTTCCGACTCGCCTTCGACCACGTCGAACGGCGCGCGGTTGGTCTCGGCCACGCCGGACACCCAGTACACGATGAACAGCGGGAACAGCGGGATCAGGAACCAGTCGAAGAACCCGGAGCTGCCGGCCTGCGCCTGCACGATCGTGCTCAGGTTCAGGCTGCCGGCCGCGATCATCACGCCGACCAGGGCGAAGCCCATCGCGATCTCGTAGCTGACCACCTGCGCCGCCGAGCGCATCGCCCCCAGGAAGGCGTACTTGGAGTTGGACGCCCAGCCGGCCAGGATGATGCCGTACACGCCCAGCGAGGTCATCGCCAGCAGGTACAGCAGGCCGGCGTTGGCGTTGGACAGCACCAGCTTGGCGTCGAACGGCACCACCGCCCAGGCGGCGAAGGCCGGCGCCAGGGTGATCAGCGGCGCGATCACGAACATCGCCTTGTGCGAGCTGCTGGGCTGGATGATTTCCTTGAACAGCAGTTTGAAGACGTCGGCGAAGGCCTGGAAGATGCCCATGCCCACGTACATCGGCCCGTGGCGCACGTGCATCCAGCCGATCAGCTTGCGCTCCCAGACCACGTAGAACGCCACCGCGATGATCACCGGCATGGCGATCAGCAGGATCTTCAGCACGATCCACAGGACCACGCCGAGGGCGCCCAGGCCGAGGAACCACTGGTGCAGCGGATCGACCACGTTCAACAGCATCTCGTTCATGCAGCCACCACCGTCACCCGACCGGCGCCCAGCGGCGCGGTCGCGCCGTGGCCCGTTTCGATCCAGGCCGCGCCCGGCGCGACCCGCTTGTCCGTCGCCAGCGGCAACGTGGCGCTACCCGCCGCGGTACCGACCTTGACCATCTGCCCGTCGCTCAGGCCCAGGCGCGCCGCCTCGTCCGGATGCAATGCAATGCCCGGCGCGCGGTTCAGCGGATGCTGCTGCAGCGCCTGCGCGCGGCGCACCACCGCATCGGTGCGGTAGATCGCCGGACTGGCGGCCAGTTCCAGGCCCTCGTCCTGGCGTGCCGGCTGCGCCGAGCTCGCCGCGGCGACCTCGCGCGGCTGCAGGCCGTCGCGCAGCCCGGCCAGGTCGATGAACTCGAAGCCGGGCAGGCCCAGCTCGCCGCCGAGCGCGCGCAGCACGCGCCAGCCCTCACGGGCCTCGCCCGGCAGCTTGCCGCCGGCGCGGGTGCGCTGGTCGCTGCCGTTGAGGTTGGTCAGCGTCGCCTCGATTTCCGGCAACGCGCCGATCGGCAGGATCACATCGGCCACGTCGCGGGTGGAGGCGCAGGCGAAGTGGCTGAACGCCACCACCTTGGCGCCGGCCAGCGCGCTGCGCGCGGCGGCGGCGTCGGCGAAGTCCAGGCCCGGCTCCAGGCCGTACAGCACGTAGGCGCTGCGCGGCTCGGCCAGCATCGCGGCGACGTTGCGACCGCGCGGCAGCACGCCGTAGCGCGACAGGCCCAGCGCGTTGGCGCCCTGCGGGATGCGGCACAGCGCCGCGCCGGTGGCGGCGGCGAAGTCGCGCGCGGCGGCACGCAGCGCCGCGGCCTGCGGATGGTTCTCGGCCAGCGCGCCGACGATCAGCACCGCACGGCCGGCGCCCTGCACCGCGTCGCGCAGCGCGGCGTCGGCCAGCGCCTCGGCGAACTTCGACGGCGCCACGATCTGGCGGCCGGCCTGGTCGAAGGCCACGTCGAAATCGACCGGGTTGATCGAATACACCTTGGTCTGGCGCTGCATCCGCGCCTTGCGCAGGCGTGCATGCAGCAGCGGCAGTTCATGGCGCAGGTTGCTGCCCAGGATCACCACCACGTCGGCCTGCTCGATCTCCGCCAGCGGCAGCGCGAACGGTTCGGCCAGCGCGGCATCGGAGAAGTCGCGGTTGTACACGCGGTGATCGAGGTTGCCGCTGTCCAGGCCCTCGGCCAGGCGCGCCAGCAGCGCGCCCTCCTCGTTGGAGGTGGACGGATGCGCGAGCACGCCCAGCGCGTCGCCGCGGTTGGCCTTGAGGATCTCGCTCGCGGCGGACAGCCCTTCGGCCCACGACACCTCGCGCCACTGCCCGTCGACCTTGCGCATCGGCCGCAGTGCGCGGTCCTCGGCGTACAGGCCCTGGTGCGAGTAGCGGTCGCGGTCGGACAGCCAGCACTCGTTGACCGCTTCGTTGTCGCGCGGCACGGTGCGCAGCACTTCGCCGCGGCGCACGTGCAGGAACAGGTTGGAGCCCATCGCGTCGTGGTAGCCCAGCGACTCGCGCGCCACCAGTTCCCAGGGCCGCGCGCGGAACTGGAACACCTTATTGGTCAGCGCGCCGACCGGGCACACGTCGACCACGTTGCCGGACAGCTCGGTGGTCAGCGGCTTGCCGTCGTAGGTACCGATCTGCAGGTTCTCGCCGCGGTACATGCCGCCCAGCTCGTAGGTGCCGGCGATGTCCGCGGTGAAGCGCACGCAGCGCGTGCACTGGATGCAGCGGGTCATCTCGGTGGCGACCAGCGGCCCGATGTCCTCGTCCGGCACCACGCGCTTGCGCTCGTTGAAGCGGCTGACCGAGCGGCCATAGCCCAGCGACACGTCCTGCAGCTCGCACTCGCCGCCCTGATCGCAGATCGGGCAGTCCAGCGGATGGTTGATCAGCAGGAATTCCATGACGCTGCGCTGGTACTTCAGCGCCTTGTCGCTGCGGGTCTGCACCTTCATGCCGTCCATGACCGGCGTGGCGCAGGCCGGCGACGGCTTGGGCGACTTCTCGACGTCGACCAGGCACATGCGGCAGTTGGCCGCGATCGGCAGCTTCTCGTGGTAGCAGAAGCGCGGGATCGGAATGCCGGCCTTGTCGGCGGCCTGGATGATCATCGAGCCCTTCGGCACGACCAGCGACTGGCCGTCGATCTCGACGGTCACATGGCCTTCCGGCACGACCGCGGGGGTCGCGCCGGGATTGTTGGGTTGCGCGCTCATGCGGCGGCTGCCTCCACCTTCTTGCCGTCAACCATCGAATGACCGTTGACGATGTAGTACTCGAATTCGTCCCAGAACTGGCGCAGGAAGCCCTGGATCGGCCAGGCCGCCGCTTCGCCGAAGGCGCAGATGGTGTGGCCTTCGATCTGCCCGGCGACGGTGCGCAGCTGGTGCAGGTCTTCCATCGTGGCCTTGCCGGCGACGATGCGCTCCAGCACGCGATGCATCCAGCCGGTACCTTCGCGGCACGGGGTGCACTGGCCGCAGGACTCCTTGTGGAAGAACTGCGAGATGCGGCAGGCGAACTTCACGCAGCACACGCTGTCGTCGAGCACCACGATCGCGCCCGAGCCCAGGCCGGTGCCCAGCGCGCGCAGGGTGTCGTAGTCCATCTGCAGGTCTTTGAGCTGCTCGGCCTTCAGCACCGGCATCGACACGCCGCCCGGGATCGCGCCCTTGAGGGTGCGGCCCGGCTTCAGCCCGCCGGCCATTTCCAGCAGTTCGTCGAAGGTGGTGCCCAGCGGCACTTCGAAGTTGCCGCCCTTCTGCACGCAGCCGGACACCGAGAAGATCTTCGGGCCGCCGTTCTTGGTCTTGCTCAGCCCCAGGAACCACTCCGGGCCGTTGCGGATGATCGCCGGCACCGACGCGTAGGTCTCGGTGTTGTTGATCGTCGACGGCTTGCCGTACAGGCCGAAGTTGGCCGGGAACGGCGGCTTGTAGCGCGGCTGGCCCTTCTTGCCTTCCAGCGACTCCATCAGCGCGGTCTCTTCGCCGCAGATGTAGGCGCCGGCACCGAGGGCGCCGTAGATGTCGATGTCGATGCCGCTGCCGAGGATGTCCTTGCCCAGCCAGCCATTGGCGTAGGCGTCGGCCAGGGCCTGCTCGAAATGCTCGAAGGGCTCGTGGTGGAACTCGCCGCGCAGGTAGTTGTAGCCCACGGTGGAGCCGGTGGCGTAGCAGGCGATGGCCATGCCCTCCACCACCGAATGCGGGTTGTAGCGCAGGATGTCGCGGTCCTTGCAGGTGCCCGGCTCGGACTCGTCCGAGTTGCACAGGATGTACTTCTGCGGCGCGCCCTTGGGCATGAACGACCACTTCAGACCGGTCGGGAAGCCGGCGCCGCCACGGCCGCGCAGGTTCGACTGCTTGACCATCTCGATCACCTGCTCCGGCGGGATCTTCTCTTCGAGGATCTTGCGCAGCGCGGCGTAGCCACCGGTCTTCAGGTAGCTCTCGTAGGACCACGGGGTGTCGTAGTGCAGCGTGGTGTACACCACCTGGTGCGGCTGCGGCGCGGGGCCGACCGGACCGGTGGGGGCGTGGGGATGCTGTGCCATTGCCGTTACTCCAACCCGTCCAGCAATTCGTCGACCTTGTCCTTGGTCAGATGCTCATGGTAGTGGCCGTTGATGACCATCATCGGCGCGCCGGCGCAACCGGCCAGGCACTCTTCCTCGCGCTTGAGGTAGACGCGGCCGTCGGCGGTGGACTGGCCCAGCTTGCAGCCGAGCTTCTTCTCGGCGTGAGCGACCAGGTCCTCGGCGCCGTTGAGCCAGCAGCTGATGTTGGTGCAGAACGCGACGTTGTTGCGGCCGACCTTCTCGGTCTCGAACATCGAGTAGAAGCTGGCGACCTCGTAGGCCCACACCGGCGGCAGTTCCAGATACTTGGCCACGCCGGCGATCAGTTCGTCGGTCAGCCAGCCCTGGTTCTGCTCCTGCGCCGCGTGCAGGCCCTGCAGCACCGCCGAACGCTTGCGGTCCGGCGGGAACTTGCTCAGCCAGTGATCGATGTGCGCGCGCGTCTTGTCGCTCAGCACCACCATCGGATCGACGTCGCGCGCCGCTTCGAAATTACCTGTCGCCTTCATCGGTCGACCTCACCAAACACCAGATCATAGGTACCAATCATCGCCACCACGTCGGCCAGCATGTGGCCGCGCACGATCGCGTCCATCGACGACAGATGGGCGAAGCCCGGCGCACGCAGGTGCACGCGGAACGGCTTGTTGGCGCCGTCGGACATCAGGTAGCAGCCGAACTCGCCCTTCGGCGCCTCGACCGCGCAGTAGGTCTCGCCGGCCGGCACGCAGTAGCCTTCGCTGAACAGCTTGAAGTGGTGGATCAGCGCTTCCATGTCGTCCTTCATCTCGGCGCGCTTGGGCGGCGCCACCTTGAAGTTCTCGACCATGACCGGGCCCGGGTTGGCCTTCAGCCACTGCACGCACTGCTTGATGATGCGGTTGGACTCGCGCATCTCGGCCACGCGGACCAGGTAGCGGTCGTAGCAGTCGCCGTTGGTGCCGAGCGGAATGTCGAAATCGACGCTGTCGTACTTGGCGTACGGCTGCTTCTTGCGCAGGTCCCAGGCGATGCCCGAGCCGCGCAGCATGGCGCCGGTCATGCCCCAGGCATAGGCCTGCTCCGGGGTGACCACGCCGATGCCGACGGTGCGCTGCTTCCAGATGCGGTTGTCGGTGAGCAGGGTCTCGTACTCGTCCACGCGCGCCGGGAAGGTGTTGGTGAACTCCTCCAGGAAGTCCAGCATCGAGCCTTCGCGCGCGGCGTTGAGCCGCTTCAGCGCATTGCCCTTGTGCCAGCGCGATTCCTGGTACTTCGGCATGCGGTCCGGCAGGTCGCGGTAGACGCCGCCCGGGCGGTAGTAGGTCGCGTGCATGCGCGCGCCCGACACCGCCTCGTACACGTCCATCAGCTCTTCGCGCTCGCGGAACGCGTACAGCATCACCGCCATCGCGCCCAGATCCAGGCCGTTGGAACCGACCCACATCAGGTGGTTCAGGATGCGGGTGATCTCGTCGAACATGGTGCGGATGTACTGCGCACGCTTCGGCGCCTCGATGCCCATCAGGGTCTCGATCGCGCGCACGTAGGCGTGCTCGTTGCACATCATCGACACGTAGTCCAGGCGATCCATGTAGCCGATCGACTGGTTGAACGGCTTGGACTCGGCCAGCTTCTCGGTGCCACGGTGCAGCAGGCCGATGTGCGGATCGGCGCGGACCACGGTCTCGCCGTCCATTTCCAGGATCAGGCGCAGCACGCCGTGCGCGGCCGGATGCTGCGGGCCGAAGTTCATCGTGTAGTTGCGGATTTCCTGCTTGGCTTCGGCAGGATTGCTGGCGAACCCGTCGTGCGCCTGGTGGTACTCGCTCACTTGGCGGACTCCTTCTGTGCTTCGCCCGCCGCGGTCTGGTAGCGCGCATCGTCGCGGATCACGCGCGGCACGCCCACGCGCGGCTCCACCGAGGTCACCGGCTCGTAGATCACGCGCTGCTTCTCTTCGTCGTAGCGCACTTCGACGTTGCCGATCAGCGGGAAATCCTTGCGGAACGGATGGCCGACGAAGCCGTAGTCGGTGAGGATGCGGCGCAGGTCCGGGTGCCCGGCGAAGACCACGCCGAACAGGTCGAACGCCTCGCGCTCGAACCAGTTCGCGCCCGGCCAGATGTCGGTGACCGAGGCCACCACCGGCAGGTCTTCGTTCGGCGCGTAGCAACGCACGCGCAGGCGCTGGTTGTGGCGATAGGAGATCAGCTGCGCCAGCACGGCATAGCGCTGCTGCGGGACCGGCAACGGCTGGGCGCCGCCGGCAGCCTCACCGCTGGGGAACTCACCCCAGGCGAAACGGCCCACGGCCTTGCCTTCGACGCCGCGGCTGAAGCCGTGCGAGGACACGTCGGAGGTGTCCCACTCGTCGCTGCCGTAGCCGAGGTAATCGACGCCGCACAGGTCGGACAGCTGTTCGAAACCGAACTCGTCGCGCAGCGCCAGGCAGGTGGCGTGCCAGGCGTCGGCCGGCACTTCCAGGGTGACTTCGCCGCGCGGAAGGGCCACGAAGACCTGGCTGCCGGGAAAACGGGCGCCGAGTCGGTCGCTAAAGGAAGATGCTTGCTCTGCCATGGGGGCTTGGCGTGCTCTCGAGGAAAGAGGAATCAGCGCGCGATGGTCTGGGTTCGCCAGATCTTCTTCTGCAACTGCAGGATGCCGTAGACCAGGGCCTCGGCGGTCGGCGGGCAGCCCGGGACGTAGACGTCCACCGGCACGATGCGGTCGCAGCCGCGCACCACCGAATACGAGTAATGGTAGTAGCCGCCGCCGTTGGCGCAGCTGCCCATCGAGATGACCCACTTCGGGTCCGGCATCTGGTCGTAGACCTTGCGCAGCGCCGGGGCCATCTTGTTGACCAGGGTGCCGGCGACGATCATCACGTCGGACTGGCGCGGCGACGGGCGGAACACCACGCCGTAGCGGTCCAGGTCCAGGCGCGCGGCGCCGGCGTGCATCATCTCGACTGCGCAGCAGGCCAGGCCGAAGGTCATCGGCCACATCGAGCCGGTGCGCGCCCAGTTCAGCAGCGCATCGACGCTGGTGGTGACGTAGCCCTTTTCCAACAGCGGGTTTTCGCCTTCGGGACGCAGGATGTCGTCCACCCGCCCTTCCGGGATCGGGTTGGTCATCAGGCGATCCAGGGTCTGAATCACTCCCATTCCAGCGCTCCCTTCTTCCACACGTAAACAAAACCGAGGAACAGCATGCCGACGAACAGGCCCATGGTGACCAGGGAGCGAGCGCCCAGGTCCATGAACACCTGCGTCCACGGCACGATGAAGATGATTTCCAGATCGAAGACGATGAACTGGATGGCGATCAGGTAGTAGCGCACATCGAACTTCATGCGCGCGTCCTCGAAGGCCTCGAAGCCGCACTCGTACGGCGAGAGCTTCTTCAGGTCGGGACGCCGGGGACCGAGGAACCGTCCCACCAGCATCAGCGCGACGCCGATACCGGTGGCCACGATCAGAAACAGCAGGGTCGGCAAATATTCGGCCAGCACTCGCGATTCTCTCTTGCCTGTGCCCGCGCGCGTGCCGCGCAGGCATGGGATAGACGATTCTCCGGGCGAGGGCGTGATGCCTTCGCACAGAAACCGTAGCCAAACAATGGTGCCCAAGAGGGGACTCGAACCCCTACGACCTAAGTCGCTACCACCTCAAGGTAGTGCGTCTACCAATTCCGCCACCTGGGCTTGCGTAAAACCTGCGCGGCAATCCCGCCGCGCAGCATATTGTAACCGCCTTCAGTCTTTCTGCGACGGGGCAGGCGACTTTTCTTGCGCTTTTTCCGGCGCCTGCTGGGCGGCCGGGGCGGCGGCGGGGGCAGCCGGAGCCGCGGCGGCGGCCGACGGCGCCTGCGGGACCTGCAGTTCGCCGGCCGGCGCAGCCGGCGCCGGGGTGGCCGACTGCGACATCACGCCCAAGTTGGCATCGGCCGGACGCGCGCTGTGGCCGGCGTACCAGGCCATGAACAGGCTGATGGCGAAGAACACCACCGCCAGCCACTTGGTCGACTTGGACAGGAAGTTGGACGCGCCGCGCGATCCGAACACGGTGCCGGACGCGCCGGCGCCGAACCCGGAACCCGCCGCCGCACCGGCGCCGCGTTGCATCAGGATCAGCGCGATCATCGCGATCGCCACCAGCACGTAGACCACATTGAGGATGACCATCAGCATTTCGAAATCCGTCCGGACAGTACGACTTGGGGGACGAACGGCCGCCAGCGGCGGCCGTTCGCTCAACAGGTGGCCGCCGCTCGCACGATGGCCAGGAATTCCGCGGCGACCAGCGAGGCGCCGCCCACCAGCCCGCCATCGACATCCGGCTGCGCGAACAGCTCGGCGGCGTTGTCGGGCTTGACGCTGCCGCCATACAGGATCGGCAACGAATCCGCGATTCTAGCATCGCGCGCCGCCACTTCGCCACGGATGAACGCGTGCACCGCCTGCGCCTGCGCCGGGCTGGCGGTGCGGCCGGTGCCGATCGCCCA
The DNA here is from genome assembly GCF_964278005.1 of uncultured Xanthomonas sp. Lineage (NCBI taxonomy): Bacteria > Pseudomonadati > Pseudomonadota > Gammaproteobacteria > Lysobacterales > Lysobacteraceae > Xanthomonas > uncultured Xanthomonas sp. Next base: position 105,784 of record NZ_CAXYKF010000018.1, read on the forward strand.
GACCGGCTCGTAGGCCACCACCGCGCGGCCGAAGCCCTCGGCGCCGACCAGATCCAGCACCGGCGCCAGCTGCGCGGCGATGACCGCCTCGGTGCGCCCGGCCTCGCGCTGCTCCAGGGTCTCGCCCACGCACAGGATCGGGACCAGCCCGGCGTGCAGGGCGGCGGCGAACTTGCGCGCGACCAGCTCGCTGCTCTCCTGGTGGTACTGGCGCCGCTCCGAATGCCCGACCAGGCCATAGTCGGCGCCCACGTCCACCAGCATCGCCGCCGACACCTCGCCGGTGTAGGCGCCCTTCTCGTTGCTGCTGACGTCCTGCGCGCCGAAGCGCAGCAGCCGGTCCTCGAAATGCTCGATCAGGTCGCCCAGGTACGGCAGCGGCGGCAGGATCACCACCTCCACGCCGTGCTCGGCCTCGTGCAGCCCGGTGACGATCTCCCGTACCAGGTCGGCGGCGAAGTGGCGGGTGCCATGCAATTTCCAGTTTCCGGCTACGATCTTGCGTCGCATCGGCGCATCTCCGGCGAAAAAGTGCCGAGAGGATAGCCGATGCGCCGCCAAGGGCAGGCATCGCCCCTGCCCCGCCCTGCGCCACGCCGCCCGCTCCACGCCCAGAGACCGTCATGACCCAGCTTCCCGGCTACGCCCTGATCACCGGCGCCTCCAGCGGCATCGGCCGCGAGATCGCCCGCGAATACGCCCGCCGCGGCGTGCCGCTGATCCTGACCGCGCGCCGCGAGGCGCAGTTGCAGGTGCTGGCCGCCGAACTGCGGCCGCAGGTGCCGGTGGAGGTACTGGTCGCGGACCTGGCCGATCCGGCGGCGCCAGCCGCGCTGGTGGCCGAGATCGAACGGCGCGGGCTGGCGGTGCGGATCCTGGTCAACAACGCCGGCTACGGCGTGCCCGGCCGCTACATCGCCCAGGACTGGGCGGTGCACGCTGCGTTCCTGCAGGTGATGGTCGGCGCGGTCTGCGAACTGACCTGGCGGCTGCTGCCGGCGCTGCGCGCCAGCGGCCACGGCCGCATCCTCAACGTCGCCTCGTTCGCCGCCCTGGTGCCGGGCGCGGACGGCCATACCCTGTACGCGGCGGCGAAGAGCTTCATGCTGCGCTTCAGCGAATCGCTGGCGCTGGAGAACGCCGACCGCGGCGTCGGCGTCTGCGCGCTATGCCCAGGCTTCACCTGGTCCGAGTTCCACGACGTCACCGGCACCCGCGAACAGATGGACGCCCTGCCGCGCTGGCTCTGGCTGCAGACCGCCGCGGTGGCCCGCGCCGGCATCGACGGCGCCGAACGCGGCAAGGTGCGCGTGGTCCCCGGCGCGGTCTACCGCGCCCTGCTCGGGCTCACGGCGCTGCTGCCCGATGCCCTACTGCTGCGGATGATGGGGCGCGGCTCGCATCGGATCAGGAGTGTGGAATGAGGCTGGGAATGGAGAAACGGGAAAGGGGAATGGGAACAGCCGCGCCTCCAAGCCGACGAAGGCCTGTAGCAACACTGGGCACGGAAACCCGCTTTTACCGATTCCCCACTCCCTATTCCCGATTCCCAGCTACTTCAGCTTGATCTCGCGCAACCTCTCTTCCAGATACCCCTGCGCGGTGATCGGCTCGGGATAGCGGCTGGGGTTGTCGGCGCTGACGCAGGACGGCAGCACGTCGATCACGAAGTCCGGGTTCGGGTGCAGGAAGAACGGTACCGAGTAGCGCGGCTGGCGCGCCTGCTCGCCCGGGGGGTTGACCACGCGGTGGGTGGTCGAGGGGTACACGTGGTTGGTCAGGCGCTGCAGCATGTCGCCGATGTTGACCACGATGGTGTCGGCGTCGGAGGTGAACGGCACCCACTCGCCCTGCTTGGACTTCACTTCCAGGCCGGCGGCGCTGGCGCCGACCAGCAGGGTGATCAGGTTGATGTCCTCGTGGGCGCCGGCGCGCACGTTGGGGATGTCGTCGGCGGTGATCGGCGGGTAGTGGATCGGGCGCAGGATCGAGTTGCCCGAATCGGTCTTGTCGACGAAGTAGTGCTCGGGCAGGCCGATGTGCAGGGCCAGCGCCGACAGCACACGCGCGCCGAGCGCATCCAGCGCCTGGTACAGGCCGTAGCCGTGGGCGCGGAAGCCGGGCACTTCGCTTGGCCACAGGTTCGGCGGCATCACCGCGCGGTACGGGGAGTCGTCGGCGATCTCGCGGCCGATGTGCCAGAACTCCTTCAGGTCGAAATGCTTGGAGTCCTTGGCGGTCTCCACGCCGAAGGCGGTGTAGCCGCGCGCGCCGCCGCTGCCGGGCAGGTGGTAGGTGCGCTTGGTCTCCTCGGGCAGGGCGAAGAACGCCTTGAACACGTCGTAGGCCGCGTCGATCTGCGCCTGGGCGATGCCATGGTTGCGGATGCCGGCGAAGCCCCACTCGCGGTAGGCCGCGCCCAGCTCGGCGACGAAGGCCTCGCGGTCGGTATCGAAACGGGTGATGTCGAGGGTGGGAATGCGCGCAGTCATGGCAGGAACCGTCATCTCGTGAGAGGAAGCAAACGCCGCGCTCAGCGCAGCAGGCGATACAGCAGGTAGAACGTGACCGCCTTGGCGACGATCACGAAGAGGGCAATGGCGATCGACTCACGCCGCGTCACGGACCGCCTCGGCCAGGGCGTCGAGGGTCTGCCGCATCAAGGCGGCATCGTCGGCCTCGACCGTGACCCGCACCACCGGCTCGGTGCCGGAGGCGCGCAGGAAGGCGCGCCCGCGCCCCTGCACCGCCGCCTGCGCCGCGGCCAGCGCGGCCTTCACGGTGTCGGCCTCGAGCGGGCGCACGCCCGGCTGCAGGCGCACGTTGACCGTCTGCTGCGGCACCTTCTGCAGCCCGGCCAAGGCCTGGCGCAGGGTCTGCCGCGAGCGCTTGAGCACTTCCAGCACCTGCAGCGCGCTGACGATGGCATCGCCGGTGGTGGCGCGGTCCAGGCACAGCATGTGCCCGGAGGCCTCGCCGCCGAGCACCCCGCCCTGTTCCACCAGTGCCTGGTGCACGTAGCGGTCGCCGACCTTGGCGCGCAGGAACGGCACCTGCAACGCGGCCAGCGCCCGTTCCAGGCCATAGTTGGTCATCAGCGTGCCGACCACCGGGCCGTGCAGGCGGCCGCTGGCCTGCCAGCCGCAGGCCAGCACGTACAGCAGACCGTCGCCGTCGACCGGGTTGCCCTGGTCGTCGGCCATCAGCACGCGGTCGCCGTCGCCGTCGAAGGCGATGCCCAGGTGCGCGCCATGCTCGCGCACGTTGGCGGCGAGGTTGTCGATGTGCATCGAGCCGACGCCGGCGTTGATGTTGAGCCCGTCCGGCGCGGCGCCGATCGCGATCACCTCCGCGCCCAGTTCGCGGAACAGCAGCGGCGCGATGTGGTAGGTCGCGCCGTGCGCGCAGTCCAGCACCAGTTTCAGCCCGCGCAGGTCGAAGCCGCGCGGCACGCTGGCCTTGCAGAACTCGATGTAGCGGCCGATCGCCTCGCGCGCGCGCATCGCCTTGCCCAGCCGCTCGGACTCGACCGTGGCGAACGGCGCGTCCAGCGCGGCCTCGATCGCCTGCTCGGTGGCGTCGTCGAGCTTCTCGCCGTGGGCGGAGAAGAACTTGATGCCGTTGTCGTAGTGCGGATTGTGCGAGGCGCTGATGACGATGCCGGCGTCGGCACCGAGAGTGCGCGTGAGGAACGCCACCGCCGGAGTCGGCATCGGCCCGAGCAACTGCACGTTGGCGCCTGCCGCGACCAGCCCGGCCTCCAGCGCCGACTCGAACATGTAGCCGGAGATGCGCGTGTCCTTGCCGATCACCACGGTCGGCCGCGCGGTGCCGCCGGCGACCAGCACGCGGCCCAGCGCATTGCCCAGGCGCATCACGAAATCGGCGGAAATCGCCCCCTGCCCGACCCGGCCACGGATGCCGTCGGTGCCGAAGTATTTGCGTTGGCTCATGCGCTGGGGAATCGGGAATGGAGAATCGGGAATCGGGAACAGCCGGAGACGTCCAGGGATCGCGACAAGCACGGGCTTGCCGCGCGATGCGACGCACGCGCGACACCACGATTCCCCATTCCCGATTCCCGATTCCCGGCCCTCATGCCGCCTCGCTCTTCGCCGGGGCCGGCTGCCGCATCATCAGCGCCAGCAGTTCGGACAGGCGGTCGCGCAGTTCGCGGCGGTCGCAGATCTGGTCGATGGCGCCATGCTCGAGCAGGAATTCCGAGCGCTGGAAGCCTTCCGGCAGGGTCTCGCGCACGGTCTGCTCGATCACGCGCGGGCCGGCGAAGCCGATCAGCGCGTACGGCTCGGCGATGTTGATGTCGCCGAGCATGGCGAAGCTGGCCGACACGCCGCCGGTGGTGGGATGGGTCAGCACCGACACGTACGGCAGGCCGGCCTCGCGCAGGCGGCCGAGCGCGGCCGAGGTCTTGGCCATCTGCATCAGCGAAAACAGGCCTTCCTGCATGCGCGCGCCGCCGCTGGCGGAGAAGCACACGAACGGTGCGCCGATCTTCAGCGCGGTCTCCGCGGCCAGGGCGAAGCGCTCGCCGACCACCGAGCCCATCGAGCCGCCCATGAAGGCGAAATCGAACGAGGCCGCGACCAGCGGCTGGCCCTTGAGCAGGCCCTGCATCGCCACCAGCGCGTCGTATTCGCCGGTGCTCTTCTGCGAGGCCTTGATGCGCTCGCCGTACTTCTTCTGGTCCTTGAACTTGAGCGCGTCGGTCGGACCCAGGCGCGCGCCGATCTCGGTCGGCGCGGTGTCGGCGTCGAACAGCGCGGCCAGGCGCGCGCGCGCGCGAATCGCCATGTGGTGGCCGCACTTCGGGCACACCTCCAGGTTCTCCTCCAGTTCCGGCCGGTACAGCACGGCGCTGCAGTTGGGACATTTCTCCCACAAGCCTTCGGGAACGCTGCGCTTCTTGCTGGGCGTGCTGTCGGTGCGGATGCCCGAAGGCATCAATTTGCTGAGCCAACTCATGCGATGTGACGATCCATTGGGCGGCCGCGAGAGCCGCAGAGGGGCGACAGTCTAACTCGGTCCCCCGGTGGCCTGCAGACGGTGGCGCATGGAGCGGCCGGGCCGGCCGGTAGCGGCGCGGCCGCCGCCAGGACGCCTGCTGCGGCCGCGCAACGCGGGACGTGCGGTAGCGTCGCCGCCATCCCGCATCGTCGACACGCAAGCGGGGGCCAGCGACGGCGCCTGCGGTCCGACCAACGATGCATGTACCGCATGCTCCGCACGCACCACATTTGCGGCAGTGCGGCAAACGCGAACGCCCGCGCAAGGCGGGGCGTTCGCAAACACACCAGGCGTACCTCAGCCCGCGTCCAGCGCCTGCCGCAGCGGCGTCAGGAACGCCAGGGCGGCGTCGCGCGCGGCCTGCGGGCTGCCGGCCTCGGCCAGCGCCGCCACCAGCGCGCTGCCCACCACCACGCCGTCGGCATCGACCGCCATGGCCTTGGCGCTGGCGGCGTCCTTGATACCGAAGCCGGCCACCACCGGCACCGGGCAGCGCGCGCGCAACTGGCGCAGGCGATCGCCGGCGGCACGGGTATCCAGCCGGTCGGCGCCGGTGACGCCGGCGAAGCTGACGTAGTACAGGTAGCCGCGCGCCGCCTCGCACAACAGGGCGATGCGCGCATCGCTGGTGGTCGGCGAGGCCAGCACGATCAGGTCCAGACCGGCGTCGGCGAAGACCGTCAGGGTCTCGGCCGACTCCTCCGGCGGCAGGTCGACCAGCAGCACGCCGTCCACGCCGGCCGCCACCGCTTCCTCGGCGAAGCGCGCGGTGCCGTGGATCTCCACCGGGTTGAGGTAGCCCATCAACACCACCGGCGTGGTGGCGTCGTCGCGGCGGAACGCGCTGACCGTCTCCAGCACGTAGCGCAGGCCGGCGCCGCGCGCCAGCGCGCGCTCGGAGCTGCGCTGGATGGTCGGGCCGTCGGCCATCGGATCGGAGAAAGGCACGCCCAGTTCGATCACGTCGGCACCGGCCTCGACCAGCGCGTGCATCGCGGGCACGGTCGCCTCCAGCGACGGATCGCCGGCGGTGAGGAAGGGGATCAGGGCCTTGCGGCCGTGGGCATCGAGTCGGGCAAAGGTATCGGCGAGGCGGTTCATGGGGGACCTATGCGCCCCTCTCCCGCCGGGAGAGGGGTTGGGGTGAGGGGAAGAGGCGAAGCGGTGCGGAATGTGAGTACGGGGCTGCGCCCGCACCCTCCTCCGGCGCTCCGCGCCGCCTTCTCCGGAAGGAGAAGGGCAAAGCGTTACAGCGTCAGCCCCTCGCGCGCGGCGATGGTGTGCACATCCTTGTCGCCGCGGCCGGACAGGTTGCACAGCACCAGCGCGTCCTTGGGCAGTTCGCGCGCCAGCTTGATCGATTGCGCCACGGCGTGGCTGGACTCCAGCGCGGCGAGGATGCCTTCGGTATGCGCCAGCAGGTGGAACGCCGCGAGCGCTTCGTCGTCGGTGATGCCCTGGTAGATGGCGCGGCCGCTGTCGGCCAGGAACGCGTGCTCCGGGCCCACGCCCGGGTAGTCCAGGCCGGCGGACACGGAGTGGGTCTCGACGATCTGCCCGTCGTCGTCGCAGATCACGTAGGTGCGGTTGCCGTGCAGCACGCCGGGGCGGCCGGCGGCGATCGAGGCGGCGTGGCGGCCGCTGCCGATGCCGTCGCCGGCGGCTTCGGCGCCGTAGATCTTCACCGAGGCGTCGTTGAGGAAGGCATGGAACAGGCCGATGGCGTTGCTGCCGCCGCCGACGCAGGCGCTGATCGCATCCGGCAGGCGGCCGTAGTCGCGCAGCATCTGCTCGCGCGCCTCGCGGCCGACGATGGCGTTGAAGTCGCGCACCATGCGCGGGTAAGGATCGGGACCGGCGACGGTGCCGATGATGTAGAAGGTGTCCTGCACGTTGGTCACCCAATCGCGCATCGCCTCGTTGAGCGCGTCCTTGAGCGTGGCCGAGCCGGAATGCACCGGCACCACCGTGGCGCCGAGCAGCTTCATCCGGTAGACGTTGATCTTCTGCCGCTCGATGTCGGTGGCGCCCATGTACACCACGCACTCCAGGCCCAGCCGCGCGGCCACCGTGGCGCTGGCCACGCCGTGCTGGCCGGCGCCGGTCTCGGCGATGATGCGGGTCTTGCCCATGCGGCTGGCCAGCAGCGCCTGGCCGATGGTGTTGTTGATCTTGTGCGCGCCGGTGTGGTTCAGGTCCTCGCGCTTGAGCAGGATCTGCGCGCCGCCCACTTCGCGGCTGAGCCGCTCGGCGTGGTAGATCGGGCTGGGCCGGCCGACGTAGTGGGTCAGGTCCTTGTCGTAGGCGGCGATGAAGGCCGGATCCTGGCGCGCGGCGTCGTAGGCGGCGGCCAGTTCCTGCAGCGGGCCGATCAGGGTCTCGGCGACGAAACGGCCGCCGTAGCGGCCGAAATGGCCGGCGGCGTCGGGAAAGGCGTGGAAGTCGCTGACGGGGACAGAGGACATGGCGCAACCGGGGGCAACAGGACAGGCCTGCACTTTAGCGCACACGTTCCCACAGAAAAACCGATAAAGTCTGACGCAATCCGTCAGGAAAACTCACATGATCAGCACGCGCCGCCTGCCCTCGCTCAACGCCCTGCGTGCGTTCGAGGCCGCTGCGCGGCTGCGCAGCGTCGGCGCGGCGGCGGCGGAACTGCATGTCACCCATGGCGCGGTGAGCCGTCAGGTGCGGCTGCTGGAGCAGGAACTGGGGCTGCCGCTGCTGCAGCGCGACGGCCGCGGCATCCGCCCGACCGCCGCCGGCACGCGCCTGTGCGAGGCGGCCGGCGCGGCGTTCGCGCAACTGCACGAGGCGGTGGCGGAACTGCGCCGTCCCGCGCGGCCGACCGCGCTGGTGCTGGGCTGCCCCGGCAGCATCCTGGCCCGCTGGATGATTCCGCGGCTGCAGGCGCTGCAGCGCGACCTGCCGTCGCTGACCCTGCACCTGTCCGCGCACGAAGGCGACTTCGCCGCCGATCTGGACGGCCTGGACGCGGCGCTGCTGCTGGGCCAGGCGCCATGGCCGGCGGACTGGCAGGTGCGCGTGCTGGCGCCGGAGCGGATCGGCCCGGTGCTCAGCCCGGCCCTGCCGCAGGCACCGGCCCTGACCGCGTCCGCGCCGGCGGCACTGCAGGGACTGCCGCTGCTGCATACGGTGTCGCGCCCGCAGGCCTGGCCGGCCTGGGCCGAGGCGCAAGGCCTGGCGCCGGCGCAGTTGCGCTACGGCACCGGCTTCGAACACCTGTACTACCTGCTGGAAGCGGCGCTGGCCGGAATCGGCGTGGCGATCGCGCCGCAGCCGCTGGTCGCCGACGACCTGGCCAATGGCCGCCTGCTGGCGCCGTGGGGCTTCGTCGACACCGGCGGGCAGTGGGCGCTGTGCGCGCGGCGGGAGCAGCAGGATCCACGGGTGGAGGCGTTGGCCGGGTGGTTGGCCGGCGAGTTGCGGGAGGATCGCGGTTAGGCGTATTGCCTGGCCTGTTCGCTGGCAATTCGCGGCGCAACCGCGCTGTACAGGACGCTTGGCCGCGACGCCTGGCGTGCGCGGGAGTGGAGGTGTCTGTCGCGGCTGAAGCCGCTCTACATGGGTGGGTGGGGCGTCGAGCGCCCATCGGCGGGCGCGCGCGTCAGCCCGGCTGCGCCGGCGCGGCCAGGCGCCGCTGCAGGTCGTCGCGCAGCCGGCTCAGCTCGACCTCGGCGGCGCGCCGCTGCTGCATGCCGTCGCGGTGGATCTCGCGCACCTCCTCCACCGTGGCGATCAGTTGCTCGTGCACGTGGCGCAGCGTGTCCATGTCGATCACCGCGCGTTGGTTGGCGCGCGCCGTGTCCACCGAGGCCTGCCGCAGCAGGTCGGCGTTGCGGCGCATGATGTCGTTGGTGGCATCGTCGATGGCGTTGGACAGCGCCGCCGCGTTCTGCTGCTCGTGCAGCGACAGCTGGATCGCGAACTGGCGCTTCCACGACGGGATGGTGATGTCGCGGACGGTGTTGAACTTCTCGATCAGTTGCAGCGCGTTGGCCTGGATCAGCCGGATCATCGGCAGCGCCTGCTCGGCCGCGTGCTGCATCACCTGCAGGTCGCCGACGCGCTTGTCGAGCAGGCGCAGGGCGGTATCGATCTCGGCGCGCTGGCCGCGCGCCTGCGGATCGTCCTGGCCCGCCAGCGCCAGGTGCTGTTGCTGCAGTTCGGCCAGGCGCAGCTTGCCGGCAGCGACGTGCAGGCCCAGTTCGCGGCGCTCGGCCTGCACCATCTGGTGCATGCGGTCGAATTCGCCCACGCGCTGGCCGAGGTTGGCCTGCTGCGCGCCGACGTCGCGCAGCAGTTGTTCGATCTGCCGGTTGGTGTCGCTGAACTTCTGCACCAGTTCGTCCTTGGACGCGCGCAGGCGATCGATCAGGCCGCCGATCAGCGGCACCCGCGAGCGCTCGCCGAGCTGGTCGAGCTTGAGCGCGCGCGCGATCCGCACCACTTCGCCGAGCTTGTCGCCGCTGGCCTCCAGGTCGCGGTTGCGGACCTGGTCCAGCAACTGGCTGGAGAACGCGGCGGTCTGCGCGGCGACCTCGGTGCCGAACAGGTGCAGGCTGCCGGGCGTGAGTTCGCGCAGGCCCTGCGCAAGCGCCGCGATCTGCGCACGATCGTCCGGCACCAGGCCGAGCGCCTTGAGCTCGGCTTCGTCGGGTTGCAGCGGCAGGCTCTGCGGCGTCAGCGGGTGTTCCTGGGTCATCATGGTTCTCCTTCGATAGCGATTCGCGGCGGCGGCGCAGGCTCAGCGCAGTCTAGCCCGCATGGCCTGCAGTTCGGCCAGGATGTGTTGCTGCGCCTGTGCGGCGCGGGCCACGTGGTCCCTGCCCTGCGCTGCCTGCGGCGTGACGGCGGCCTGGCGCCAGGCCGGCAGCAGCACGTCGCGGATGTTCCTGTAGCGTTGCAGCAGGTGCTCGCCCTGCTGTTGCAGCAACCGCCATTGCGCCGCTTCCAGGCGCCAGGCGGCGGCGAGGCGGCGCAAGTGGTCGAGTCGCTGGTTCCAGGCCTGCGCCAACGCCGGGTCGGGCGTCGGCGCCGCGGCGATCCAGCGCTCGAGCGCGGCCACGCCGGCCTCGGCGACGCCGGCGCTTTCGGCATATGCCTGGCCCGCGTGCCGCAGCGCCTGGGCATGCGCATCGGCCCGCAGCAGGACCACGCCCAGTTGCGCCTGCAGGGTCTCGGCCTCGGCCTGGCGCTCCAGGTCGCGGCCGAGCAGACGGCCGAGCAGGCTGCTGTCGCGGCGGATCCGCCGCGGATCGCGCGCCTGCAGTGCGTGCTGGATGCGCTCCAGCTCCTGCACCAGTGCCGCGCCGGCGTCCGGCGCGGCGGCGCGCGCGGCCAGGGCCTGTGCGACCGCCTCGAGCAGCGGCGCCGCGTAGCCGGACGCGGCCTGCGCGTCGTTCGCCGCGGGCGGCGACACCGGCGGCTCGGGCAGCGCAGGAGCGGCGCGCGCGCTCACGCAGGGCCGGGTTCGGGATCGTCGCTGCGCGCGGCGCCCGCGTCGCCATAGAAATGCCGCGCCAGCGCTTCGTCGAGCTGGCGTTCGGCCAGCGTGCGCGGCCGCCGCACGCGCGGCTCCGCTTCCGGCGCGGACGGCTCGCGCAACGACGCGCGCAGCGCCTCTGCCAGCGCGGTCAGCGCCTGCCCGGCCTGCGCCTGTCCCTCGTGCGAGCGCGCGAGTGCGTCCAGCAAGGGCTGCAGCGCGGGCGTGACCGATGCTTCCGTCTGCGCAGGCGCGGCCGGCGTGGCCACGGGCGTGGCGGGCGGCGCTTCGCGCTCGCGTTCGGCCAACACCTGCCGCAGCAGCGCAAGAAGTTGCTCCCAGCGTGCCGGTTCCGGACTCGGCTCGGCACGCAGCCCCTGCAGGCCGCCTGCGATGTCCGCCAGCTGCGCCACCATGCGCCCGCCGACATCGGCCTCGTCGGCGCCCATCGCCTTGTTGCGCAGGAAGTCGCGCTTGATCTGGTCCCAGCGCGCCTGTTCCTCGGCGCCCATCGCGCCGCGCAACTCGGCCAGCTTGAGCAGGTTCTCCTCGGCGCCGCTGGTCAGCAGTTGCGCCTCGCCCAGGTAGTGGTCGGAGATCAGCTGCTGCAACTCGGCCTCGTTCATCACCGGCGAGACCTTCTCCGCCAGCTTGTTCATGTTGCGGTAGCTGCCCTGCAGCCGGAACGGCGGCTCGGTGCGGTAGCGATCGTCCTGCGCGGCGCTGGCGATGTACTGCTGGTTGACCTTGTACACCACCTCGCGCACGCGCAGCAGGCGCTGCAGCGTGGCCACGATCTCGTTGATCTCCGCGCCGCTGTAGGCATGGCTGAGCGCGTTGCTGGAGATCTCCTTGCCGCGCGCGCGATCCACCAGCAGGTACAGGTCCGCCAGCTCGCGCGTGGCCAGCGGCGCGAGCACCGGATTGGAGGTGAGCGCGTTCTCGATGTAGCTGAGCAGGAACGCCTCCTCCATGCCGCCGAGCACGTCGCCCAGGTTGTAGATGTCGGCGCGGTTGGCGAGCATGTCCGGAATCTTGAACACCTCGCCGGACTCGGTGTACGGATTGCCGGCCATCACCACGCAGAACTTCTTGCCGCGCATGTCGTAGGTGCGCGTGCGCCCCTTCCACACGCCCTCGATGCGGCGCGTGCCGTCGCACAGCGAGATGAACTTCTGCAGGAATTCCGGGTGCGTGTGCTGGATGTCGTCGACGTACAGCATGGTGTTGTTGCCCATCTCCAGCGCGAGATTGAGCTTGAGCAATTCCTGCCGCGCGGTGGCGTCCGGCGCCTGCGCCGGATCCAGCGAGCGCACCGCGTGGCCCAGCGCGGGACCATTGATCTTCATGAAGACCAGGCCGAGCCGGCTCGCGACGTACTCCATCAGCGTGGTCTTGCCGTAGCCGGGCGGCGAGATCAGCATCAGCATGCCCATCAGGTCGCTGCGCTTGTTCTCGCCGACCGTGCCCATCTGCTTGGCCAGGTTGTCGCCGATCACGCCCAGGTAGACCTCATTGATCAGCTTGTTGCGCACGAACGAGGACAGCGGCCGCGGCTTGAACTCGGACAGGCGCAACTGCTCGCGCTCGCTGGCGATGACCTGCTGGCGCAGTGCCTGGTACTGGCGGAAGCCGGGCACGAACACCTGCTCGTGGTGGCGCAGGCGCGCCAGGAAATCGTCGATGGCCAGGCGCAGGCGCCCGCCTTCGATACGCGGATGTTCGCCGAGCAGGCCCTCCACCGTGGCCATCAACGCCACCTCGCTGGCGCGGCTGCGCAGCCGCGGCGCCAGCAGCGCGATCGCCACCGCCTCGGGCGCGTAGCCGGCGTGGACCGCGAAGCGCGGATCGTGGCACAGGCCCTGCACCCACTGGCTGGCCTGCGTCCAGGCAGCGCCGAGCTTGCCGCGCACGCGTTCCAGGCCTTGCTCGAACTGCTCGCGCAGCCCGGCCTCGGCCAGCCGCGCATGCAGCGCATCGAGCAGTTCCCGCGCATGCCGGCTGAACGGAAAAGTCGGTTCGCCCTGCGCCAGTTCGGCCGCCAGGTAGGCGGCGGCCGCCGGCGCCTGGGCGGCATCGAACGCAAGCCCTGCGTCCTCGGCGAAGCGCTGCATGGCCTGCGCCATCTCGGCCTGCAGCGCGTCGCGGCCGTCGCGCGCGCCGAACAGGCGCGCGATCGCATCGACGCCGGCCTGGCGCGCGACCCACGCGGCCACCTCCTCCTCGCGCTGGCGTTCGGCCCAGAACGCCAGCGCCAGCGCGCGCGCGGCCGGGGCGTGCATCAGCGTGCCCGCGGCCTGCTGCAAGGGCAGCAGCGCCTGCAGGATGCGCGTGGCGTCGTGGTCGTGGATGCCGCGCTCGTAGCCCTCGCGGTAGCGCGGCGCGGCGAAGTCGCGCACGCTGCGCGCCAGCGCGTCGGGTGTGGCCGCCAGTTGCGCCAGCGCATCCAGGCTCAGCCCCTCCTCGCCCGCCAGCGCCGCTTCCAGCATGCGCCCGGCCAGGTATTCGCCGCGGTACAGCGTGGGCGATTCCGAATCCAGCGCCACCTGCCAGTAGGCGCGGGTGGCGTCCAGCGCGGCGTCCTGCAGCGGCTCCAGGTAGTCGGTGCCGGTCAGATGCAGCGCCAGTCCGTCCTCGCGCGGCAGCAGGGTCAGATCCAATGCTTGCGTGTTGACGCTGAAGCGGTGCCGCGGACCCAGCCGCACCACGTTGCCGCCGGCCTCGAACAGCTCGCTGCGGTCGCGCAGCGCGCGCACCGCCTGGTCGCGCACGCCCTTCAGCCGCGCCTCGACGTCGTCGGCCTTGACGCTGTCGCGGTAGCCGCGCAGCCGCTCGGCCAGCTCGCGCAGCTTGAGAATCAGCGGGTCGCCGGCGAAGAAGGCGTTGAGTTCGTCGGCGTTGGCGAAGCGCTCGGTGCGCCGCGGCAGGCCGTCGAGGATGCGCGAGGCCGCGTCCAGCAAGGAGCGCGCCTTGCGCTGGCGGTCGTCGAGCAAGGCCTGCTTGTGCGTCTCGAACGCCTCGACCAGTTCCTCGCGCTTGCTGAGGATGTCGCCGAGGAACTGCTCGTGCTCGCCGAACTGGCTCTCCAGTTCCTCCAGTTGCACCATCAGCCGCGACAGTTGCTCGTCGGCGCGCTCGGGATCGGTGGACAGCGCCAGCGCGCTGGTGATCGCCTGGCCGAACAGCGCGAACTGCGCGCCGAACTGGGCCACGGTCTCGGCCGAACCCAGGCTCTTGCGGCGCTGCTCGGCACGCGCGCGCGCCTGGTTGAGCCGCGCGTAGACTTCGGACAGGGCCTCGACCACGCGGGTGCGCTCGGTGGCGTCGTCGACCTTGAGCCCGGCCATCAGTTCCGACAGCAGGTCCAGGTCGGCCGACATCGCCTGCATCGCCTGCACCTGCTCGGACAGCGCGCGCGCGGTCGCCGCCGCCTGCGCCGCCGCGTCCAGCTCGGCCAGGCGCGCGTGCAACGGCGCCAGCGCGCTTTCGCTGCCGAGGAAACGCCCGGTGGCGGCGCCGACCGTGTCGTGGGCCTGCTGCAGCGTCGCGCCCATCGCATCGATCGCATCGGTGTCGATGTAGCGGTACTCGCGGATGGTCAGCAGATGGCCGCGCTGCGCGGCGATGGCGTTGAGCGGTTCGACGAACTCCTGGATGCTGTTCCAGTTCTCCGGCTGCAGCCGTGCCAGCAGCGCCTTGTGCGCGGCCGTGGCCTCGGCCATCGCCTGGTCGGACTGCTGGCGGATCGACAGCACCTTTTCGTATTCGTCCAGCACCGCCTCGCCGGTGGCGCTGATGCCGCGCAGCACGCCGGCCAGGTCGCCGCAGTGCGCGTCCTCCAGCCAATGGTGCGCGTCGAACAGGCGCCGCGCGTCCTCCACCAGCAACTGGTAGCGCTGCACCGACACCTCGTCGCGGTCGATCGCGCGCGCCAGCCCGAACAGGCTGGAGATGCCGCGCACCAGCTCGGCATTGCCGATGCGGCCGAGGAAGGTGTTGCTCGGCGGGCGCCTGGCGGCGAACTCGTCGCTGCTGAAGGGAGTCTGCCAGACCTGCATCGGATGGATCCGGGTCGGCTCGCTGCCCTCGGCATGGAACAGCACCATGCGCCCGTCCTGCAGCAACGCGTAGCCATGGCCGAACACCGGGTTCTGCAGCGCGCGGCGGATGGTGTTGTAGACGAACAGCGCGGACTTGCCGCCCTCGCGCTCGTAGAAGATGTACAGCACGTCCTCGCCGTTGGGCGAGCGGATCGCGCGCTTGAACTGCATCCCGTCCATCGCCGCGTCGAACGCCTTGTGATCGCCGTTCTGCAGGTAATAGCCGCCGGGAAAAATGATGCCGTGGTCCTCGGGCAGCTGCACGCAGGCCTGCACGATGGCATCGTTGCGCACGATGCGGCCGCTGAGCGTGTTGTAGATCAGCCCGCGCCACTGCGTCTCGCGATACGGCAGCACCTTGAGCAGGACCAGGCTGCCGACCCGCGCGAAATCGAACTGCGCATCGTCCAGCGACTGGGTCTTGTCCTCCACCGGTTCGCTGTAGATGCCCTGTCCGGTCTCGGTGTTGTTCTCGACCTTGATGGTCAGATCGCCGCCGATGGTCTCCACGAACAGGGTATCGAGGATGTTCAGATGCGAATGGCGCCCGTTCACCGCCATCTCGCGGGTGGCGCGGGTCCATTCGAAGTCGAACGGCGGCGGCAGCGCGATGTCGCGTTCGCCGCGCGCATCGATGTAGGTGAGCACGCCGTCGCTGTCCTGCGCCCAGCGGAACACGCGCACGTCGCTGCTGCGCTCGCCGATCTGGAACGCCGCCAGCAGCTTGCCGCCGATGACGATCAGTTGCAGCAGCCGGGCGTGCTTGTAGTAGGCGTACAGCTCGCCGAAGTCGTGCACGAAGCCGGCCTGGCCGAGGAAGCTGCCGGCCAGGTCGATCGGGCTGACGTCGTAGCCGTCGGCGCCCTCGACCAGCCGGTACAGCCCGAACACGTCCTGCACGCGGGTCTGGTTCTTGAGCCCGAGGAACACGTTGTAGCCGAACAGCAGCAGGTCCGGCCCGACCTGCACGATGTCGCGGCCGACGCAATTGTGCTCGGTGCGGATGCGGAAGCGGCCGTCCACCTCGAGACGGCTGTCGCCGAACTCCTGCAGGCGCTGCCGGTTGAGCGCCTCGACCGCGTCCTGCAGCCGCGCGCCCTGCTCGACCAAGCGCTTGCGCAGCACGTCGTAGGCGCCGCCCTGGGCGACCGCCTGGTCGACCTGGCTGGGCGCGTCGCCCTCGGGCTGGGGATCGGTCTGGGGTTGGGGAGGTGTTGCCATCGTCGCGGCTCCTGCCGGCTTGCGGGGGATCGGCGCATCGCGCCGCGCGCCCGCCACGGGTTGCGACGACGCGCCACCGTCGCCGGCCGCGCGCCGCCTGCGCACTCAGTCCAGTGCCGCGCTCAAGGCTCGGCGACGGGCAGTTGGCCAGCCGCGTCCGGCGCCAGCCGCGACGGCGCCGCCGCGCCGCGCTGCACGCCGAGATAGCGCTGCATCAGGTCCTGCACGATCGGGCTCTTGTCGGCCAGGCCTTCGATCGACTTGCCGAGCGAGACCGCCTTGATGAGGTTGTCGAACATGCCGCCGTCGCCGCCGACCAGGTCGATGTCGGCATTGCGCAGGGCGCTGGCGATGACCTCGGCGTTCTCCTTGGACACTTCCTTGCCGGCCTCGATCGACGCCAGCGCCTGCTTGAGGCTGTTGTCGAGCAGCATCCGGAATTCCTCGTGGCCGCGCGCGCTGTCGCTGAGCGCGCCGATCGCCTCGAACTTGCGGGTCAGGCCGTCGGCCTCGGCCAACAGGCGCTTCTCCACCACCACCGCCTCGGCCATGCCGATCGACTCGGCGGCGCTGGCCTTGGCCTTGCCCATCTGCTCTTCGCCCTGCGCCTTGGCCTGCAGCGTCTCGGCCAGCACGCGCGCCTCGTTGCTGCCCTGCTTGAGGCTGGCATCGGCCTTGGCCTCGATCACCCGCGCCTCGGCGATACCGACCTTCTCGATCGCCAGTGCCGAGGCCTCCTTGACCTGCGCGTCGGCCAGACCGGGCGCGGCCTTCTCGGCGCGGATGCCGTCGGCGAGCAGCTTCTTGGCTTCGGCCTGCTTGCCGGCGGCCTCGTGTTCGGCCTGCGCCAGGGTGGTCAGTTCGACCGCGCGGTGCTTGGCCGCGGTCTCGCGCGCCTGCGCGTCCTTGACCTGGCGTACCAGCAGTTCCTGCGCCTTGGCCTCCGCTTCCAGGATCGTGACCTGCTTGAGCCGGTCGGCCTCGGCGACCTGGCGCACTTCCTTGATCCGCTCCTCTTCCTGCGCCACGGTCTTGTCGATGGCGATGCGCTCGCGGGTGATGTTGGCCACGTCCATCTTGCCGTTCTCGACCACCTTGTCGCGCTCCACGCCCTGCAGCTGCACCTCGCGATCGGTGGTGACCTGCTCCAGCTGGCGCGCACGCGCGACCCGCTCGACCTCGATGGCCACCGCGCGCTGGCGGTTCTGTTCGGCCACCTCGACCTCGCGCAGGCGGTTCTGCTCGCGGATGTCGATCAGCTGCTGCGCCTCGATACGCGCGTTCTCCGCCAACTGGCGCTGCTCCTCCTGCACCTTCAGCGTCTCGGCCTGCTCGCGCGCGCGGATCGTGTCGACCTCGCGCTTCTGCCGCGCCTCGGCCTCGGCCTGCTGCCGCTCCAGCGCCAGCATCGCCTCGCGCGCCTCCACGTTCTTCTTGGTGATCGCCAGCTTCGCGTTCTGCTCCAGCTCGTTGGTGACCACGTTCTGGGTGCCGGTGAGCTCGGTGATCTTGCGGATGCCCTCGGCGTCGAGGATGTTGTGCGGATCCAGCAGCGCCTTGGGCGTCTGCTCCAGGTAGTCGATCGCCACGTCCTCGAGCACGTAGCCGTTGAGGTCGTTGCCGATCACCGCGATGATCTCGTCGCGGAACTCCTGGCGCTTCTCGAACAGCTCGGTGAACTCGAACTTCTTGCCCACCGTCTTGAGCGCCTCGGAGAACTTGGCGTTGAACAGTTCGTCGACCGCGTCCTTGTCCGAGGCGCGGTCGGCGCCGATCGCCTTGGCCACGCGCAGCACGTCGGCCTGGGTCTCGTTGACCCGCAGGTAGAACGCCACGGCGATGTCGGCGCGCATGTTGTCGCGGCAGATCAGCCCTTCCTTGCCGCGGCGGTCGACCTGAAGGGTGATCAGGCTGATCCGCATCAGCTCGGCGCGGTACAGCACCGGCACGATCAACGCGCCGGTGAAGTGCACCTTGGGCGTGGCGCTCATGTCGTTGACGATCAGCGCTACGCCCTGATCCACCTTGCGGTAGAACGCGCGGAACAGGCCGGCCAGCCCCAGCAGCAGCACCAGCAGGATGCCGACGCCGATCAGAAACGGCGCCATCGTCGCAAAACTCATCGGTGGATCTCCTTATCGCCCGCAATCAGGCTGTGTGGAAACGGCAAACCCGGCAGATCCTGCTCGCGGGCGATCAGATAGTGGTTGTGCGCCTGCACGTAGTCGACCAGCACCACGCGCTCGCCGCGCGGATAGACCTGGCCGGCCTGGGCACGCACCTGCAGGACCAGGCCGGCGCCGCCATCGTCGACGGTGGCGTAGCCGGAGTCCGCGTCGGCACGCGGCGAGGCGACGACGCCGACCTTGCCGAGCAACGACGTCTGCGCCACCGGCCGCAGCCGCAGCAACAGCCGGCGCAGCGGCCGCAGCATCCAGGAGGTCAGCGGCAGCGCAGGCAGCAGGGCCAACAGCGCCACGCCGCTGCCGATGCCCCAGCGCAGGCCGGCCGGCAGGGACTGCAGCAGGAAAAGATGGACGAAATAGGTGCCGAGCCAGCCCCAGAACGAGAGCAGCGCCACCACCAGCATCACCGGCGCACCGCCCAGGCCCAGCCGCGCGAAGACGGCGGACACGCCGTGCAGGCCATGGTCGGCGCCGTCGACATGCAGATGCCCGTCGGGCGCGGTATGGTCGCCGATGCCGAACGCGGCCAGCGCCCAGTAGAGCGCGGAAAATGCCAACAGGACGCTGTACGGCAACGTGGGAAATCCCAGTGCGACGTTCAGGAACTCGGCCATCCCCTCATCCTTGCTGTGCCGTGACGGCGCGCCCCATCATGGGCACGCGTCATCCCGCCGGCCTGCGCGCACGGCGCGCGGCGGACCGCCGGCAGGTTCTAGAGCCGGATGATACGTGAAAGTCGCGGCGGTTGGCCCGCGGCGCGGGCCGATGCGGCGGCACCTGCGGCGGCCGCGCTCAGCAGTTGGTGTTCAACTCGTGGCAGTCGGCGCGGCGCACTTCCTCGACGAACTTGCGCATCTTGTGGCCGTCCTTGATCCCGGGCTGGCTCTCGATGCCGCTGGACACGTCCACGCCCCACGGCAGGGTGCCGATGATCGCGTCGAACACGTTGTCGCCATTGATGCCGCCGGCGAGCAGGAACGGCCGGTGCAGGCCGGTCGGCAGCCGCGACCAGTCGAAGGTCTTGCCCGAACCGCCGCTTTCGCCGGGCGCGTGGCTGTCGAACAGGAAGCCGGCCGCGTTCGGATACTGCAGTTGCAGGGTGCGCGCATTCACCTCGCCGCCGCCCATCGGCACCGCCTTCAGGTACGGCAGGTTGAAGCTGCGACAGAAGCCGTCGTCCTCGTCGCCATGGAACTGCAGCAGGGTCGGACGCACCGTGCGCAGCACCTCGCGCACCTCGTCCTTGGGGTTGTCGCGGAACAGCGCCACCACATCCACCATCGGCGCGGCGGCCTGGCGCATGGCCCGCGCCTCGGCCGGCGCCACTCGCCGCGGGCTGCCATGGGCGAACACGAACCCGATCGAATCCACGCCCAACTCGCCTGCCAGGCGGATGTCGCCGGCGCGGGTCATGCCGCAGAACTTGATGCGGGTGCGATACAGCGTGCGATTCATAGCGTGACCTCGTCCGGAAGCGTCCAGTGGGCGGGATAGAGGGGACCGACGAACACCAGGCCCTGCGGCGGTGCCGTCGGACCAGCGACGCGGCGGTCGCGTCCCGCGAGCAGTTCGCCAATCCAG
The DNA here is from genome assembly GCF_964278005.1 of uncultured Xanthomonas sp. Classification (NCBI taxonomy): domain Bacteria; kingdom Pseudomonadati; phylum Pseudomonadota; class Gammaproteobacteria; order Lysobacterales; family Lysobacteraceae; genus Xanthomonas; species uncultured Xanthomonas sp. The sequence goes on from NZ_CAXYKF010000018.1 coordinate 125,403, forward strand.
GACGACGGCTTTTCGCCCGTTCCCACCATGACAAGGGAACCAACGATATTGCGCACCATGTGATGAAGGAATGCATTGGCCTGGACCTGGATCTCGACCAGCTCGCCGCTGCGGGTCACCGCGATCGACTGCAGCTCGCGGCGCGCGTGCAGGGCCTGGCACTGCACGCTGCGGAAAGCACTGAAGTCCTGCTCGCCCAGCAGCGCCTGCGCCGCCGCGTGCATGGCGTCGGCCTGCAGCGGCCGCCGCTCCCAGCTCAGGGTCTGCCGGTACAGCGCCGGGCGTACCTGGCGGTTGAGCAGGCGGTAGCGATAGCGGCGCGCGCGGGCGGAGAAGCGCGCGTGGAAGTCGTCGGCCACCGGCACGCACCAGCGCACGCAGACCGAGGGCGGCAACCGCGCGGTGGCGCCCAGCATCCAGCCGCGCGGCGGACGCGGCGCATCGCAATCGAAATGCACCACCTGGCATTCGCCGTGCACGCCGGCATCGGTGCGGCCGGCGCAGACCACGCTCACCGGGGCGTCGGCCACCGACGACAGCGCCGCCTGCAGCGTCGCCTGCACGCTGGGGCCGCCACTCTCGCCGAGTTGCTGCCAACCCTGGAATTCGCTGCCGTCGTACTCCACGCCTAGCGCGTAGCGCATGGCGACCTCCACTGCAGTGCGGCATCGGCGCCGGCGCGCGCTGCGGCCGACGCGTGCATGGGCCAGCGCGGGGCGCCTGCAACGCCGCAGCACTGCATCTGCAAGTCCCGGAACGCGCCTTCGGCGTGCGCCCGCCGCCCAGGGACACGCTGCCGCAGGGCCGTCCCGCTCCAGGCCGGACGGCCGCGGCGAGCGCGCCGCGCGCCGCCTGCTGCCATCAGTCCAGCCGTCCCAGCAATTGCAGCGCTTCGGCGCGTGCGGCCGGATCGCCACTGGCCGCGACCTCGGTCAGCAGGGTACGTGCCGTCTCGTTGTCGCCCAGATCCATGTACGCCACCGCCAGTTCCAGCCGCTCGCGGCCCGCCGGCGGATACGGCGACGGTGCTTCGGCCGGGGCCGGGGCCGGCGCGGCAGGCTGATGCCAGGTCGGCTCCTGCCGGCCGCCGCCGGCGTCCTTGTCGGCATGGGCGTCGCCGCCCGGCACTGCGACCACCGGCGACGGCTGCCGCCACGGCGCCTCGGCAACCGGCTCGGCGGCCGGTGCGGCCTCCGGATGGGCATCGGACACGCCAGCGGAATGGTCGTCGTCGTTGTCCGCGGACAGCGGCGCATCGGCCGGCGCCTGCCGCAGCGACTGCTGCGCCAGCACCCGCTCGAAGGCGTCGTCGTCGAGTGCGGTGTGGTGATCGGCGTGATCGGCGGCAGCGTGGTCGAGATGGTCGGCGCGCTCCCACTCTTCCAACGCCTCGTGGTCGCGGGCGACCGCCTCCTCCTCGGCCAGCGGCTCGGCCGGCTCCAGCGGCGGCAGTTCCGGCGCGTCGACATCGCGGTGCGCGACCACCGGCACCGCGGCGCTCGCCGCCAGCGCGGCATCGTCGTCGCGCGGCAACGGCGGCAGCGGCGAGGGCTTGCGCCGGCGCGACAGCAGCCAGGCACCGAGGCCCAGCACCAGCAGGCTCAGCCCGCCCCACAGCCACAGCGGGAACCCGTCATTGGCCGGCGCTTGCGCGGGCGCGGGCGCTGGCGCCGCCTGCCCGGCCTGGGCCAGGCGCTTCTGCGCCGCAGCCAGGTCGCTGTCCTTCAACGCGATCAGTTGCTGCTGCTGGGACTTGAGCTTTTCGAGCTGCTCCACCCGCGAACGCAGTTCCTGGACCTCGGCATCGCGTGCCGCCAGGTCTTCGCGCGCCTGCTGCAATTGTTGGGCTGCCACCATGTCTCCTTCGTCGCCGGCACCGGTGCCGGACTTGGTTCCCGCCTCGCGGCGCGTCGCCGGCACCGCCGGCGCGATTTCCAGGCGTGCGCCAGCGGCGGCGGCCGGCGCCGCGGCGGCCGGCTTGGGCGCAGTCTGCGCCGTCGCCGCGTCCTGCTGCGCCTGTGCCGGCTGCGGCACCGGCGCACGCGCCTGGCGCCATTGCGCCGCCTGCTCGCGCACCACCGCCTCGGCGGCGGCGGCATCCAGGCTGGCCAGATCCTCCTCGCGCGGGGTGCGCAACACCGCGCCCTGCTTGAGCAGGTTGAGATTGCCGCGGATGAAGGCGTCCGGATTGGCGCGCAGCAGCGCGACCATGGTCTGGTCCAGCGAATGGCCGTTGCCGCGCACCAGTTGCCCGGCGATCTGCGACAGGGTCTGCCCGGCGCGCACCGGCGCCAGCGCATCGCCGGGCGCGGCCGCGGGGGCCGGCGCCGGACGCGGCGTGGCGGCCGGCCTGGCGCTTGGCGTCGCCGGCGTGGCGGCGGCTGCAGGCGCTGGCGCCGCGGTGGACGTTTCGCGGGCGATGCGGTCGGACGGCTGCGCCGCGGCCGGCGCATCGATCGCCGGTGCATCGATCGCGGCGGCGGTGTTGGGCGCATCGATCAGCGCGGAGTATTCGCGAATCAGCCGCCCCTGGCCCCAATCGACCTCGATCAGGAAGCTCAGCGACGGCACGTCGACCGGCATGCGGCTGCTGACCTGGATCACCGCGCGGCCCTTGCGGGTCTGGGTGAAACGGAACTGCAGATCGCTGACCAGGCCCTGCGGGCGCTCCAGCCCGACCCGCGCGAAGGTCGCCGGCGAGGCGAGCGCCACCCGCGCCCGCTCCAGTTCGCCCGGCTCGTTGGAGATCACCGGGATCTCGGCCAGGAACGGCTCGCCCGGCTTGGACAGCACGCGGATATCGCCCAGGCCCAGGGCCAGCGCGGCCTGGCTGCAGGCCAGCAGCAACAGCGCCGTGGCAGCGCGACAGACATGGCGCAGCCCGCGCGCGGCGGACACCGCATCGCCGCGATGGCGACGGAACAAACGTGGTTGTAGGCGCATCCCGCCCCTGCCCCTTGGAATCATGCGTGCAATATATAGGAAGCCGGGACCGGGGACCCGGGGTCCGGAAAAGCCGAGACAGGGACCGCGTTGCTGGTGCACCGCTGAAATCCACGACGCAAGAACACCCTGCAGCAGGAAAGCCCAGGCACGCCACTGTGGGAGGGACTTCAGTCCCGACGCGAGGTGCGGCCGCTGTCGGGACTGAAGTTCCCAAAAAATCCGGGCCCGGAAAAGCCCCCGTGGGGAGGCTGGGGACTCGGAAATCCGAGACAGGGACCGCGCTTCATAACGCGGTGTGCGGGATCTCGCGTCGGGACTGAAGCCCCTCCCACAACGGGGCGAGCGCGGATACCTGCGACTTCCATTTTCCAAACAAAAAGCCAGGGCTCGCGCCCCGGCCTTCGCTCCACTCCGCCACACGATCAGGCCGCGCGGCCAGCCACGCCGCCACGCCATGAACCCGCGGGACCCGGGTCCCGGCTTTCAGCCCTCCAGGGCAACCAGCTCGGCCAACTGCACCGCATTGAGCGCGGCGCCCTTGCGGATGTTGTCGGCCACCACCCACAGGTTCAGGCCACGCGGGTGCGAGAAGTCCTCGCGGATGCGGCCGACGAACACCGGGTCCTTGCCGGAGGCATGGGTCACCGGGGTCGGATAGCCGCCGGCCTTGTGCTCGTCGACCACTTCCACGCCCGGCGCCTGACCCAGCAGCGCGCGCGCCTGCTCGACGGTGATCTTGCGTTTGGTCTCGATGTTGACCGCTTCGGAATGGCCGAAGAACACCGGCACGCGCACCGCGGTGGGGTTCACCAGGATGCTGCTGTCCTCGAGGATCTTCTGCGTCTCCCACACCAGCTTCATCTCTTCCTTGGTGTAGCCGTTGGGCTGGAAGTCGTCGATGTGCGGGATCAGATTGAAGGCGATCTGCGCCTGGAACTTCTGCGGCTCGATGTCCTGGAACGCCAGCAACTGCGCGGTCTGCTTGCCCAGCTCCTCCATGCCCGAGCGGCCGGCGCCGGACACCGACTGGTAGGTGGCCACGTTGATGCGCTCGATGCCGTATTCCTTGTGGATCGGCGCCAACACCGGCATCAGCTGCATGGTCGAGCAGTTGGGGTTGGCGACGATGCCGCGCGGACGCTGCTTCAGCGCGTGCGGATTGACCTCCGACACCACCAGCGGCACGTCGTCGTCGTAGCGGAAGGTCGAGGAGTTGTCGATCACCACCGCGCCGGCCGCGGCGAATTTCGGCGCGTATTCCTTGGAGATGCCGCCGCCGGCCGAGAACAGCGCGATGTCCACGCCGCTCGGATCGAAGGTCGCCAGGTCGAGCACGGTGACCTTGTGGCCCTTGAACTCGACCTGGCCGCCGGCCGAGCGCTCGGAGGCCAGCGGGTACAGCGTGGCGACGGGGAAATCGCGCTCGGCGAGGATGCTCAGCATGGTCTCGCCGACGGCACCGGTGGCGCCGACGACGGCGACGTTGAAACGACGGGTTGCATTGCTCATGGAAGATTCGATCCGCAGAAAAAGAAGGGGAGGAACAGCCGCACTGCCACGTGGATTCGGGGAACCTGCCGTGCGCGTCGCGCGCGGCGCCGCAGGCTCCCTATCGTTTTTTGTCCGCGATCGCCCGCGCACCGCCGCCGGCCGCGGCGATCGCGTCCAGGTTCAGCGCATTGGGCGGGCGTCCGGCGTCGGCGCCGATGCCCAGCGCGGCGAGCAGGTTGTCCACCGCCAGCGACACCATCGCGCGGCGCGTGGCCACGCTGGCGCTGCCGATGTGCGGGGTCAGCACCACGTTGCGCAGCGCCAGCAGCTCCGGACGGATCGCCGGCTCGCCTTCGAACACATCCAGCCCGGCCGCGGCCAGGCGCCCGTTGGCCAGCGCGTCGGCCAGTGCGATCTCGTCGACCAGGCCGCCGCGGGCGATGTTCACCAGCGTCGCGGTCGGCCGCATCTTGGCCAGTGCGGCGGCGTCGACGATGTGATGCGACTGCGCGCTGTACGGCAGCACCAGCAGCACGTGGTCGGCGCGCGCCAGCAGGTCGTCGAAGCCGACGTACTCGGCGCGATGCGCGCGCTCCACCTCGGCCGGCAGGCGGCTGCGGTTGTGGTACAGCACACGCATCGAGAAGCCGGCGGCGCGGCGCGCGATGGCCTGGCCGATGCGGCCCATGCCGAGGATGCCGAGGGTGCTGCCGTGGACATCGGCGCCGAGCATGGTCTGGAACGACCACTGCTGCCACTGCCCCGCGCGCAGCCAGCGCTCGGCCTCGCCGACGCGGCGCGCGGCGGCCATCAGCAGGGCGAAGCCGAGATCGGCGGTGGTCTCGGTGAGCACGTCGGGGGTGTTGGTGGCGACGATGCCGGCCGCGCTGAGCGCGTCCAGGTCCAGATTGTTGTAGCCGACGCCGACGTTGGCGATGGCGCGCAGCCGCGGCGCGCCGGCGATCTCGGCGGCGCCGATGCGTTCGTTGAGGGTGACCAGGGCGCCGTCCAGCGGCGCCAGCGCCTGCGCCAGGTCCTGCGGCGAATACCTGGTCACGTCCGCGGTGGTGGTCAGCGCGCAATACTCGCCCAGCCGTGCGACGACATCGTCGAACAGCGGCTGGCTGACCCACACCCGCGGCCGCGACTCAGCCATCGCCACCGCCGGGGATGCGCGGGGTCACCGTGCCGACGTCGCCGCATTGCGCGCGGTGGCGCAGCGCCTGGTCCATCAGCACCAGCGCCATCATCGCCTCGGCGATCGGGGTGGCGCGGATGCCGACGCAGGGGTCGTGGCGGCCGGTGGTGATCACGTCCACCGCCTGCCCGTCCACATCCACCGTGGCGCCGGGCAGGCGCAGGCTGGAGGTGGGCTTGAACGCCACCGAGACGACGACCGGCTGGCCGGTGGCGATGCCGCCGAGCACGCCGCCGGCGTGGTTGGACTGGAAGCCGTCCGGCGCGATCAGGTCGCGGTGCTCGGTGCCCTTCTGGGTCACCGCGGCGAAGCCGTCGCCGACCTCCACGCCCTTGACCGCGTTGATGCTCATCATCGCCGCGGCCAGTTCGCCGTCGAGCTTGCCGTAGATCGGCTCGCCCCAGCCCGCCGGCACGCCGTCGGCGACCACGGTGACGCGCGCGCCGATCGAATCGCCGGACTTGCGCAGCGCATCCATGTACGCCTCCAGCTCCGGCACCTGCGGCGCGTGCGGCCAGAAGAACGCGTTGTCCTCCACCGCGTCCCAGGCGAAGCCCTGCGGCAGCAGCGGCCCGAGCTGCGACAGGTAGCCGCGCACGCGCACGCCGTAGCGCTGCGCCAGCCACTTCTTGGCGATCACGCCGGCGGCCACGCGCATGGTGGTCTCGCGCGCCGACGAGCGCCCGCCGCCACGCGGATCGCGGATGCCGTACTTCTGCCAGTAGCTGTAGTCGGCATGGCCCGGACGGAACTGCCGGGCGATGTCGGTGTAGTCCTTGCTGCGCTGGTCGGTGTTGCGGATCAGCAGGCCGATCGGAGTGCCGGTGGTGCGGCCCTCGTAGACCCCGGACAGGATCTCGATCTCATCGGCTTCGCGTCGCGCCGAGGTGTGCCGGCTCTTGCCGGTGGCGCGGCGCTGCAGGTCGTGGGCGAATTCGCTGGCGTCCAGTTCCAGCCCCGGGGGGCAGCCATCGACCACGCAGCCGATCGCCGGCCCGTGCGATTCTCCGAAGGTGGTGACGGTCAGCAGCTTGCCGAAACTGTTCGCGCTCATGTCGCTTGCGTCACCGGTCCGCGGCCAGCGCGGCGATGCGCGCGTGGTGCGCGATCAATTCGCTGCGCTCCACCGCGAAGATGCCCATCTGCCCGACCTTGAACTCGACCCAGGCGAAGTCCACTTCCGGCAGCAACTGCGCCAGTGCGCGCTCGGACTCGCCGACTTCGCAGATCAGCAGACCGTCCTCGCTCAGGTGCGCCGGTGCGTCGCGCAGGATCTTCAGCGCCAGGTCCAGCCCGTCGTCGCCCGCGCGCAGGCCCAGCTCCGGCTCGTGCGCGTACTCCGGCGGCAGCGCGTCGGTCTCGGCGTGGGTGACGTAGGGCGGATTGGTCACGATCAGTTCGTAGCGGCGCCCGCCCAACCCGGCGAACAGGTCGGACTTGACCAGTTCGACGTTGTCGGCCAGCAGCCGCTCCTTGTTCTCGGCGGCCAGGCTCAGCGCCTCGTCGCTGATGTCGACCGCGTCCACCTGCCAGTTCGGGTTGTAGTGGGCCATGGCGATGGCGATGCAGCCCGAGCCGGTACACAGGTCCAGCGCGCGCTCGACTGGGCGGCCGGCCAGCCACGGCTCGAAGCCGGCCTCGATCAGCTCGGCGATCGGCGAGCGCGGCACCAGTGCGCGCGCATCGCTCTTGAAGCTGAGCCCGGCGAACCAGGCCTCGCCGGTGAGGTAGGCGGCGGGGATGCGCTCGGCGATGCGGCGCTCGAACAGCGCCAGCACCTGCGCCTTCTCCGGCGTGGTCACCCGCGCGCTGCCGTAGGCCGGGCCGAGGTCGTGCGGCAGGTGCAGCGCGTGCAGCACCAGTTGCGTGGCCTCGTCCAGGGCGTTGTCGTAGCTGTGGCCGAAGCTCAGCCCGGCGGCGTTGAAACGGCTGGTGCCGTAGCGGATCAGGTCGATGATCGTGTGGAGTTCGGCGGCCGCGTCGGCAGTCATGGCAACAGGCAAGGCAATTCGGCCCCCGATTATAGAGGCCCGGCCGCTATGATGAGCGTTCGTTGCATGGGAAATCAGTATGTTCAACCGCACCTTCGGCATCGTCCTGGTGGTTGCCCTGGCCGCCGGCCTGGGGCTGCTGCTGGCCCAGAAGTATTTCGGCGGCAGCGCCGCCCCGGCCTGGCCGGAGACCCGCACGGTGCGCATGTACCCGCAGCCGCGGCCCCTGCCCGACTTCCACCTGCGCCAGACCGACGGCACGCCACTGGTGCCGGGCGAGCTCAAGGGCCACTGGACCCTGGTGTTCCTGGGCTTCACCGCCTGCCCGGACGTGTGCCCGACCACCCTGGCCGACCTGGCCCGCGCGCAGAAGCAATGGGAGACCTTGCCGGACACGCTGCGCCCGCGCGTGCTGTTCGTCTCGGTCGACCCGCAGCGCGACACCCTGCCGCGGCTGGGCGAGTACGCCCACGCCTTCCACAAGGACACCATCGCCGCCACCGCCGACGTGCCCGAGCTGGAGCGCTTCGCCACCGCGCTGGGCTTCGTGTTCCAGAAGGTGCCCGGCAAGCATTACGCCGAGAACCCGAACGACTACAGCATGGACCACTCCGCCGCGATCGCGGTGCTCGACCCGCAGGGCCGCCAGGCCGGGCTGATCCGCCCGCCGTTCGATGCCGCGGCGATCGCCGCCGACCTGCAGGCCCTGACCAAGGCCACCGCCCCATGAGCCTGACCACCCGCCTGACCTACGTGCTGCCGCACCGGCTGCTGTCCTCGCTGGCGCGGCGCCTGGCCTATTCGTCGCGGCCCGGGCTGAAGCAGTGGCTGATCGACACGGTGGTGCGCCGCTTCGGCGTGGACCTGAGCGAGGCTGCGCAACCGGATGCGACCGCCTACCCGACCTTCAATGCCTTCTTCACCCGCGCGCTGAAGCCGGGCGCGCGCGTCGCCGATCCCGATCCGCAGGCGCTGCTGATGCCGGCCGACGGGCGCATCAGCCAGCTCGGCCGGATCGAGGATGGGCGCATCTTCCAGGCCAAGGGGCAGTCGTTCACCGCCGCCGAACTGCTCGGCGACGATGCGGCCGCGGCCCCGTTCGCCAATGGCCTGTATGCCACCGTGTACCTGTCGCCGCGCGACTACCACCGCGTGCACATGCCCTGGACCGGCACCCTGCGCGAAACCGTGCACGTGCCGGGGCGGCTGTTCAGCGTCGGCACCGACGCGGTGCGCACCGTGCCGCGCCTGTTCGCGCGCAACGAGCGCCTGGTCTGCCATTTCGACACCGACTTCGGCCCGATGGTCTCGGTGATGGTCGGCGCGCTGCTGGTGTCCGGCGTGGAAACCGTGTGGAGCGGCGTGGAGATCCCGCGCTACGCCGACCGCATCACCCGCAAGGACTGGCGCGGCAAGGGGATTACCCTGCAGCGGTTCGAGGAGATGGCGCGCTTCAACTACGGCTCCACGGTGATCGTGCTGCTGCCGCCCGGCGTGGCCGCGTTCGACCCGACGCTGAAGGCGGAATCGCCGGTGCGGCTGGGGCAGGCGCTGGCGCGGCTGGTGCGCTGAGGTGCGAGGGCCGCGCTGCGGCCCTTTGTGCAGAGACACCCTTGTCGGAGGGACTTCAGTCCCGACGCATTGGCGCTGAGAGACCGCGAGCTCGCAAGGGATGTCTGAAAAAGCCGCGCGCCCCGACACTGCGGCTGCCGCACCCTCATCCGGCGCTACGCGCCACCTCCCCCCGAAAAGGGGCCATGGTCCCGAGGGGAGAAGGGATGGGGATCGCGCTTGGATCTCGCGGTCGACGTTCATGCCAGCGACCCGCGAGATGCAATGGCCCCACTGTGGGAGGGACTTCAGTCCCGACGCATGGAAGGTGACAGACCGCCAACCCGCAATGGATGACCGAAAAGCCGCACACCCAACACCGCGGCAGCCGCACCCTCATCCGGCGCTTACGCGCCACCTTCCCCCGAAAAGGGGGCCATGGTCCCAGGGGGAGAAGGGATGGGCCGCGCTCGGGTCTCGCGGCCGGAGCTTCAGCTAGCGACCCGCGAGATACAACGGCACCCACTGTGGGAGGGACTTCAGTCCCGACGCATGGACGGTGACAGACGGTCCGTCCGCGATGGATGACCGAAAAGCCACGCGCCCAACACTGCGGCAGCCGCACCCTCATCCGGCGCTGCGCGCCACCTTCCCCCGAAAAGGGGGCCATGGTCCCGGTGGGAGAAGGGAGCGACAGCGCCCTACTTCTCGCAGCCCACCAACTTCAGCGACTGCCCCGGCTTCAGCGCATAACCCGGCGCACGCAAGCCATTCGCCTTGGCCAGCTCCTTCAGGTCGCAGTCGTGGCGATCGGAAATCCGGCCCAGGGTGTCGCCCTTGGCCACGCGGTAGTTGCGCACCTGCTTCTGCTTGGGCTTGGCCGGCGCGGGACGGCCGGTGGCCACCGTGGTCGGCACGCCGGCGACCGGGCTGACGTCGCCCACCGCCACGTTGCCGGTGAGGTCGGCGACCGGCGCCGGGCTGCCGCTGCGCACGGCGGAGGTGACGTCGGCGGTGATCAGCGCGCGCGCCAGGTCGGCGCGTGGGCCGCTGACGCAGTAGCGGTTGTACAGGCCGACGATCTTGGTGGTGGCGTTGATGGTCACCCCGGCCGGGATCCAGCCGTCCGGCTCGTAGCGCGGGTTGAGGTTGCGCAGCGCGCGCATGTAGCCGTCGCGGGTGCCGTCGCTGCCCAGGCAGATGGTCAGTTCGTAGATGGTGGTGGACTTGGCCAGACGCAGCGTGGCCGGCTGCGCATTGATCTTGGGGAAGGCCACGCCGTACTGCTGCGGGTGCAGGAAGATCCACGCCGCGGCGATCACCATCGGCACGTAGTCCTTGGTCTCGGCCGGGAACTGGTTGTACACCGACGCGTCCCAGAAGCTACGGCCGGGCATCTGGTTGAACACGCGCGCGGCGCGGCCTTCGCCGCCGTTGTAGCCGGCCAGCGCCAGTTCGACGCTGCGGTTGAGTTCGCCCATGCGCTCGTTGATGTAGACCGCGCTGGCCTCGGCGGCGCTGCGCGCGTCGTAGCGGGTGTCGAAGCCGGTACCGTCCGGGCCCAGGCCGAAGCGGCGCCCGGTGGCCGGCATGAACTGCATCAGCCCGGCAGCACCCACCCGCGAATTGGCGTGCACGCGGCCGTTGGACTCCTTGGCGATGATGCCGAACAACAGCGCTTCCGGCAGGCCGCGCTTCTCCCATTCCGGCCACATGATCGCGCGCAGGTTCTGGTAGTTCTCGTAGCTGCTCATCAGTGCCGGCCGCATGTCGGTGAGCCAGCGGCGGATGCCGGCCTGTACCGCCGGGTTGTACTCCACCATCGAATCGAAGGCGTGGCGCTTGTCGTTGAGCAGGCGCGCCGCGCGCGCGGCTTCCGGCACGTCGGCGGCGAGCGGGCTGATGTGGTCGGGGTCGGCCTGCAGCGGCGCCGAGTCGTCGTCGGCGGCATCGGTGTCGCTGGCCTGGCCCTGCGCGTCGGCCTTGGCTTTCAGCAGGCGCTTGTACGCGCCCAGATAGGTGCCCACCTCGCAGCCGCGCTGCTTGATGCAGGCCTGGATCACGTCCTCGATGTCCTCCAGCGCGGCGTCGCTTTCCTGGGTGCCCTTGGGGTCGCTGTTGCCGACCAGCACCAGGGCGTCGTTGTAGCGCTTCTCGGCGGCGGCCAGGCGCTGGTCGAGGACGGCGATGGCGGCCTGGTCGCGGGCGGACACGCGGGCTTGGGCGGCAGGAGCGGTGCAGGTCAGCGCCACGGCAGCCGCGACGGGCCACGCGTGGGTGAAGCGGAACGGAAGGGGCATGGTGGGACGCGGCGACGGAAAGGCCGCAGGGTAGCCCCCGCCGTCGCATCGCGGCAAGGTCGCGGCGGCCAGGGTCCGGCCCGCGGCGGGGCCAGGGTTCATCGCCGGCGGCCATCCCGCACCGCAACACAAGTACCGCGCGCGCTGGCTCCCGCGCCACCGATGTCGTCGACCATGCCGGTGCAGCCCCCGCGAACGACCACACCTCGCAAAGACCGCGGCTGGCCGGGAGTACCGGCAGTTGCAAGCCGGCGCAGCGCGCCCGCGGTGGCTCGCACGCGTTCGGCCACGCCGCGTACGTTCTAGAATCCGGGCATCTCATTGCGGACCCCGATATGGACCCGATCCTGCTAGGCAAAGGCGTGACCGACGACATCGCAGTGCTGCTGCAACCGCGCCTGGGCAACCGCCACGGCCTGGTCGCCGGCGCCACCGGCACCGGCAAGACCGTGACCCTGATGACGCTGGCCGAAGGCTTTTCGCGCATCGGCGTGCCGGTGTTCCTGGCCGACGTGAAGGGCGACGTGGCCGGTCTGGCGATGCCCGGCGACGGCAGCGAGAAGGTGCTGCAGCGCGCCAGGGAGATCGGCGTGGCCGACTACGCCCCTGCGGCCAATCCGGTGCTGTTCTGGGATCTGTACGGCAAGCTCGGCCATCCGGTGCGCACCACCGTCAGCGAGATGGGCCCCACCCTGCTGGCGCGCGTGCTGGAACTCAACGACACCCAGGCCGGCGTGCTCGACATCGTGTTCAAGCTGGCCGACGACCGCGGCCTGCTGCTGCTCGACCTGGACGACCTGCGCGCGCTGCTGGCGCTGGTGGTGGAAGAGCGCAAGGACATCTCCACCGAGTACGGTCTGGTCAGCGCGCAGTCGGTGGCGGCGATCCAGCGTGCGCTGCTGCGCCTGGCCCAGGACGGCGGCGAAGGCTTCTTCGGCGAACCGGCGCTGGACCTGGCCGAGCTGATGCGGGTCGACCACGACGGTCGCGGCGTGATCGGGATCCTCGCCGCCGCGCAACTGGTGCTCAAGCCGCGCCTGTACTCGACCTTCCTGCTGTGGCTGCTGTCGGAACTGTTCGAGCGGCTGCCGGAAGTGGGCGACCTGGACAAGCCGAAACTGGTGTTCGTGTTCGACGAGGCGCACCTGCTGTTCGACGATGCGCCGCCGGCGCTGGTGCAGCGCATCGAGCAGGTGGTGCGGCTGATCCGCTCCAAGGGCGTGGGCGTGTACTTCTGCTCGCAGTTCCCGGACGACGTGCCCGACAGCATCCTCGGCCAGCTCGGCAACCGCGTGCAGCACGCGCTGCGCGCCTACACGCCGCGCGATCAGAAGGCGGTGCGCACCGCCGCCGAAACCTTCGTGGCCAATCCCAAGCTGGACGTGGCCAAGGCCATCTCCCAGCTCGGCACCGGCGAGGCGCTGGTGTCCACGCTGCAGGACAAGGGCGTGCCGGCACCGGTGCAGCAGACCCTGATCGCCCCGCCGCGCTGCCGCATGGGCGCGATCACCGACGCCGAGCGCGCGCAGGTGCGCGCCGGCAGCCCGGTCGGCACGCGCTACGACACGCCGGTCAATCGCGAATCGGCGGCGGAACTGCTGGCGCGCCGGGTCGAGCAGAGCGCCGACCACAGCGCCGCGCCGCCGGCGCGCACCCGCGAACAGGACGAAGCGCAGGACAGCGGCTTCGGCCAGGCGGTCAAGGACGCGGTGTTCGGCACCAAGCGCCGCCAGGGCATGCTCGAGGCGATGGCCAAGCAGACCTCGCGCACCATCGGCAACCGCATCGGCCAGCAGATCGTGCGCGGCATCTTCGGCAGTATCTTCGGCGGCAAGCGCTGAGCGCGGCCGACGCCAAAGGAAGCTCCAGCATGGACAGGAACGCGATGAGCGCCTTTCAATGATGTCGCGGCAAGACAAGCCGACAACGCTCCAGGGAAGCTGCCACTGCGGCTGCCTGACCGTCGCGTTCTCGACGGATCAACCGGCCGAGGACATCCGTCCGCGCGCCTGCGACTGCAGCTTCTGCCAGAAGCATGGTGCGGGATACGTTTCCGATCCCGCCGGCACGCTGCGACTGACGGCCACGCATGCCGAGGCCGTGCATCGTTATCGCCAGGGTGCGGAGGCCGCGCAATTCCAGCTGTGCCGCCAGTGCGGGGTGCTGGTCGCGGTCACGTTCGAGCATCAGGGGCGGCTTTACGGTGCCGTCAATGCCGGCTGTCTGAACAAGACGCCGGCGTTGGGGGCCGCAGCACCGGTGTCCCCACAATGGCTGGACGCCGAGGCAAAAATGGCCCGATGGCGGCAGGCGTGGGTGCCGGACGTGCAATGGGTCATCGCTGACACCTGAGCATGCCTGCCGCACACCGTCGTCACCAGCGATCGACAGGCGCAGCGTTCAGAACGCTGGATGCGCTGTTAGGCGCGGCCTTCGATCCTGGCGATGCCACCCGCAGAGACAAGAACCGATAAAGCTACGCTAGGCCAGCAAACCGTGCAGCTTGGCGTACTGCAGCAGCATGATGGTCTTGGCGTCGGCGATCTCGCCGGTGTCGATCATCGCCAGCGCCGCATCGAGCGCCAGCTCCAGCACTTCGATCTCTTCGCCCTCGGCGGCCACGCCACCGCCGGTACCGACCTTGTCGCGATCGACATACTCGCCCACGAAGAAGTACAGCCGCTCGGTCACCGAACCCGGACTCATGAACGCCTCGAACACCTTGCGCACGTTCTCGATCCGGTAGCCGGTCTCCTCTTCGGTCTCCTTGCGGATGCAGGTCTCCGGATCGTGGCGATCAAGCAGGCCGGCGCAGGCCTCGATCAGCATGCCGTCGGGGTTGCCGTTGAGCAGGGTCGGCAGACGGAACTGGCGGGTCAGCATCACCGTGCGCTTGGCGCGGCTGTACAGCAGGATGGTCGCGCCGTTGCCGCGGTCGTAGGCCTCGCGCGTGAGCGCCTGCCAGCTGCCGTCGTGGCGCTGGAAATCGAAGCTGACCTTGCGCAGCACGTACCAGTTGTCCGACAGCACTTCGATGTTGGTGACGCGCACGCGCGGGTTGCCGGAAACGAAGGAGGAATCCAAGCGAAGCTCCAAGGGGGAATGGGGGATGCGCAGCGCGTGTGCAGGACCATCGGCCTGGCATCGCGCTGTCCACGTTGGGGCGCAGTGTAGCGAGCCGGCGTATGGCGACGGCGGGGCGGAACGCACGTTGCGCAGTCGACCACACAATGGCTGCAGGCAACCCACGGGCCCAACCAGAGGCTTGCCCGGCGGCCCCCGATTGCGTGCGCCGCAGCCGACCCGCACAATCGTCACACTTCGTAGACAGGGGGCGTCATGGAAGACCGTCGTCGCGCGGGCGCGAGCCGCGTACACCGCAGCACACCCGAACCGTTCTGGGCGCGCACCCGCGCCATCGCGCTGTATCCGCTGCGCGGCGGCGCGCTGTACGCGCTGATCGCGCTGACCCTGTGCAGCCTGCTGGGCATGCTGCCCGGCATCGGCTGGATCCTGGGCATCGTCACCACCCTGGCCATCTACAAGTACGCCTTCGAGATCCTGCGGCACACCGCCGATGGCTACCTGGACGCGCCGGAACGTGGCTTCGACATCGGCGACGGCGTGGTGCTGCGGCTGCTGGCGATGATGATCCTGCTCGGCGTGGCGGTGTTCGCCGCGCTGCTGCTGACCGGGCCGGTCGGCGGCCTGCTGATGCTGCTGGCGGTGGTGCTGCTGCAGCCGGGCATCCTGATTTCCCTGGCGATGGACGGCAGCCTGCGCCGCGCGCTGAACCCGGCGGTGTCGATCGGCCTGGCGCTGCGCATCGGCTGGCCGTACCTGGCCGCGTTCGGCCTGCTGTTCGTGATCCAGGCGAGCGCGCTGGGTGCCGCCGCCTGGCTGCAGCGCGTCCTGCCGCCACTGGTCGCCGACCTGGCGGTCACCGTGGTGACGATCTGGGGCCTGTTCGCCGCCTTCCACCTGATGGGCTATCTGGTCTACCAGTATCACGCCGTGCTGGGCTACGAACCTGCCGCCGACGCCGCGAGCGGCTTCACCCGCCACGACCCGGACCAGCGCGTACTCGACGAGGCCGAACAGCTGGTGCGCGACGGCCATACCGACGACGCGCTGCAGGTGCTGCGCAGCGAAGTGCGCACCCGCGCAGTCAGCCTGGGCGTGCACGAGCTGTACCAGCGTCTGCTGCGCGGCAGTGCGCGCCAGGACGAACGCCGCGAGCACACCCGCCAGTACATCCACCGGCTGCTGCAGGAGAAGCAGGAACGGCGGGCACTGGCCCTGCAGCGCGAGGCGCTGGATGCCGATCCCGACTTCGTGCCGCTGCTCCCGGAACAGGCCACGCTGCTGGCCGAACGCGCGCAGCTGGCCGGCCAGTTCCGGCTCGCCGCCGACGGCCTGCAGGCCGCGCTGCGTGCCTGGCCGAAGGCACCGGAACACAGCACCTGGTCGCTGCAGGCTGCCTTGCTGCTGGCCGAACGCTTCGGCGAGGACGCGCAGGCGCGCGGCCTGCTGGAACACGCGCTGAGCCGCTGCGACGACGAGGTGCAGCGCGGCAAGCTGCAGGCGGCGTTGCGCGCGGTGACGATCGCGCCGGTCTAGCGCGTCCTGCGCGGCGTGCCGAACGAGGGGTGGCACTGCGCACCCCACGCGTGCCGAGCAGCGCCCTCAGGCATTGGCGAGCAGGAACCGCGCCTTGTCCGCCTGCGGCAGGTCCGGATACCGCACGATCACCCCCTCCAGCAGGCGCCGCCACTCCGTCATGGCCTGGCGTTCGCCGTGGCCCAGCGCGAGCCGGAACCAGGCCTGCGCCTGCTGCTCGCGTGGCGACACCGCATCCTGCGCCAGCAGCGTCTCGGCCTCGGCCAGCATTCCCAGCGCCATCCAACGCGCGAACAACGCCGCACGCATCGGTGCATCCAGATCGCCGGCCGCGGCAAGCACTGCCGCCTGCTGCTGCGCCTCCTGCACGGACGGCGCCGCCAGGCGCAGCACGTCCAACGCACGCAGCCGCGCCGTCGCGACCTGGCCGGCGTTCGCGGCCAGGCGGTAGCGTGCCAGCGCCACATCGAAGCGCCGCGGCGCTTCCGCCGCCAGCGCGTCCAGCAATGCGCCGGCCTGGACGTGCTCCAGCCGGCCCAGGTGCGCCTGCGCACGCTCCCAGCGGTCATCGGCCAGCGCCCCGCCATCGTCGCGCAGGAACGCCTCGCGCGTCTGCCCGGTTGCCACCAGCACGGCACCGAGCAGCGCGCCGACCATCAGTCCGCCGGCATGCGCGTCGAAGCCGATGCCGGCATCGCCGTTGTACAGCAGGTTGTACAGCTCCCAGCCCAGCCACAGCGGCAACAGCACGATGGCCGGCGCACGCACGTAGTCGAACAGCACCGCCACCCAATAGAAGAAGCGCACCGGACGCCGTCCCCACACCACGCAGAACGCGCCCATCAGCGCGGCGATGGCACCGGACGCGCCAAGGCCCGCCCCTGCCTCGCCCCAGCGCCAGCACAGGCTGGCCGCGCTGGCGCCGAACGCACCGAGCAGGTACACCGCCAGGAACCGCCAGCCGCCGATCGCGCCTTCCAGCAGCGTGCCCAGCGCCAGCAGGAACAGCATGTTGCCGAGCAGGTGCATGGCGTCGGCATGCAGGAACGCGGCGCTGAGCATGCGCGCCGGCGCCCATTCCGAGCTGCGCTGCACATGGCGCAGGGTGAACACGCGCTGCAGCAGCGCGTCGTAATGCGCGCGCAGCGGCGTCCACGCCCGCTGTGCACCGGCATCGGCGAAGGCGCTGCCGTCGCGCATGGCCTGCACGAAGCGCACGTCGTGCACGGTGGCGGCGCCGACGAAGGCCGGCCGCTCCGCCGCCGGTACCTGCTGCAGTTGCGCCAACGCCTCGCGCTGACCGCTGCGTTCCAGATGGCGCGCGTAGGCCGGCGCTTCCAGCGCACCGAGACCGGAGTCCAGGTAGTAGCGCTGCGCCTGCCGCAGCGGCGCCGCGTCGTGGCGCTGCCAGCCCGCGTACACCGCGATGTTGAGCAGGATCAGCAGCAGCGTGACCACCGGAAAATTGTCCCGCGACAGCGGCTTGTGCAGCGGCAGGATCAACATCGAAGAACGTCCATGTGCGGGGCGGCGCCAGCTTCGGCCATCGCCTGCGGGTGCGCAAGCCGCAGGCACGCGCTAGCATCGCCACCCCGCTCCACCGCAGTCGCACCGATGAGCCGCTGGCGTCCCCCTGCCGAAAAAAGCACCGCACTGATCACCCCGGAAGGCCATGCCCGGCTCAAGGCCGAGCTGGAGGAACTGTGGCGGGTGCGCCGCCCCGAGGTGGTCAAGGCGCTGGCCGCGGCGGCGGCCGAGGGCGATCGCTCGGAGAACGCCGAGTACACCTACCGCAAGAAGCAACTGGGCGAGATCGACCGCCGCGTGCGCTACCTGAGCAAGCGCCTGGAAGCGCTGCGCGTGGTCGCCGAGGCGCCGTCCGACCCGCAGGCGGTGTTCTTCGGCGCGCACATCGAACTGGAGGATGCCGACAGCGGCGAACTGCGCCGCTACCGCATCGTCGGCCCGGACGAGACCGACGCGGCGCGCGGCTGGATCAGCATCGATTCGCCGCTGGCGCGTGCGCTGCTGAAGAAGCGCGTCGACGACGAAGTGGAAGCGCAGCTGCCCGGCGGTCGCCACAGCTTCGTGGTGGTGGCGGTGGACTACGCCGCGCCGTGAGCGCGCGGCGCCGTGGCGCCGTGGCGCCACGCATGCCGCCGCCTGCAGCGTCAGAGCACCCGCAGATCCAGCGGCGTTGCCGACGACGCCTGCGCCGGCAGGGCATCGCCGAACAAGTCGTGCTCGTCGCTGTCGGTGATCTCCACCTGCACCAGATCGCCCGGCTTCAGCCCAAGCTCGCCGCCGTTCTGGATATGCACCAGGCCGTCGATCTCCGGCGCATCGGCCTTGGAGCGCGCCACCGCGATGCCGTCCTCCAGCAGGTCGACCAGGCACTCCTGCACCGTGCCGATCTTGGCTTCCAGGCGCGCGGCGGAAATCGCCGCCTGCCGCTCCATGAAGCGCGCCAGCCGCTCCTGCTTGAGTTCCTCCGGCACCGGATCCGGCAGCGCATTGGCGCTGGCGCCTTCCACCGGCGAATAGGCGAAGGCACCGACGCGGTCCAGCTGCGCGGCGTCCAGGAACTCCAGCAACTGCTCGAACTCGGCGTCGGTCTCGCCGGGGAAGCCGACGATGAAGGTCGAACGCAGGGTGATCTCCGGGCACAGCGCGCGCCAGCGCTGCACGCGCTCCAGGGTGCGCTCCACCGCGCCCGGCCGCTTCATCAACTTGAGGATGCGCGGGCTGGCGTGCTGGAACGGGATGTCCAGGTACGGCAGCAGCTTGCCCTCGGCCATCAGCGGGATCACGTCGTCCACGTGCGGATACGGATACACGTAGTGCAGGCGCGCCCACGCGCCCAATTCCGACAGGCCCTCGCACAGCGCCTTCATCCGCGTCTGGTAGGCGCGGCCGCGCCACTCGCGCTCGGCGTACTTCAGGTCCACGCCATAGGCCGAGGTGTCCTGCGACACCACCAGCAGCTCGCGCACCCCGCCCTTGACCAGGCGTTCGGCCTCGCGCAGCACCTCGTCGACCGGGCGCGACACCAGGTCGCCGCGCATCGACGGAATGATGCAGAAGCTGCAGCGGTGATTGCAGCCTTCGGAGATCTTCAGATAGGCGTAGTGGCGCGGGGTCAGCTTGACGCCGATGTCGTCCTCGGCGCCCCGCGCGCGCGGCAGCAGGTCCACGAACGGGTCGTGGCGCGGCGGCAGCGCCGCATGCACCGCTTCCATCACGCTCTGGTAGTCCTGCGGGCCGGACACCGCCAGCACGTCCGGATAGGCCGCGCGGATCTGCTCCGAGCGCTTGCCCAGGCAGCCGGTGACGATGACCTTGCCGTTCTCGGCCATGGCCTCGCCGATCGCCTCCATCGACTCGGCCACCGCCGAATCGATGAAACCGCAAGTGTTGACCACCACCACGTCGGCCGCGTCGTAGCTGGGCACGATCGCATAGCCCTCCACGCGCAGCTGGGTGAGGATGCGTTCGGAATCGACAAGGGCCTTCGGGCAGCCGAGGCTGACGAAGCCGACTTTGGGGGTCGCGAGAGACATTGGGGCCGGGGTCCGGGGGCCTGGGAGAAAAACAGCGCGCGAAGTATACCGGGCCGGGGCCGCCGGCGCGGCCCGGCCGGTGTGCGCCCGCTCACCCCGGCTTAGCCTGGGGCATGGATAATCCGCCGCTTCCCCCACGCCACAGGAATGCCGCCATGGGCCACTGGACCACGCTCGACACCGCTCACGGCCAGGTCTCCGCCTGGCATGCCCTGCCCGAGGGCACGCCGCGCGGCGGCCTGGTCGTCATCCAGGAAATCTTCGGGGTGACCGACTACATCCGCGAGGTCGCCGACCGCTACGCCGCCCACGGCTACGAGGTGCTGGCGCCGGCGCTTTTCGACCCGGTCGAAAAGGACGCGCAACTGGCCTACGACCAGGACGGCGTGCGCAAGGGCCTGGAACTGGTCGGCGCGCTCGGCTTCGACCGCGCCGTGGACATCGTGCAGGCGGCCGCGCAGGCGCTGGCGCCGGCCGGCAAGGTCGGCACCCTGGGCTACTGCTGGGGCGGCAGCGTCGCGCTGCTGTCGGCGCTGCGCCTGGGCCTGCCCTCGGTGAGCTACTACGGTGGCCGCAACACCCAGTTCCTGGACGAGACGCCGAAGGCACCGGTGCTGTTCCACTTCGGCGCGCAGGACGGCAGCATCCCGGCCGAGTCGATCCAGCAGCACCGCGAGAAGCTGCCGCAGATGCAGACCTTCGTGTATCCGGCCGGGCACGGCTTCGACCGCCATGTGGATCCGAACCACTATGACGCCGACAGCGCCGAACTCGCCCGCGAACGCAGCCTCGCGTTCCTCGCCGAGCACGTAGGCTGAGCCGCGGCATGGCCGACTTCGTCCTCGACCCGCGGCTGCAGGCCGACAGCGCGTTCGTCGCCGACGGGCCGCTGTCGCAGGTGCGGCTGATGGACGACGCGCGCTTCCCGTGGCTGCTGCTGGTGCCACGGGTGGCCGAGGTCAGCGAATGGATCGACCTGGACGGCGCCCAGCAGCGCCTGCTGCTGGCCGAGATCAACCAGCTCTCGCAGCTGCTGCGGCAGGAGCCGGGCGTGCACAAGCTCAACATCGGCGCACTGGGCAACGTGGTGCGGCAACTGCATGTGCACGTGCTGGGGCGGCATCCGGGCGACGCCGCCTGGCCCGGCCCGGTGTGGGGCAATGGCGCCGCACAGCGGCTGCCGGCCGAGGAGTTGCAGGCGCGTGTTGCGGCGTGGCGCCAACGGCTACGATAGGCGCCCTTTTTGCGGAAGCCGCGTCTCCATGAAATCCAATGTGATCGCCGCCATCGTGCTGATCGTGATCGGCCTGGTGTTCCTGGCCAACAACCTGGGCTGGACCAATCTGAGCCTGGGCCGCCTGATCGCCACCTGGTGGCCGGCGATCCTGGTCGCGGTCGGCGTCGGCATGCTGTTCGGCCGCGGCAAGTAGCTGGGGCCGGGATTGGGGATTCGGAAGTGGGGAGGAGCTGAGGCGACTCCCCCCCCCAGCCGCGCGCGGCGCGCGCGCGGC
>NZ_CAXYKF010000019.1:0-55417 GCF_964278005.1 uncultured Xanthomonas sp.
TGTTTCCGTCAACACCTCATTTCGAGGCGGTTGACGCTGGTTCGTCTTCAAACCCGAAGGCTTTTCGTCGAACCGAGCCGCCCATCATAGCGGCTTTTTTCTTGCCGTCAACACCTTTTTGATCAGGGAGTTGACGCCGCCTCTTCATCCAAACCCGCAGGCTTTTCCTCGAAGCGAGCCGGCCATATTAGCCGACTTTTTCACGCTGTCAACACCCGATATTCGCTAGGTGTTTCCGGCCCCGCCTGCCTCTGTCGCGCCGAAGCTCGGCAGTTGCGTAGCGAGCCGCGCAGTTTAATGGCACCGAAAAAAAGGTCAACCGTTTTTTGCGCGCCCTTGCAGCGCTGCGTGCTGCCACGCTCTCCTATCTATTGGTAAGGGGGCGGCACAGCCGATCGCCGGCGTTTGCCCGAGAATGCAGGCTGCGCTCCACCATGGAACTCCGCATGACCGCTGCTGCCCGCGCGCTCTGGCGCGACGCTTCGCTGCCCGCGCTGATCGCCGGCTTCGTCACCGTGCTGGTCGGCTTCACCAGTTCGGCGGCGATCGTGTTCGAGGCTGCGCGCAGCGTCGGCGCCTCGCAGGCACAGATCGCGTCCTGGATGTGGGCGCTGGGGCTGGGCATGGGCCTGACCTGCATCGGGCTGTCGCTGCGCTACCGGATGCCGGTGGTCACCGCCTGGTCCACGCCCGGCGCGGCCTTGCTGATCGGCAGCGGTGGCGGACTGCCGCTGTCCGATGCGATCGGCGCCTTCGTGGTGGTGGCGGTGTTGTCTGCACTCGCCGGGTTTTCCGGCTTGTTCGAACGCCTGCTGCGGCGCATTCCGCTGTCGCTGGCCTCGGCGATGCTGGCCGGGGTGCTGCTGCGCTTCGGCCTGGACGTGTTCGTCGCGATGCAGCACCAACTGGCCATGGCCCTGGCGATGTTCGCCACCTATCTGCTCGGGCGCCGCACCTTCCCGCGCTATGCGGTCATCGCCACCCTGTTGGTCGGCATCGCCGTGGCCGCGGGCAGCGGCACGCTGCACCTGGAGGCGGCGCAGTTGCGCCTGGCGCAGCCGGTGCTGGTGTGGCCGACGCTGTCGTGGCAGGCGCTGTTCGGGATCGCGCTGCCGCTGTTCGTGGTGACGATGACCTCGCAGAACCTGCCCGGAGTGGCAGCGATCCGCGCGTCCGGCTATGCGGTGCCGATCTCGCCGACCATCGGCTGGATCGGCGTGGTCAACACGCTGCTGGCGCCGTTCGGCGCCTACGGGCTGAACCTGGCGGCGATCACCGCGGCGATCTGCATGGGCCGCGAGGCGCAGGAGGATCCGCAGCGGCGCTACATGGCCGCGGTGTTCGCCGGGGTCTTCTATCTGCTGATCGGCGTGTTCGGCGCCACCGTGGCCGCGCTGTTCGCGGCCTTTCCCAGGGAATTGGTGATGGCGATCGCCGGCATCGCGCTGTTCGGCACCATCGGCAACAGCCTGGCCTCGGCGCTGCGCGAGGAACATGAGCGCGAGCCGGCGCTGATCGCGTTCCTGGTCACCGCGTCGGGACTGTCGCTGTTCGGTATCGGCGCGGCGCTGTGGGGCCTGCTGGCCGGTGCGGCGACGCTGGCGCTGTGGCGGCGCAGCCGCTGAGGCCGCGCCGCCGCACCGGACTCAGCGCGGATCGCGCAACTGCAGCAACCAGTGGCTGGACACGCCGGAGTGATCGGGCAGCGGTTCGAAATCGAACTGGCGGTGCACGGCGGTGGTGCCGTCCACTCGCAGCGGCAGGGTGACGTAGGCGGCTCGGCCCTGCCGCAGCAGCGTGTCGATACGCTGGGTCTCCGCCAGCACGGCCTCGCTGGCGTACAGGCGCTCCAGGTCGCAGCCGATCAATTCTGCGACCTCGCGCTCGTACAGGGCGGCGAAGGCCTCGTTGACGAAGGCCAGGCGGCTGCGCCGCGCGCCCTCGCCGCGCTCGACGATCGCCACCGGCTCGCGCAGCCGCGACAGCGAGGCCTCCAATAGGGCGAAATCCTGCTGGAAGCGCTTGCGCTCCATCAGTTCGATCAGCACCCGCAGGCTGCGCGCCGATTCCAGGCTGATCGGCGACCAGGGCCGTGCGCGGCCACGCACGGTCTCCTGCCACAGGTCGAAGCTCTTGCGCGGCGACAGCCGCGAGCCGGCGATGTCCTGCAGCTTGGCCAACTGCGGATTGCCCGCCCAGTTGACCGTGCGCACCTGTTCGCGGCGGGTCCACAGCAGCGCGCTGCGCGCCTGCGGCATCAGCGGCACGAAGATGAAGCCGGCCGCCAGCGGCGCCAGATCGGCCAGCGCCGGGAAGGTCTCGCCGATCTGGTCCGAGTGCAGCGCGCCGACCGCGTCGTGGCGCAGCGCTTCGTGATGGGTGGACTCGATCTGCTCGCGGATCCGCGCCAGGTCCTCGGTGGCCGGCAGCATGCCGTGGCGGGTGACGTGGTCGCCATGGAACACCGCGACGCCGTCGGCATCGACCACGTCGAGCAGGTCCGAGGCCATCTCGTCGAGCATCGACGCGGTGAGCATCTCGGCGTCGTTGAAGTTGGTGATCAGCTTCTCGCGCACGGTCAGCAGCACCGACTCGGTGCGCGCGCGCGCCACCGCGGTGATCGCACCGATGCGCCCGGCCAGCGCCCGGCTCAGCGCATCGGCGACATCGCGCATCTCGTGGTTGCAGAAATACGGGCGGTAGTGGTGGCAGGCGATCAGGCCCCACAACGCATCGTTGACCACGATGGAGGCCACCAGGGTGGCGGTGACGCCCATGTTGGCCAGGTATTCCAGGTGCACCGGCGAGACGCTGCGCAGGCTGACGTCGCTCAGGTCCACCGGCGCGCGCAGGCGCGGATGCAGGGTGGGCTGGATCGGCGACGGCACGTAGCCGACGTTGGCGATCTGGCGCACGCGGTTGCGCAGGTACAGCGCGCGGGCCTGCGCCGGAATGTCGCTGGCCGGATAGTGCAGGCCGAGATACGGCTCCAGTTCCGCCGCGCGCGCCTCGGCGACCACGTCGCCGTTCCAGTCGTCGTCGAAGCGGTAGATCATCACCCGGTCGTAGCCGATCAGGCTGCGCAGGCTCTTGGCGGCGCGTTGGCAGGCCTCCTCGATGCTGTGGTCGGCCTCCAGCCGGCGCAGCACCGGTAGCGCTTCGCGCAGGGTGGCATCGGCCAGCGGCGCGTCGCGCGGCTCCAGTTCCAGCAGCCACTGCTCCGGATACAGATGCCAGGCGCCGACCCAGCGCTGCGTGGCGGCCGCGTCCTTGAACCCCACTTCGACATAGGCCAGGTCGCTGCGCTCGGCCGCGTCGGGCAACAGACGCGTGCGCGGATCCTCCAGCACGAGCAGGGCGTCGTAGCGCTGTCCGAGCAATTCGTCCAGCGGCCGGCCGAACAGGTCGGCGGCACTGGCGCTGGCCTGGACGATGCGCCCGTCCTGCGGCTCGATCACCAGCAGCACGCCGTGCGGCTGCACCGATCCAGGAATATGGATGGGCTCGCGTGCGCAGGCGTCCATGTCCAGGGGCACGACGATGTCGCTCATGCGGCGATCTCCAGGGCGAAGTGAGTGTGGAAGTGCGCGAACATGGCGCGGGCGCCGTCGACCGCGGCCTGCTGCAGCGGCGCGCTCGGCAAGGCCCGCTCCAGCCGCTGCTGGAAGTGTCGCCAGGCGGCCGGGTCGGCATGGCCGAGTTCGAAATAGGACAGGGCCGGCGCGGCGGTGGGCAGGGTCTGCCGCAGGTGCCGGGCGATCACCCGGCCGCCCAGGCGCGAGCCTTCGACCACGTAGAGCATGCCCCAACGCGCGCCGACGTCGACGGCCGGCGGCAGCGGCTGCAGCGCTGGCGGCGCCGCCCGCAGCGCGTGCAGATCCTGCGCCAGCAGCGGGGTGCGCGGCTGGTACTGCCAGTGCGCGTCGCCGCAGTCGCGCAGCCAGGCCGCTTCGCGCTGTTCCCAGCCGGCCAGCACCGCGTGATGGCGACGCAGCACCTGCACGTAGTCGGCCAGCGACAGCGCCGGATCCATCAGCGCGCGCATCGCCGGCAGGTCTTCCACCGCCTGGTGCTGCTGCGCAGTGGCCTCGCGCAGCAAGCGCGCAGCGGTCAACGGCAGGGCGGTTCCGTCGGGAGGGGACATCATGCAGGCGACTGGTACAGCAGCCGGCCGGCCGCGACGAAAGAGAGGACACAGCGTAACAATCGCGACCGCGCGGTGCCAGGCGAGGCAGCGCGGGAGCCGCGACGCCCATCCCAGCAAGCTGAGCCGTTCACGCCGGCCGCGCCGCCTGCGCCGCGCCTCAGCCGGCGGCCACCCCGGCAGCCGGCATTCGCGCACGGCGCCAGGCCACGATCCAGCCGCCGCCCAGCAGCAGCGCCGCCAGCAGCCACGGCACGCCAGGGAAGTGCAGCAAGGCATGCGGGCCGATGAAGGCGGCGAACACCCACGCGTACAAGAGCGGCCCGATCACCCCGGCCAGGCTGACCAGGCTCATCAGTGCGCCCTGGATGCGGCCCTGCGCGTCGGCGCCGACGTGGCGGGTGACGATCGCCTGCGCCGCCGGCCCGGCCACCGCCCATAGCGCGCTGATCGGCACACCGAGCAGGAACAGCGCGCCGCTGCCGGCCACGCTGTAGATGGCGAAGCCGATCACGCCGCAGCCCAGGCCGAACAGCAGCGCGCCGCGCTCGCCGAAGCGGCGCACCACCCGCGCCACCAGCACGGCGTTGACCACGATGCTGCACACGCCGACCAGGGCCAGCACCCAACTGACCTGTTTCGGTCCCCAACCGAAGCGGTAGTCGGCGAACAGCACGAAGATGCTCGGGTAGACGTAGTGCGCCAGGTTGGCCAGGAAGATCACCGCGGCCAGCGCGAACACCTGCGGGTAACGCTGCAGCAGGCGTAGCGCGCCGAACGGATTGGCATGCGCCCAGTCCACCCGCGCGGTGCGCCGTTCCGGCGCCAGCGATTCGGGCAGCACCCACAGGCCGTAGAGGAAGTTGAGCAGGGCCAGCCCGGCGGCGAACCAGAACGGCGCGCGCAGGTGCAGGCTGCCGAGCCAGCCGCCCAGCAGCGGACCGACCACGAAACCGACGCCGAACGCGGCGCCGATGATGCCGTAGGCCTGGGCGCGCTTGTCGGCCGGGGTGATGTCGGCGATGTAGGCGTTGGCCGAGGTGAAGCTGGCCGAGAACACGCCGGAGACCATGCGTGCCAGCAGCAGCACCGGCAGGCTCTGCGCCAGCGCCATCACCATGAAGTCCACGCCCAGCCCCAGGCACGAGGCCAGGATCACCGGGCGCCGGCCGTAGCGGTCGGACAATGCGCCCTGCAGCGGCGCGCTGACGAATTGCAGGGCGGCGAACAGGAAGCCGAACCAGCCGACCCAGCGGGCCGCGGCAGCGAAGTCCCCGCCGGTGAAGCCGCGCACCAGCGTGGGCAGCACCGGGATGATGACGCCGAAGGACAGCACGTCGATCAGCAGGGTGACGAAGATGAAGGCGACCGCGGCGCGGCGTGAGCGGACAGTGGGAGTCGGAGCGTGCACGGCAGGCCTCCTGGCGGACGCGGCAGTGTAATCGGCGTACCTGGTCATCGGCGCACCCGTGGGTGTGGAAGGTGACCGATTGGAACGGGCGGCGTGCCTGCGACACCGTGGTGGCTCGGCTGGCCGTCGCGGGAGCGCTTGCACCGCGACCGGTGGGGTCATGGCGTCGGGACTGAAGTCCCTCCCACAGAAGCATCGGGGCTGGCCAATTGCGGGTCAGGGCTCGACCCTTTCTGCACCAGCGGCGCAGCCAGGCCGCTTGCCGTAGGGGAGGTTTCAACCGCGACCTGAGGGACCGAGGTGTCGGGACTGAAGTCCCTCCCACAGAAGCATCGGGGTTGGCCAATTGCGGGTCAGGGCTCGACCCTTTCTGCACCAGCGGCGCAGCCAGGCCGATTGTCGTAGGGGCGGTTTCAACCGCGACCTGAGGGACCGAGGCGTCGGGACTGAAGCCCCTCCCACAGAAGCGTCCGGGCTTGCTGATTGCGGCTCGAAGCCCAAGCCCCCTTCCTGCACCAGCGGCGCAGCCAGGCTGCTTGTCGCAGGGGCGGTTTCAACCGCGACCTGAGGGACCGAGGCGTCGGGACTGAAGTCCCTCCCACAACAGGGTCGAGGCTTGGCGGATTGTGTCGGAACCGACGTCCTCTACACCGAGCGACTCCCCTCTCCCGTCGGGAGAGGGGTCGGGGTGAGGGTCCGGCGGAGGCAGCGGCGCCACTCATGCCATCAAGGCGCGGCGGCGCAGCAGTGACGGCCGGACCGTCACCAATGCCGACTGGCGGGCCGCAGCAGGTGGTGCCGCCGTCCGGCCGGGGTCACAACGCCGCGACAGAGATCGTCTGCTGCAGCACGTGCTGGGCGCCCGGGGCCAGTTCGATCACCTCGGGTCCGGCGTTGGCCGCTTCCAGGCACACGAACTGGCGCCAGTGCGGTCCGACGTCGGCCATCTTCTGTGCGCCGGCCTCGCCCGGGTTCCAGGCCACCAGCGTGCGGCTGCCGGTGGTGGCGATCTCGATGCGGCGCTGCAGGCCCGGGTCCAGCAGGGTGTAGCGGCCGCCGGCGCCGGTGTAGATGCGGTCGCTGCGGCCGGGGTCGCGCGGATCCTGCAGGCTCCAGTCGCCGTGCTGGCGATGCGGTGTGGCGTAGTTCTCGAACTTGTCCAGGTACTCCAGGCCGTCCAGGCCCTGCACCCGCACCTGGGTAGCGTCGGCGACGCGGAAGTAGTTGTGCAGCGCCTGGGTGAAGCGGGCGGGCGCGGTGCCGACATTGTCGGTGACCAGGCGCTGCTCCAGGGTGGCGCCGATGCGCAACTGCATGCGCAGGCGCAGCGGCAGGTCGTCGAAGTCCGGCGGCGCCAGGGTCAGCACCAGGCTGCCGTCGGCCTCGCGCCGCGCGTCCTGCAATTGCCAGGGCACGGTGCGCACGAAGCCGTGTGCGGGCACGGCGTCGCTCTGGCCCTGGCGGCCGAAGTACGGCCAGCACACCGGGGTGCCGCCGCGGATCGGGGTCGGCGTGGGCTGCGCGCTCGGCGACAGCCACAGCGCGTCGGTGCCGCCCTTGGGCACGAACGACAGCACCTGGCCGCCGAACAGGCTGATCGCGGCGGTGGACTGCGGGGTCTCCACCAGCAGCGAGGGATAGCCGTGGAAGTCGCCTGTGCTCAGGCCGGGGACGTCGGACATGGGGTGGATGCTCCGTGGCGCGGGGGATTGGGCGAAGGCCGGGTA
Organism: uncultured Xanthomonas sp.; assembly: GCF_964278005.1. NCBI lineage: Bacteria > Pseudomonadati > Pseudomonadota > Gammaproteobacteria > Lysobacterales > Lysobacteraceae > Xanthomonas > uncultured Xanthomonas sp. The sequence continues at coordinate 7,283 of NZ_CAXYKF010000019.1, forward strand.
GGCGGCCGGCAGCCGGAATGCGGTGGGCGGCGTGCCGCCGAACGGCGTCTTTGTAGGTGTAGGTGCCGGTGCTGGCGACGATGTCGGTGCAGGCGATTGCGGCGGCGTGGCCGGTGTCGGCACGGGCGTCGCAGGCGCGCTGCCGGCCTCGCGGCGCAGCGCATCGAGGATGCGTTGCCCGGCGCGACCGTCGGCCGGCTGCAGGCCCAGGCGTTGCTGCTCGGCCTGGATCGCACGGCGGGTGGCGGTGCCGATGGCGCCGTCGGCCTGGCCGATGGCGTGGCCGCGCGCCAGCAGCAGGGTCTGCAGTTCGCGCCGCTCGGGGCGGCCCAGGCCCGGATCGTCGGTCGGCCAGGCCGCGACCAGCCCGGGCTTGCCGCGCAGCCGGTCGGACAGCAGCGCGATCGCCAGCGCATAGCTTTCGGCGGCGTTGTAGGCGTAGATCGCGTCGTAGTTGCGGAACACCAGGAACGCCGGGCCATGCACGCCGGCCGGGATCAGCACCGCTGCCGGCGTCTGCGCGGCCAGCGCCGGCAGCGCGCCGCCGTCGGCGGCGGTGAGGCCACGCGCGCGCCAGTCCGACAGCGGCCGGCGCTGGGTGCGCCCGGCCAGCGCCGGGTCGAAGCCCGCCGGCAGCTTCACCTCCAGCCCCCACGGCTGGCCGCTCTGCCAGCCGGCGAGCTTGAGATAGTTGGCGGTGGAGGCCAGCGCATCGGGAATGCTGGCGACCAGGTCGCGGCGGCCGTCGCCATCGCCGTCCACGGCGACGCGGGCGTAGGTGCTTGGCATGAACTGGGTATGGCCGAAGGCGCCGGCCCAGGACCCGGTCAGGCCTTCGGGGCGCAGGTCGCCGGCCTGCAGCAGCTTCAGCAGCGCGAACAGTTCGCTGCGGAAGAACGGCTGGCGACGGCCTTCACAGGACAGGGTCAGCAGCGACACCAGCAGCGGACGCTTGCCGGAGATGCGGCCGTAGTCGCTCTCCACGCCCCACACCGCGACCACCGTCTCCGGGTCGACACCGTACTGCTGCGCCACCTGCGCGAGCAGGTCGCGATGCGCGGCGAGCATGGCGCGACCATCGTCGATGCGCTGGCTGTCGACCAGGCCGGCCAGGTAGTCCCAGATCGGCGTGGTGAACTCGGGCTGGGCGTCGAGCAGCGGAAGCACGCTCGGGTCCGGCTGCAGACCGGCGGTGAAGCGGTCGAAGGACGCCTCGGCGACACCCGCCTTCGCCGCGGCCGGGCGCAGGCCGGCCACGCAGCTGGCGAAGGCCGGATCGGGCGTGGACGGCGCCGCCGCGGGTGGGGTCTGCGCGAGCGCGCACGGGGCCGCCAGCAGCAGGATCCAGGCCAAACGCATCATCGCAACATCCTCGCCGACGGCAGGGCCGACATCATAAACAACCGCCGCGTGTGCGCTCCGCTCACGCGGCGCGGGCGGCAGGCACGCGACCGGCAGCGCGCGTTCCGAGCGTGGCCTGGTTGGCGGATCGCGCGGCACGACGTCGCGGCCGCGACACGCATGGCGTTCCGGCCGCTGCGGCATTCCGTCGGAGCGCCAGAGGGCCAACGCTTGCCCCGCCAACGAACGGCGGTGTGCAGGCGTGCGCCCCGCCAGCGCGACGCGCGACGCTCAGTCCAGCGCGTCGAGGTAGTACCAGCGCCCATCCTCGCGCACGAAGCGGCTGTGCTCGGTCATGCGCACGGCGCTGCCGCCGCCGATGCGATAGCGCGCCAGGAAGGCGACTTCGGCACTGTCGGCGCCGGTCTGCAGCACGCGCTGCACGGTGAGGCCGAGCCACGCCGTGCGTGGATCGATCTCCACCTGCGGCGGACAGGTCGACGGATGCCAGCTCGCGCGCAGGTAATCGGCGTCCTGGCGCACGTAGGCGCTGTAGCGGGAGCGCATCAAGGATTCGGCATCCGGCGCAGGGGTGCCGGCGTGGTACGGCCCGCAGCACTGCGCGTACTCGCGCGGACGGCCGCAGGGGCAGGGATCGGCAAGGCGCGGGGCGGACGGAGACATGCGCCGATTGTGCCGGCTGCGGCGACACGGCGCACGCCGCGCACGCGTCGCGGCCGGTGGCGGCTATGCTTGCGGCCCCTTGCGCGGAGCGCCGGCGTGCTCGAGTCGATCCCCACCGAACTGCCCTGGCTGCTGTGCATCGCCTTCGTCGCCGGGCTGGTGGACGCGGCGGTGGGCGGCGGCGGCCTGATCCAGTTGCCCGGGCTGTTCGCGACCTTGCCGCAACAGGCGCCTGCGGTGATCCTGGGCACCAACAAGTTCAGTTCCATGGCCGGCACCGGCACCGCCGCCTGGCGCTATGCGCGCCACGTGCGCCTGCCGTGGCGGCCGGTGCTGTATGCGACCGCCGCCGCGTTCGTGTTCGCCTTCCTCGGCGCCACGGCGGTGAGCCTGCTGCCGAAACAGGCGGTGCGCCCGCTGATCCTGGTGCTGCTGATCGCGATGCTGGGCTACACGCTGGTCAAGAAGGACTTCGGCGCGTTGCACCGCCCGCGCCACATCGGCCGCCGCGAATTGGCGATCGCGCTGGCGATCGGCGCGGCGATCGGGTTCTACGACGGCTTCTTCGGGCCGGGCACCGGCAGCTTCCTGATCTTCCTGTTCATCCGCTTCTTCGGCCTGGATTTCCTGCGCGCCTCGGCCGCGTCGAAGGTAGTGAACCTGGCCACCAACCTGGCCGCGCTGTGCTTCTTCGTGCCCAGCGGCAAGATCCTGCTGGCCGCGGCGGTGCCGATGGCCGTGGCCAACGTGGCCGGCGCGGTGACCGGCACCCGGCTGGCGCTGCGCGGCGGCACGCCGTTGATCCGGCAGTTGTTCCTGGTGCTGGTGGTGGTGCTGATCGGCAAGATGGGCTGGGATCTGCTGCACTGAGTGCAGTGCGCGGCACCGTGTGGTTGCCGCGTGTCTCCCCTCGCACCGATGTTGCCGCGCGCGCGCCCGATCGGCACGTACGCAAGCGCCGCTCAGTGGCCGCGGCGCTTGCCGCTCGCAGGCGGCGTCTTGACTGCTGCCGCCTTGGCCGGCTTCGCAGGTTTGCTGCCTGTGCCTGCTTTCACCGGCTTCGCCGACGCCGACCGCGCGGCTGGCCGCGTTGCCGCGGACGCAGCTGCCGCAGCCGCGGTGGACGTGCGTGGCGCCTTCGCCGAGGTGGCCTTGGCCGAGGACGGCGCGGCACGCGTGCCGGCGCGTTTGCCCGGCGCCGCTGGCGACGCCTTGCGCGGGGTCGACTTGGCGCCATTGCCGCGGCCATCGCGCGCCTTGGCGGAGGCACGCGCCGGCGTGGCAACGGTGTCTGCCACAGTCGCTGCGCCGGGCTCGGCGATGGTGGCCGCTGCGTCCGCGGCCGGCGGTGGCAGATCGGCGCCAGCCTGGTCCACCGCCACGCCGGATTCCACCGCAGGCGTCGCCGCGTCGTTGCGGCTGCGCTCGGGCAGCTTCAACCGGTGCGCCTGCTCGTCGTATTCGATCAGCAGCACGCCGGAGTTGTGGCGGCCGCTGATCTCGACGAAGCAGGCGCCGCCGATGAACGGCTCCAGCGTCATCACCGACTTCAGCGGCGTGGCCACCACCATCTGGAAACCGAAGTTCTCGAAGATGTTCATCGCCAGCGCGGTGAACTCGTTGTCGGCCTTGTCGAAGGCCTCGTCCAGCACCACTGCGGCATAGCGCGGCAGTTCGCCGTCTTCGCCGCCGAGCTGGTAGCGCAGCGCCGCGGCCAGGCAGGTGGTGGCCAGCTTCTGGCGCTGGCCGCCGGATTTGCCGGCGCCGCTGCGGTAGATCTCCACCTGCGCGCGGCTGTCCGCATCCAGTTCCACGCCGACGAACTCCACATGCTGGCGCACGTCCAGCACCTGCTCGCGCCAGCGCCGCAGCTCCGGCTCCTGCGCACCGAGCCGCTGCACCAGCCCGCGCAGCATGGCGAACTGCGCCTCGGCCAACGCACGATCTTCGGTCTGCTGATGGCCGAGCACGGCGCGCAACTGCTGCTGGAACTCCTGCACCTCGAGCAGGCGCCGGTCGCTGACTTCGATGGTCAGCAGGGTGCCGCGGTTGAACGGCACCTGTTCCAGGCTGGCATTGACCTCGTCCATGCGCTGCTTGATCGCCTTGTGCGCTTCGGCGGTGTAGCGCTGCAGGGCCAGCAGGTTGTTCTTGCTCTGGGTCTGCAGCAGGTCGAAGAAGCGGCCTTCGTGGCGCGGCAGGCCGTCGCTCTCCAGCCGCTGCAGGCGCGCCAGGAAGTCGTCGGCGCTGGCCAGGCTGACGGTGAAGTCGCCGCTGTCCTCCGGCCATTGCTGGCAGTAGCGGCGGAAGCAGTCCAGCACCTGCTGGCTCAGCCGCGCGTCCTGCGCCTGGCTCTGCGCCAGCTGTTCGCCGAGGCCACGCTCGACGCTGCGCAGATGCGCTTCCAGGTTGTCCAGGCTCAGCGGCGGCAGCGCCGCCAGGCGGGCGTCCAGCCCCGCCACCTGCGCCGGGCCGATCACCGCGGTGGCCACGCGCGCGGCGCAGGTCTCGCGCTGCGCCTCCAGGCGGGCGCGCTCGCGGCTCAGCTGGGCGCGCTCCAGGCGCACGTCCTCGTAGGTGCGGCGGGCCTGGTCGCGGCGCGCGCGGACGGTGGCGATCTGCTCGCCCAGCGCGCGCAGCGCGGTGTCGCCTTCGCGCAGTTGCAGCAGTTGCTCGGCGATGTCGCTCAGGCGCTGCAGCTTGGGCGCGACGTCGATCTCGTCCCACTCGCGCTCGGCCAGGGTGTGCGCGGCCAGTTGCCGGCCCTGGTCCTGCTCGCGCTGCTTGCGCAGAGCGGCGACGTCGGCATCGCAGGCGGCGATGCGCTGCGCCAGGGTCTGCCCCTCGCGCTCGTAGACCTTGAGCTTGTCGCGGTTGTCGTAGCCGAGCAGCCAGCGCTTGCGGTCGCCGACGGCGTGGCGGTCGTCCTTCTCGTAACGGTCGCCCGGATGCTTGACCTGGCCTTCGCGGGTGATCGCGCGCTCGGCGTCGCGCAACTGCGCCACGGTATCCACGCAGGCGTAGTCGAAGCGCCGGGCCAGCTCCTGGCGCAGCCACGGCGCATAGGCATGGTCGCGCAGCTGCAGCTTGCGCAGCAGCGACCTGGCGTCGGGCTCGCGGTGCTGCAGCGGCGCGTTGTGGCGCACCCGGAAGTACACCAGGCGGGTGCCGAGCTGGGTCTTGTTGACCCAGTCGGCGACGCTGGCGTAGTGGCGTTCGTCGACCAGCAGCGACTGCGCGAAGCCGTGCAGCACGCGCTCGATCGCGCCGCGCCAGGCAGCCTGGTCGGCCTCCACCTGCACCAGCTCGCCGACGAACGGCAGGGCGGCTTCGGGCAGGCCGGTCTCGGCGCACAGCCGCGCGCGCAGCGCCTGCATCGGCGCGGGAATGCTCGAGGGCGCCTTCAGCAGCGCCTCGATCTCGGTGCGGATGACCGCGAAACGGCGTTCGTCCTCGCGGCGCTCGGCCATGCGCTCGGCGATCGCCTCGTCCAGGCTGCTGGCCTCGCCGGCGACGCCGTCGCGCAACGCGCGCGCCTGCGCCACCTGCTCGGCAAAGCCGCTGGCGCTGCCGGCCAGGCCCATGCCGAGTTGGCGGCAGGCCTGTTCGACCTGGCTGCGGCGGCGCATGCGCTCGTCGCGCTCGCGCTCGACGCGGCCGCGTTCGCGCTCCAGCGCCTCGACCTGTTCGCCGCCCTGCGCGCGCTGCTGGGTCTCCAGCTCGGCCAGGGTCTGCTCGTGGTTGTCCAGCGCTTCGCGGCGCTGCCCTTCCTCGCCGGCCAGGCCGCGGTCCTGGGTGTCCAGTTCCAGCAGGCGTGCATCGAGCAGGGCCAGGCGGCGCTGCTCGCGGTAGCCGTCGATGCCCAGCTGCAGTTCGCGCAACTCGCCGACGCTGTGGCGCAACGCCAGCAGTTCGGCGTGGTAGTCGCGCGCCGGGGTCAGGGTTTCCACCTGGCGCCGCGCGGTCACCACCGCGTGGTGCGCGCCGTCGAGTTCGGCAAAGTCCTCGACCAGGCGGTCGGCCGCCTCGAAGGTGCGCGGCTCGTCGAGCATGAAGCTGCGCAGGAACGCGTTGAGATCGCCCAGATTCTTCGCCGACTGGGTCTTGTGCAGCAACCGCAGCGCCATCTCGTTGCCGATGCCGAGCAGGTGGCGGAAACGCTCGGCGTAGCCGGCGAAGCTGTCGAAGTGGTGCACGTCCTCGCCCAGGCGCAGCTTGAGCCGGCGCAGGTCCAGGTCGAAGCCGTCCAGCTCGGCGGCCACGTCGAAGCCGCGCGGCACCACCATGTAGTGCTTGCGCACGTCGGCCGCGGCGGTGCCGCTGCCGGCGATCCAGAACAGCCGCACCAGGCTCACCGCCTGGCCCTGCGCGTTGCGGTACTCCAGCGCCAGCGCCGACCAGGTCGCGCCCTTGCGCAGGTACTGGGTGGCGATCTCGCCGGAGGCGCTGTCTTGCTGGTCGGCCCAGGCGCCGCGCACGTAGGACACCAGGCTGCGGTCGCGGCCGCTGCGCTCGGCCTCGCGCGCGGCGGCGTTGAAGTCGACGATGCTCGGCGGGGTCAGCAGCGCCGACATCGCATCGAGCAGGGTCGACTTGCCCGAACCGGAGCGGCCGACGAACAGGAAGCCCTTCTCGGCGATCGGCACGTCGGTCAGGCCGTTGAATGTGCCCCAGTTGTGCACCTGCAGGCGGCGCATGCGGTACTGCTGCGCGCGCTGCTCGGCCAGGGTTTCGGCGAACAGGGACGGGGCGACGGGGACGGTGGACGATTCGGACAGGGACGTCATCGGGAACTCATCGGAAAACGGGGACGGCCGCCACGGCGGCCGGCGCACGGTGCAAAGCGGGCGCTAGGCGTGCGCGACGTGCGGGCACGGGCCGGTCACGGCGCCGCCTCGGCCACGCCGTCACGCAGGCCGCGATAGGCCGCCGACAGCGCCTGCACGTCCTCGGCCGAGAACAGCAGCTTCAGCGCGGGCGAGACTTCATAGCGGTCCTCGCTGCCGCGCAGCTTGGACAGCAGGTGGTTGTCGCGCATCTTGGCGATCGCCGCCAGCACCCGCCGGGCGAAGCCGGCGCGGTCGGTGGACACGTTCTTCTCGTACACCGACAGCACCTCCAGCAGCTGCGCCTCGTCGACCACCGCGCGCTCGCCACGGGTGTCGGCCTCGGCCAGTTGCTGGCGCAGGAACAGCAGCAGCACCGACTCGATGAAGGTCAGCGGCGCGGTGCGCAGCAACGCCGGGGTCTCCAGCTCGCCGGTATCGGCCTGGCGCGCGAACGCCACACCGCCATCGCGGTCCAGCACCAGTTCCAGGAACAGCTCGCTCAGCACGCGGCGGACCGCGGCCTCGTGGCGCAGCAATGCCTGCCACAGCGGGCCGTGCCGGTAGGCATCGACGCTGGGGCCGGACAGCAGCTGGCACAGCGCGCGCCGCGCCTCCAGCGGCAGGCTGCCGTTGTCGCCGGCGAACAGCGCGGTGCCGCCATCGGCCGCAGCGGACGTGGCGGCGGCCGCGGCGACATCGCCGGCATCGGCGTCGTGGCCGTGGAATTCGTCAGACCAGTTCATTGCGTTTTTCCTTGGTGAACCACACCAGCGGGATGCGCGCGCGCCGGACCTGGCCGTCGCCGCCCTCCCATTGCACCGCTTCCCATTCGCCGTCGACCACCACGCCATGGCGGGTGCCCAGCGCCAGGTAGCCGATCACGCTGCCCAGGCCCTGCGCCGCCGGGCGCTGCCGCAGCGCCTCGCCGATGCTCAGTTGCGGCTGCCGGCCGAGCAAGTCGTGCAGGTCGTTGCGCAGGCCGCGCAGGTCGATCTCCGACTGCGCCACCAGGTCGCCGACGCTGTCCAGCGAGATCGTCGCCGCCTCGGCCGCCTGCACCCGCCCGTCCACCAGCTGGCTGCGCGGGTCGTGCAGGCGCCACTGCGACGGCGAGCGCAGCCGCGCGCTGCTCAGCGGCAGCACGTAGCCGGTGGCCGCGGTGGCATGCAGCTGGTCGCGCAACTGCAGCGCCTCGCCCTGCGCCTGCTTCAGCAGCTGGTTGAGCCGGCGCTGTTCCAGGTAGCCGCGGCTCTGCACGAAGCCGCGCAGGCTGCGCGCGAAATGCTGCATCACCTCGTGCACCTGGCCGCCGCGTTCGAGCAGGGTCCCGGTGAGCCCGCGCAGGAAGGCGCGTTCGTGGCGGTCCAGGCGGCGGGCGAAGCCGCGCGCCAGCAGCGCCTCCAGCGCCGCATCCAGCTGCACGCTCTGCTCGGCATCGTTGAGCAGACTCCAGAACGCCTGGAAACTGCGCCCGGCCTCGCTCTCGCCGATCACGTCGATGCCGGCGAACAGCTTCTCCAGCACGTCGCCGCGCGCGCCCTCGTCGTCGATGATGCGCTCGCGGAACTCGCGGTTGAGCCGCTCGAAATCGTCGCGGACCCGGCGGAAATCCTCGGTCAGGTCGTCGGACAGGCGGATGATGTCGCGGGTGCGTTCGAGCGCGCGCTTGCCGTCCAGCGCGGCCAGCTTGCCGGCGGCGACGCGCTCGATCTCCGCGTCCAGGCGCTCGCGCTCGGCGCGCAGCGCGGCCAGGCGCGCGTCCGGATCGGTCTCGGTCTGCCCGGCCAGTTGCACCAGCTGCTGGATCACCAGCGACAGCCGGCTCTCGGTGGCCACGCTGGCACTGTCGCGCACGCCGGCGATGAAGCGGATGGCCTGCGCCGCCTGCCGCGACAGTTCGTATTCTTCCTGCGCGTCGCCTTCGGGCAGGCGCCGCTCCAGCCAGCCCTGCGCCAGCCAGTGCGCCACGTAGGCCTGCGCGGTGCGCGGCAGTTCGCGCGACAGCTCGTCGTCCTTCAGCGCATCGAGCTGGCGCTGCAGGCGCTCGTGCAGCACATCGGCCGGCAGCCGCCGCTGGGCGTCGCCAAGCAAGGTCTGCAGCAGGCCGATCAGCTCGGGGGCATGGTCGGCAGCGAGCAGTTTCCACAACGGCTTTTCGCGCAACTGGCGATAGCCGGCGATCCGGACATGCGGCTTCATGCAGGAACCGACCGCCACCGCATCCGCAGACTCAGCGCACGCGCTCGATGAAGCGCAGGAACTCGGCGCGGGTGCGCGCGTCCTCGCGGAAGGTGCCGAGCATCTTCGAGGTGACCATGCTGACGCCGCGCTTGTGGATGCCGCGGGTGGTCATGCACTCGTGCGCGCCTTCCACCACCACGCCCACGCCCAGCGGCTGCAGCACGTCCTGGATGCACTGGGCGATCTGCGCGGTCATCTTCTCCTGCACCTGGAAGCGCCGCGCGTAGGCCTCGACCACGCGCGCCAGCTTGCTGATGCCCACCACCTTGCCGCGCGGCAGGTAGCCGACGTGGACCTTGCCGATGATCGGCGCCATGTGGTGTTCGCAGTGGCTTTCGTACTCGATGTCGCGCAGCACGATCAGCTCGTCGTAGCCGGCCACTTCCTCGAAGGTGCGCAGCAGGTACTCGCGCGGGTCGGCGCGGTAGCCGCTGAACCAGTCGCCATAGGCCTCGGCCACGCGCCGCGGGGTGTCCAGCAGGCCCTCGCGGGTGGGGTCTTCGCCGGCCCAGCGCAGCAGGGTGCGCACTGCGTCTTCGGCCTGCGCCTGGGTCACCGGGGGAGTGGAGCTGTTGTCGGAATCGGCCATGGGGGGAACGCCCGTAAGGGGGCTGCATGGTACCCGAGTCGCCTGGCAGCCGCCGCATGCGCGGCCTCCGCGCGGCGGGGCGACCCGGCCGATACCGGGTGCGCCGTTCAGCGTCCGCCTGCTCCGCGCCCGGGCGGCATGCGCATCGCCCGGGCCGGCGCCGCGCCGGTCAGCGCCGGCGCGCGTGCATCTCGCCCTCGTGGTCGAGCCAGTTGGACCCCTTGTTGGTCAGGAAGAACATGTACACCACCAGCGACACCGCGATCACCGCCGTGGCATACCAGACGAAGGTGGTGACGTGGCCGGTCTTCAGCGAGGCCTGGTACAGCAGCGGCGCGGTGCCGCCGAAGGCCGAATTGGCCAGCGCATAGCCCAGGCCCACGCCCAGCGCGCGGATATGGGTGGGGAACAGCTCGGCCTTCACCACCGCGTTGATCGAGGTGTAGCCGGTGAGGATGACGAAGCCGGCGGTGAGGATGGCGAAGGCGCTCAGCCAGTCGCTCTGCCTGGGCAGCTCCAGCACCAGGAACCAGGTGTAGAGCACGCCGCCGATGCCGAAGAACACCAGCAGGGTCTTGCGCCCGATCAGGTCCGACAGCCAGCCGCCCACCGGCTGCATCAGCATCAGCACGATCAGCGCGGCCAGGTTGATGATGGTGCCGGCCATGACGTCGTCGCCGGCGAAGGCGGTCTGGATCATCTTCGGCCCGGTCACCGAGTAGGTGTAGAACGCCACGGTGCCGCCGGCGGTGATCAGGAAGCACAGCAGCAACGGGCGCCACTGGTGCACGAACAGCTCGCGCAGCGAGCCGGAGGACCTGTCCTTGCCCTGCTTGGCCGCGGCGATGGACTCGGAGGTCAGCGATTCGTCCATCGTGCGCCGCAGCCAGAACACCACCAGCGCGCCGATGCCGCCCAGGCCGAAGGCCACGCGCCAGCCCCATTCGGAAATCTGGCCCTTGTCGAAGAAATGCAGCATCCCGAACAGCACCGCCTGCGCCAGCACGTGGCCGCCGACCAAGGTGACGTAGTGGAACGAGGACAGGAAGCCGCGCCGCCCCGGGATCGCCGCCTCGGACATATAGGTGGCGCTGGTGCCGTACTCGCCGCCGGTGGCGAAGCCCTGCAGCAGGCGCGCCAGCAGCAGCACCACCGCCGCGGCGCCGCCGATGCTGGCCACGGTGGGCGTCACCGCGATCAGGAACGAACAGGCCGCCATCACCGACACCGACACCGTCAGCGCCAGGCGGCGGCCGTAGCGGTCGGCGAAGCGGCCGAAGTACCAGGCGCCGATCGGACGCATCAGGAAGGTCACAGCGAAGATCGCCCACACGTACAGCGTGGCGTTCTTGTCCTCCTTGGAGAAGAACTGCGATTCGAAGTAGGTGGCGAACACCGAGTAGACGTAGACGTCGTACCACTCCACCAGGTTGCCGGCCGAGCCCTTGAGCGTGTTGGACACCGAGCGGCGCAGGCTGCCCGGTGCGGCGGCGGCGGACGGAGAGGTGGATGCACTCATGCGGTGGGCCTCATGGATGGACGTCACGGAGTATAGGCAGGCGCTTGCGAGGATCCTGTCGCGACGGCGGCCACGCCGGGCGTGCGCGCCCTGCCCTCATTGCGCCTGCGGCGCGGCGAAGGCCTTGCTGTACATGCCCGAGCGGTCGAAGCAACAGACCCGCCGCTTGCCCGCGGCGAGCATGTCGCAGGTGCTGGCGATGCGCTTGACCCGCGTCTGCGCCTGCTTGCCCGCGCCGATCCAGAAGATCCAGTCGCGCCGCGCCACCGTGGTCAGCGTGTCCCAGGCCGCACGCGCAGGCGGATGCGCGGCCAGCGCGCGCGCCAGGTCGTCGGGCAGCACGGGTTCCGGTTCCACCGCCGCCGGCGCGATCTCCAGGGTCACCGTGGTACCGACCTCGACCGCCGCGGCCGCCCACAACGCCTCCTCGACCTGCAGCCAGTGGCCGCCTTGCCCATCGGGTTGCAGCGTGGCCTGAAACGGATGCCCGGCGAACCGGCCCTCCACGCTGGCCAGGCCACGCGTGGGCAGCGCGGCGCTGGCCGCCGCAGGCAGCAGCAGGAAACACCAGGACGCGTCCGGCGGCGTGGCTGGACGCAGCAGTGTCGCCTGGAAGCGGATCGGGTCGGCGGCGCCGGTCATGCCCGGACCTTAGCACCGGCCACGCGCGGTGCCATGCTGCACCCGCGCGCGGCGGCGGCGCGACGCGCTCCTGGTCTTGTCGCTCGCCAGGCACTACGCGCTGCCTGACCTGCCCGGCGGCCACCGCCGCGGCAGACCGGCACAACGTCACGTTACCGATACGGCACAGGGGACGCCCTCGCCCCTTCCCTTCAGTTCGACAGGCCACCGCCGCTATCCATGCGCCGGCCCGGGGGACCCGCGCCATGCGCGCGTCACGCGGGCGCAGGCAACCTGCCTGCCCGTCCGCCGTCACCTACCGTCGATCCCTCTTCCTTCCCCCCATTCCCCCGATCCCATGCACGCCCTTTCCAATCTGCGCATCGGCCAGCGCCTCGCGCTCGGCTTCCTCACGATCATCGTGCTGATGGTCCTGCTCACCGTGGTCGGCATCCAGCGCGTGCACAGCATCGACCAGCGACTCACCGCGATCAACGAAGTCAACAGCGTCAAGCAGCGCTACGCGATCAACTTCCGCGGCAGCGTGCACGACCGTGCCATCGCCCTGCGCGACGTGGTGCTGCTGGACGATGCGGCCAGCCGCCAGGCGACCGAGCAGACCATCGACAAGCTGGCCGGCGACTACGCGCGCGCCGCGCAGCCGCTCGATGCCCTGCTCGCCGTCTCCAGCGACGCCCAGGAGAAAACCATCCTGCAGCGCATCCAGGGCATCGAAGCGCGCACCATGCCGCTGATCACGCAGGTGCGGCGGCTGCGCGATGCCGGCGACACCGTGCAGGCGCAGGCGCTGCTGCTGCAGCAGGCGCGCCCGGCCTTCGTCGACTGGCTGGCCAGCATCAACGCCTTCATCGACCTGCAGGAAGCCAAGAACCGCCAGGCCGCCAAGGAAGCGATGGCCACTGCGCGCGGCTTCGCCCTGCTGATGGTCGGCTGCACCGTGCTGGCGCTGCTGCTGGGCACGCTGATCGCCCTGCTGCTGACCCGCCGCGTGGTGCGGCCGCTGCGGCAGGCGCTGGGCCTGGCCGAGCGCATCGGCGCCGGCGACCTGAGCAGCCCGGACACCGTCACCACCCGCGACGAGGCCGGGCAGTTGCTGCGCGCCATGCAGCAGATGCAGCGGCGCCTGCACGAGGTGATTTCCGCACAGCGCGAGATGGCTGCGCGCCACGATGCCGGCGCCATCAGCTATCGCATGGATGCGCAGCGCTTCCCCGGCGAGTACGGGCGCATGGTCGCCGATACCAATGCCCTGGTGGATGCGCACGTGCAGACCCAGTTGCGCATCACCGAGGTGATGGGCCGCTACGCCATCGGCGACCTCAGCCAGGACATCGCCCACTACCCCGGCGAGAAGGCCGCGATCACCGCGGCGATGCAGCAGGTCAAGCAGAACCTGCACGCGATCAACGTGCAGATCCAGACCCTGGCCGAAGCCGCCTGCGCCGGCAACTTCGCCCACCGCGGCCAGCCGGAGAAGTTCGAGCACGCCTTCCGCACCATGGTCGAGAACCTCGACACCATGATGGCCACCGCCGACGCCAACCTGGCCAAGTTCTCCGCGCTGCTGCGCTGCATCGCCGACGGCGACCTCACCGTGCGCATGAGCGGCAACTTCCACGGCGTGTTCGCCGCCATGCGCGACGACGCCAACAGCACCGTGCACCGCCTCACCGACATCGTCGCGCACATCCAGCGCACCACCAACAGCATCGGCTTCGCCGCCGAGGACATCGCCAGCGGCAACCAGGAACTGGCCAAGCGCAGCGAGCAGCAGGCGGCCAGCCTGGAAGAGACCGCCGCCTCGATGGAGGAACTGACCTCCACGGTGAAGCAGAACGCCGAGCACGCCCAGCGCGCCAACCAGCTGGCGCTGGGCGCGGCCGGCGTGGCCAGCGAAGGCCGCGACGTGGTGGGCCAGGTGGTGGCGACCATGGATGGCATCCAGGCGGCCTCCAGGCGCATCGCCGACATCATCGCGGTGATCGACGGCATCGCCTTCCAGACCAACATCCTCGCCCTCAACGCCGCGGTGGAAGCCGCACGCGCCGGCGAACAGGGCAAGGGCTTCGCGGTGGTGGCCGCGGAGGTCGGCACGCTCGCGCATCGTTCGGCCGGCGCCGCCAAGGAGATCAAGACCCTGATCGACGACTCGGTGCAGCGCGTGGCCCACGGCGCCACGCTGGTACACCAGGCCGGCGCCACCATGGACCAGGTGGTGGCCAGCGTGCAGCACGTCACCGACCTCATGGGCCAGATCTCCGCCGCCTCGCACGAGCAGGCCAACGGCATCGCCCAGGTCAACCAGACCATCGCGCGCATGGACGAGACCACCCAGCAGAACGTGGCGCTGGTGGAAGAAGCCAGCACCGCGGCGCGCTCGCTGGAGGAGCAGTCGGCGCAGCTCACCCAGGCGGTGGAAGTGTTCAAGGTCGGCGCCTACGTCTGATCCACGCGCACGGCGGCGGCCGTGCCGCTTCGGTTCGTCCCGCCGGCCGGCGGCGATGATCGGCCGGCAGCCCAGCGCGTGAACGCCAGGTGTCGGCCGGTGCCGGCCATCGCATCGGCTGCCATGGCCGTTGCCGGCGCAGGCGGTACGATGGCGGCCTCCCACGTTCGCCCCCTCCCCGGAACCGCATGAAGGCTGGCCTCCCCGACGCCGCCGCGACGGCATGAGCCGCGCGTCGCACCGCGCGCCCGTCGCCGCCGAGACACGCAGCGAACGCTGGCAGCGCTGGATCGCCTGGCTGCTCAGCGCGCTGCTGCACGTGCTGATGGCGCTTGCTCTGCTGTATGCGGCCAAGCCCACCATGTCCACGCCGCAGGGCGCGGCCGGCGGCAGCCGGATCCGCGTGGACTTCCTCGGCGACAGCGACAAGCCGGCGAAGCCGCTGCCGCCCAAGCCCAGCCCGCCGCCGGCGTCCGCCGCACCCAAGCGCACGCGTGCCACCACCACCGTGCAATCCACCCTGGTCGCGCAGTCCGACGACCCGGTGCCGCCGCCCGATCGCGTCGACACGCCGAAAGCGGCGGACACGCCCGCGCCCGCGCCCGCCCCGGCGCCGCAGCCGCGTCCGGCACCGCCGGCGCCCACCCCGCCCGCGGACGCCCCGGCGCCGAGTCCGGCGCAGACCGCCGACAGCAATCCGCCGCCGCCGACCGAGCGCCGTCCGCAGACCTGGACCGGGCGCCCGCCCGGCGCGCTCGACACCGACACCGCCCCGGACAACAGCGGTCTGGCCGCCGGCCCCGGCAGCCGCGGCAACCGCCACGACATGGACGCGGCCCAGCCCAGCCTGGAGGTCGGCGGCTACCTGGTCTATTACGACCTGGGCAGCGAGAGCCAGCTGCGCACCTGGCAGCAGCAGGGCATGAAAGAGATGTTCATCCTACTGCCCGGCACCGAATACCGCATGGTCTGCCCGCTGGAAATCGCCCTGACCCGCGGCTCCGGCAAGTGCCGCGCCCTGCCGCCGGACTCGCCGGAGCTGAAGAGCATCGGCGACGCCCGCCAGGTCATCACCATGCTGCAGGTCTATCACCAGGGCGAGCTGGTCTGGCGCGGGCCGGGGCCGTATCGCTGAGTTGCTGTGAGCGGGCGATCGGTGCGTCCACCCTTGCTGCAGTCGGGACTGAAGTCCCTCCCACAAGGAGCGGCCAGCCTTCAGCACGTCCGTCGGCATTCGCACCGGCGACCAGGGTTCCGCCCTTGTGGGAGCGGCTTCAACCGCGACGCGCGAACCCGTCGGCGCATCCGATCTCACTGCAGTCGGGACTGAAGTCCCTCCCACAACGAGCGACCAACCTTCAGCGTTGCCGTCGGCACTCGCACCGGCGACCAGGGTTCCCCCCTTGTGGGAGCGGCTTCAGCCGCGACGAGTGAACCCGTCGGCGCATGCGAATGCACTGCCGTCGGGACTGAAGTCCCTCCCACAAGGAGCGACAGCCTGCAGCGCTGTCATCGGCACTCGCACCGGCGACCAGGGTTGGGCCCTTGTGGGAGCGGCTTCAGCCGCGACGAGTGAATCCATCGGCGCATGTGAATGCACTGCCGTCGGGACTGAAGTCCCTCCAACAAGGAGTAACCAACCTTCAGCACGTCCGTCGGCACTCGCACCGGCGACCAGGGTTGCGCCCTTGTGGGAGCGGCTTCAGCCGCGACGAGTGAACCCAGAACCAGGCGATGCGCTGCGAAGCGAAGGCGCCGCAACGCCCGCACCTGCAGCAACACCACCCGGCGCCATCACGCCCGCTTTGCATTCGCTGCCGGCGCGGTTGCTAGAGTCTGCCCGCGCCGCCGCGGCCGCCTGTGCCCCGCTTTGTAGGTATCGCCAGGCCCGGCGCCTTTCCTCCATTGAAGGAGTCTCGACATGCCCCGGACATTCCCCCTCGCAACACTCGCCCTCGCCGCCGTCGCCCTGCCCGCGCTGGCCCAGTCCGACCGACAGGTGGTCGAGGACATGCTGACCCGCTCGGCCAACGTCTGCCCGGGCCATAGCACCGACCGCACATCGCCGGCGGTGAAGGCCGTGCCGGTGGGCGCGCTGCGGGTGATGCTCGATCGCGGCCTGGTGATGTGCCCCGACCGTCGCCTGGACGCCACCGCCCCGGCGGTGTTCTACGGCAGGCTCGGCGTGTTCGCCTGGAACCCAGAGGTTCCCGCCGGCTCCAGCGTGATCGTCAAGCAGATCGACGCGATGACCCGCAAGGACGAATACCCGTCCGACACCCTGGTGTGGGATGCCAAGGGCACGCCGCTGAAACAGCAGACCGTCCCCGCGTTCGAACCCAAGCCCGGCGCCACCGTGCTGTACCAGGTTCGCTGACCCCGTTCCGCTGGCCCGCGCACGGGTCGGCAAGATCGATCGCAGCCGGCGGCCCGCAAGGTCCGCCGGCTTTTTTACGCCGCGGTGCGAGTTCCATCGCGACCGCGCGCGGCGACAGACAAGACACGCCGTGACGCGCACGACGTCGATGATGTCCTGCTTCTGTCCTTACGCCGCCCACGCGTTTCGTGGCGGCGGACAATATTCGGATCATCGGGCGCGATTATCCATCGCAACCGTCCGATTATCTTTAAATCAAGATTATTGACTTCTGAAAAGTCCGCTTCAGAAGCGTAGACAAATTCCTGTGACGTGCACGCAGCCAGCCGAAACAGCGGAATTCGGCTGGATTCGCGCGAAACCATGCGGATCTTTCATCCTTTCCTCGTCGCCACTGTGGCGCAGCGCACGCCGCAGCATCGATGGATTTCGGCATTTTCTGACGCGATGTGTCCTGAAATTCCATCAGGCGCGATGCGAATCAATACCGCAGCTAAATATTATCTCGTCGTGTCGCAAAAATAATGCGGACGACATAGTAGCGTTTGCGCCCTCCCCCACCCCCCGGGCGACCGGGATTCGACACGAGGATGTTTCCATGGCCACACAGCGGAATCGGCTGGCGCTGCGCGCACTTTCCCTCATCGGCATCGCGGGCGCGTTGTTGCCCATCGCCGCCACGGCGTCACCGGCGCGCGGCACCGTGCTCAAGAGCAATGTCCTGACCAGCTACACCCGCCAGGCAATCGCCACCCTGCTGGCCAACGACCAATCCCCCGACCAGGCCAAGTGCGACGTGCGCGTGGCCGAGTTCACCTACGCCACCATCGGCGTCGATGGCGAACCCACCACGGCGTCGGCGGCGCTGCTGGTGCCGGGCGGCAGCCAGTGCCCCGGTCCGTTCCCGCTGGTGAGCTACAGCCAGGGCACCGAGTCGCAACGCCGCGCCGAGCAGGCCAAGGAGATCCGCGACGACAAGGGCGACGACACCATGGTCACCCACCTCGCCACCCAGGGCTATGTGGTGGTGAGCAGCGACTACCTCGGCATCGGCCAGTCCACCTACGCGTTCCACCCCTACCTGCACGCCGCGTCCGAGGCCAGTTCCACCATCGATGCGATGCGCGCCGCGCGCCAGGTGCTGCAACGGCTCAACACCCCGCTGTCGGGCAAGGTCATGCTGACCGGCTTCTCGCAGGGCGGGCATGCCGCCATGGCCACCCAGCGCGAGATCGAAGCGCACCTGTCCAACGAGTTCAACCTGGTCGCCAGCGCGCCGATCTCCGGCCCGTACGCACTCAGCCAGACCTTCCGCGACAGCTGGAGCGGCCGCAACGCCGTGGGCGAGAACACCTTCGGCATCGTCCTGGCCAGCTACGCCATCGTCGGCATGCAGCACACCTACAAGAACCTCTACCTCGACCCATCGCAGGTGTTCCAGGATCCGTGGGCGAAGAAAGTGGAGAAGCTGTTCCCCGGCAACCAGAGCCTGACCGACCTGGTGCTCGGCGACACCCTGCCGGGCGTGGACAAGATCCGCCAGTACTTCCAGCCGGGCTTCTACAAGGACTTCGCCAGCAACGCCAACGACCCGTTCCTGCGCGACCTGGAGCGCAACGACCTGCTCGACTGGGCGCCGCGCACCCCGACCCTGCTGTGCGGCTCGGACAACGACGCCACCGTGCCGCTGAAGAACGCCACCACCGCCATCGCCGCGTTCAAGGCCCGCGGCAGCCACCAGGCGACCGTACTCGACCTGGGCACCGGCAAGCCCAGCGACAACAGCGCGCTGGAGCACCTGGCGACCGAAGACGCCTGCGCCGTGGCCGTACGCCAGCAACTGTTCGACACACTTCGCTGAGGTCGCGGCGGACGACAACGCAGGCGCACTCCCTCCCCCGGCGCCTGCGATCGTCCGTCCCGCTGGCTGCCATGCCTGGGCGCAGGCGTGGCAGCGTTTTTCCGTGCGGTGCGGACACGGCCTGCTGTGCGAGGCCGTCGCCGATCGGCGACGAGGACGACCGCGCGTTGTACGCAGCGACGCGACCGTGGGCAAGCGGACGTTGCCGACAACGGGCTCAGGTAGCGGGCTGACGGCAGAGCAGCGTGGCGATGCCGCAGCGGCATTCGCACGCCGCCACACATTCCCGAACGCCTGACATCATCCCGCGCCCAGATCGGCACCACGCGGCGACATCGACACCTGCTTTCGTCGGCCCCGCGCATCGGCGAGCGCGCGGCCCACGCCATACACCGACAGCGGCACCACCCAACTGGCCCACAGCAACAGCGCGATCAAGCCCGGCGACGGCGTCATGCCCAGACCGATCGCCGACGGCAACGACATCCGGAACACCACCGGCGCCAGCGTCGCCAGATAGGCCCGCACCATCCAGCGCTGATGACGCAGCACCTGCCCACGCCAGATCGCCATCAGTCCGACCGACCCGGTCACCAGCCACGCCAGCGCCGTCGCCGCGAACGCCACCCGGATCGCAAACGGCGCCGGCGAGGTCGCGATCAGCCCGACCGCCCCGACCATCGCCACCACCATCCCCGCGAAATACGCCCGCCCCACCCAACGATGCAACCGCGGCCAGCGCCGCCACCGCTGCGTCGCGAACTGCAGCGCCCCCAGCAACAGACCGACCGCCCCGCCACCGAAATGGCACCACAGCCAGCCGCGCCGGGTCAGGAACATCGCATAGGCCGGCGACTGCAGCGAGGCGTACTTCAGATAGACCGAATGCACGAACTCGGTGGCGCTCAGGGCAAGGGCCAGCCAGAGCAGCCACCACGCCAAACGCACGACCGGCGTGGTGCGTGGTGGCGCCAGTTGGCGGCGCGTCGGCTCGCTATTCATTCCCTGCCCCAACGCTGCGCCGGACCATCGGCAGCGCGACACTAACATGGACGTCTCGGCGCCACGGAAGGCGGCGACGGGCGGCGGACAGGCGCGTCCGAGAACACTGCCGCACACGTCGCTTCGCCGATCGGCACAGGCGATCCGGCTACCGATCGCGACGCCGCCACCCAGCCTTAAATGCAAATCGCGTCTCGTTTTGTAGACGACACAGTTAACAGTACAGACATCTGCCGCACACAGGTCTATGGTCGATCCGGGGACGGGGGTCGCATGGGACGCAGACAGGGGAAAACCGGATTCGACGCGCTGGCGGCACTGCCGTGGCCAGTGGGAATCATGGCCGGCATCGCCGGCTTCCTCGCCGTGCGCGACGGCATCCCCTGGTGGTTCTCCCGCCACGACGGCGCGCTGTCGCAGGCCATCGCCCAGCAAGCGCAAGGCGCATTCGCGCCCCTGGCGTGGATCCTGCTGCTGCTCTGCTGGATCGCAGCGCTCGCCTCATTCCTCAAGGCGCGGCACCGCCGCCGCCTGCTGGACACCCGCACGACCCTGGAAAGTCTGGCCGCCGGCGGCTGGCACCAGTTCGAACTCCTGGTCGGCGAAGCCTTCCACCGCCAGGGCTACGCGGTAGAAGAAACCGGCCTCGGCGGCGCCGACGGCGGCATCGACCTAATCCTGCGCAAGGACGGCCGCCGCACGATAGTGCAATGCAAGCAATGGAAGCGGCAGCAGGTCGGCGTCTGCGTCGTGCGCGAGATGTATGGATTGCTGGCACATCACCAGGCCGATGCGGTGAAGATTGTTTGTGTTGGTAGCTTTACATCAGATGCCACCCAGTTTGCACAAGGAAAGCTTCTTGAACTGATCGGCGCAGAGAATCTCCTGAGAATGATCCAGGCAACGCAACGCGTTAGCGCTGCGCAAAGCTATGCCAAATCACAGATAGAACCCGATCTTGTGAAGATGGGGGTTACCGCCAATCCAACTGCGCCTGTATGCCACCGATGGGGAAGCGCAATGGTACGTCGAATCAATAGGCGTACAGGCAAGGGCTTTCTTGATTGTAATGAATTTCCAAAATGCAGAGGATCCGCTTAGATGAAACTGGACCACCGCTCTTTTGTAAAACAAAAATTTGGGCGAATTCAAAAGTGGATTCAACAAACTTTCGCAAAGTGATTTCATGCTAAATGTAAAATCTACTTTTTGAAATCTTCCAAAAATACAATTTTATCGAATCTTTTTAAACATAATTTTCAATGGCGTGATAAATGAAATATCGAGAAAGCCAAACAGACAAAGAACTTAGGTCATGGTTTGCAAATGATCTCAGCAAGGCACTTCTACGAAAAATATACCTGCAAGCAGGAAAACTTCGCGGAATAAGCTCGTTAGACCTTAACTTTGATTACCCCATAACAGCAATCGCCGGAGTGAATGGTGCAGGGAAGTCAACAATCCTAGCAATGGCGTGTTGCGCATATCATAACCGCAGCAAAGGCTTTAAGCCGCCTCGTCGGAAAACAACCTATTACACTTTTTCTGATTTTTTTGTTCAACATGTAAATGAAATTGCTCCACAAGGCGTAGACATCCGATATCAGATAGCTTATGACAAGTGGAAGCCCACACCTCATCTTCCAGAGGGTAAAGGCTTAGCTTGGCAGAAAAGATGGAAAGCCAAAGGTGGAAAATGGAATAATTATTCCGACAGGGTATTTAGAAACGTCGTTTTTCTTGGAATTGAAAGAATAGTCCCTCATAGCGAGCGCAGTCAATCCAGATCATATTCAAGGTCATTCAAAGACGTTCCTCAAAAAGGGTGGGAATCTAAAGTCAAAGATGCGGTAGGCTATGTCCTTGGAAAAAATTATGATCAGTTCAGGTATTTGGAACATACGAAATATAGCCTCCCAATTGTTCAATGCAACGGCGTTACTTATTCTGGCTTCAACATGGGAGCTGGTGAGAATGCGCTTTTCGAAATATTTTCAAACATGTACTCGGCAGGAGAAGGCGCGCTTTTAGTAATGGATGAAATAGAACTTGGACTACACGCTCGTGCCCAAAAACTTTTTATGAATAAGCTCAAAGAAGTGTGCAAAGAAACAAAGACACAGGTGTTATGCACAACTCATTCCAAAGAGATATTTGAATCGTTGCCGGACGACGCACGATTTTTTGTTGAATCAGTCTCCGGAAAAACCAAGGTTACGTCAGGAATGTCGGCCGAATTTGCGTTCTCCAAAATGGGGAACAAAACGCCCCCTGGCGCCATCATTTTTGCGGAAGATGAAATTGCACGATCAATAGTACAAGCAATCCTACCTGCCAACATACGATCACGAATTGAGATCTGTGTAATAGGTTCCGCCTCAGCCCTTTCGCGCCAACTCGCGGCATCATATCTAAGAAAGGAAGCCACGCCGGTAATTGCAATATTTGATGGCGATCAACGCATGAAAGAGAAGGACAATTTAAATCACGCCGCCAAGATGGCTGAAACTAAAATTCAGACCATCTCTAAATGGTTCGGCGAACATATATCTTACTTGCCCGGGGCTATATGGCCAGAGTCATGGATGATTCAAAAGTGTAAAGATATTCCAGCCGCAGTCGCCATCGCGCTGAACACTGAAGAGGGAGAAATACCTGAAATCATGGAATATGCGCTACAAGCTGGAAAGCATAAAGAATTTTATGAAATATCCACGCACGTAGGATTGCCTAAGGATCAGTGCATGGATAGAATTTGCAGCGTAATTTCTCATCATTTCTCAAATGAATTTGATGAACTGAGAGATAAAATAATTAACTTATTTTAACAGGGATCAGAGCCTGAGGTATCCCCACGTTTTCTGAAGGGGCAACTATCTGGTTGAGGACGTGTTCGGAAATCGGGGTGGGAGTTCAATAATTGCATCTTCACCCTCGGCTCCACAGCCCAGCGAAATCGAACGAAAGCTGCCGGTCGTGGCGGATGGAGAGCAGATACACGGTGGTGGATGCCTCCGTCACCGTGTACAGCATCACGTAGTCGCCGTGCTGGTGGATGCTCAACGCATCCGGCGCTCCCGCCGGCAATGCGGCCAGTTGCGCCAGCGCCTCGGCTGATTGCGGCGGAGTGTCCAGGTAGGGCCGGCCGATGCGCGGGAAACGCCGCAGGTTCGGGATCACGGCCGCCCGCGATTCGGCGAGCAGGTCATCGAAGGCCGCAGCAGCATCAGCGTCCAGCAGAAACGCTTCGATCGCGTCGAGGCACGCGATGAAGCTCTCCGTCAGTTCGACGCGATGCAATGGTCAACCCAACTTCTTGGTCGCGCGCTTGCCTGGGCTAACCCCATCGGGTGTCTTGATCGCCGCGCGCCGCTGCTGCAGTTGATCGATTGCGCCATCGGCATCGACCGTGCGGCAGGCGGCGACGTCGGCCAAGCTGCGCTTCGCATCGTCGAGCAACAGCAGATGGATGCGCTCGCGCTCGAGCCGGTGGTAGTAGTCCAGCCGGTCGGCGTCGATCAGCGCGACGTAGCTCTCGCCGTTCTTGGTGATGATCTTCTCGGCGCCGGCCTTCGCCTGGTCGGCCAGTTCGGAGAGATTGGCGCGCGCCAGGGTGACAGACTCCACGTTGGTAACGGAAAAACCCGTTGGTACCAGCCGCTTGATCCGCTCCGGAAAGTCACCAAGCAAGCGACGCGCCTCTTCCAGTTCGTAGTCCGCCTGCAGACTCAGCCAAAAGCGTTCGGTCGTGCCCAACGCCGCAGCCAGGCGCACGGCGGTGTCGGCGGTGATGCCGCGCTTGCCCAGCACGATTTCGTTGATCCGGCGCGGCGGCACGCCGGTGACGCGGGCAAGTGCGTTCTGACTAATGCCCAGCGGGACGAGGAACTCGTCGCGCAGCACGTCGCCAGGATGGATGTTGGGCAAGGAGGCCATGACAGGATGCCTGAATTGGTGGGTCGGCGATGGCGACCTCATCCAGCGACCATAACGGCGCCCGTCATACGACGCAATCCGTTACGGCGTTGCGCAAGGCCCCTCTGCTCAAGTGTTGGAAGCACGCCAATAACGCGACGCGGCGGCGGATTGGGGCGAGCCTGCGCACGATGGGGAACTCCTCCCCATTCTTGACCTCCCATACATCCAACCCATCGCATCCTCGCCCCGATTCCAACACCGGAGGCGGGGACATGACGAAGTGGATGGGAGCGGCGCTGGCCGCGGCGATGCTGGTGACCGGCTGCGCCCGCGTGGAGGGCGAGAAGTTCGTCGGCCACTGGGTCAACGTGGAGTCGAAGGACGACACGATCGACATCGAGCGCAATGGGGAGTCGTTCATGGTGCGCAACACCACCCCGCGCTTCTTCACCCGCAAGCCCAAGACCGAGAGCTACCCGGCCATCTACAAGGACGGCGTGCTGCAGGTGACCAGCGACGGCGAGACGGTGAACTTCGCCATCGACGAGGCCGATGGGCACCTCAACACCGGCAGCGACGAGTACCAGCGGGTTCCGGCCAAGTAGTCGCGCGACGTCGAGCCCGGACCCCGGGCTCGCCTGGCCTGCCCGCATCGGAAGGTTGCTGCGGGCGGGGCATGGGTGCCGGCAGTTCGCCGGTTCCCGGGACGCCGCTTCGCTTACTCGCCAGTGGGACGCTTGGTCCGCGTGGACCGGCGTTTTTCGCTCTCGAGCGCTTTCAGCTTGCGCGTTGCCTCTTCGAAATCGCGCTCTACCGGCGACGGTTCTTCCAACGTGCGCTGCCTGTAGCGGGCGAACTCGGCCTTGGAAAATTCCAGCGCCTGTTCGCGGCCGATGCGGCCGGCATGCGTCAACACCTCGCGGTCGCTCAGGCGCAGGAAATCGTCCAGCTTGGCGATCCAAGCGTCCATGGTCATCGGCCTGCGGTTCATGGCCTGCAGTTCCGCGAACTCCAGGTAGGCGGTGACGATGCGGTTCAGTGCCTCCAGCTCCTCCGCATTCAAGTAGCTCTTGGCGACGACCGCATCGGACGCGCGCGGCGCGGCGCCCACCCAGTTGGTCATGCCGCTGTGCGGCTTGCTGGCGTCGGCGCGCTCCATGAGCAGTTCGGCGGCGGTGTGGCCATGGGCCGCCCAGTGCATCTTGTTCTGCACGGTGGCGAAGAAACGCTGGCTGGCCTCGGCCGATGGGTCGTAATCCACGCTGGTGGCGTAGATGTCCAGCACCTTGCGCCAGAACAGCTTCTCCGACGAGCGGATGTCGCGGATGCGGCCCAGCAGTTCTTCGAAATAGCCATCGTCAGGCCCGCGCTTGAGCCGTTCGTCGTCCAGCGCGAAGCCCTTGACCAGGTACTCGGACAGCCGCGCCGTCGCCCACTGGCGGAACTGCGTTCCGCGCGCGGAGCGGACCCGGTAGCCGACGGCGAGGATGGCGTCGAGGTTGTAGTGCCTGAGGTTCCGGCGTACCTCACGCGTCCCCTCCTGGCGAACTTGTAAGTAATCCTTACATGTTGCCTCTTCACGCAGTTCGCCCTCCTCGTAGATCGTTCTGAGGTGCTGGGTGACGTTCTGCGGGGTCGTCTGATACAGCTCCGCGATCTGCGCCTGCGTCAACCACACCGACTCGCCTTCCAGCCGCACCTGGATCCGCGTCTGCGCATCCTCGCTGCGATACAGGATCAATTCCGAGGTGGGGGCGTCCTTGTCGTCGTTACGCATGCCAGCTCCTGACGCGGCTCGTCAAAACAGCGCGCCCTGGATCGGCGTGCTGGGTAGTTCGGGAAGGATATCGGCTGCAGGCCGCAACGGCTGCGACTGTGGCTGCTGCTCCCCACCCAACCGCCACGCCAACCCCGAGATCCGCGCCGCATGCCGTGCGAGCGCGGCGCGCAGCACCGTTTCGCTGGCGGCGATGTGCAGCGCGCGGCGGGCGCGGGTGATGCCGGTGTAGACCAGTTCGCGGCTGAGCACGCGGGCGTCGCGGGCCGGCAACTGCAGCCAGACTTCCTCGAATTCGCTGCCCTGGGCCTTGTGCACGGTCATGGCGAAGGCGCTTTCGTGCGCGGGCAGTGCGGCCGGGTGGAAGCCGCGGACTTGGCCGTCGCCGGCGCCGTCGAACCAGGCGACCAGGGTGCCCTGTGCGTCCTTCAGGCAGATGCCGACGTCGCCGTTGAACAGGCCGTGGCGGTAGCTGTTCTCGGTGATCAGCAGCAGGCGCCCGTGGAACCAGGGCGCGGCGGCGCCGAGGCGGCGTGCGCCGCTGGCGGTCTCGGCCAGCAGTTGTTCGATGCGCGCGTTGAGTCCGCGCGCGCCCTGCGGGCCGGCGCGCACGGCGGTGAGCAGACGCAGGCGCGCGGCGGCGCGCAAGGCTTTCGCCGGGTCCTCGGCGTCGCCGAGGGCGCGCCAGTGCGCGAGCAGGGCGTCGCCGCCGGCGGCGAGCGGGTCGTCGACGCCATCGTGGAAGCGCACGCCGGCGAGTTGGCCGTCGCGCAGCAGGCGCAGGGCGCCGTCGGCGTCGCCGCTGCGCACGGCGTCGGCCAGCGGCGCCAGGGCGAAGTCCTGGGCCTGGCGGTAGCCGCGCAGCAGGTGCACGCGGTGCCCGGCCAGGCCGCCGTGGTCGTGCGCGACCGCGCTGTGGCCGAGCAGCGGCTGCAGCGCCTTGGCGTCGTCGGGCTGTAGCGCGTCGCCGGGGCCGGCGGCCTGCAGGATCGCGGCAAGCACGTCGCCGGCCTCGACCGAGGGCAACTGGTCGGCGTCGCCGAGCAGGATCAGCTGCGCGCCGTCGGCCACGGCGTCGACCAGCTTGCACATCAGCGGCAGATCGACCATCGAAGCTTCGTCGATCACGATCAGGTCGAACGGCAGCGGGTTGTCGGCGTCGTGGCGGAAGCGCGGCAGGTCGGGGATGACGCCGAGCAGGCGATGCAGGGTGCTGGCGCCGGCCGGCAGCGTCTCGGCCAGGGTGGGGTCGACGCCGTCGGCGAGTGCGCGCGCCACCGCGGCGCGCAGGCTCTCGGCCATGCGCTCGGCGGCGCGGCCGGTGGGCGCAGCCAGGGCGATGCGCGGCGGCGGCAGGCCGGCGGCGCGGGCCTGGGCGAGGCGCAGCAGCAGCAGGCGGGCGATGGTGGTGGTCTTGCCGGTGCCGGGGCCGCCGGTGACCAGCAGCAGGGCGCGGCGCAGGGCCAAGGCTGCGGCTTGGGCTTGGCGGTCGGATGGGTAGGCGGCGGCCGTACCCTCACCCGCCCTGCGGGCACCCTCTCCCGTGGGGAGAGGGAAGAGCTGGGCGAACAGGGGCGCGAGCGCGGCGAGGTCGTTGTGCGGCAGCGGCTGTGCGGCGAGGCGGCGCAGGCCCAGGGCCAGGCGTCGCTCGTATTCGCGGTAGCGGCGCAGGTAGAGCAGGCCGTGTTCGAGTACGAGTGGGCAGTCGGGGCTGGCCGGGTCTTCGGCAGCGGGTTGTGCGACCCAGCGCGAGGCGGCCAGCGCGCGGGTCCAGTCGTCTGCGGTGGGAAGCGCGGGGGCGGCGCCGTCGCGGCTGTCGAGCAGGAGGCTGGCGCGTGCCGGGTCGAGGCCGGCGTGGCCGCTGGCCACTGCCAGCGAGGCCAGGGCGGCGCCGGCCAGGACCAGGTCGGGGGTGTTCGGATCGAGGCGGGCCAGGCTGTGCGCGAAGGCGTGGTCCAGCGTGCGCAGGGTGCCGCTGCGGTAGAGGGTGGCGAGGAGGTTGGATTGGCTCACGGCGTGGGGACTCCGTGGGCGGACGTACCCTCACCCCAACCCCTCTCCCGAGGGGAGAGGGGCTCAAGCGGAGCGCCGGCGAAGAGGGTGTCGACGCCTTCGATCAGGTCCGGGTCGAAGCGCCAGGCGTGCACGCCTGGCGACGGGTCGCGGGCGGCGTCCAGGCCGCGGCAGAACAGGTAGCGCACGCCGCCGAAGTCGCGGGCGTAGTCGTAGGCACCGCCCAGGCGGAAGCGCAGCCAGCGGTGCAGCGCCACGGTGTAGATCAGCGCCTGCAAGGTGTATTCGCTGTGCGCCATCGCCCGCGCCAGGGCGTCGGGGTCGTAGCCCGGCAGGCGGTTGGACTTGTAGTCGAGCACGTACCAGCGGCCGTCGTGCTGGTAGGTGAGGTCGATCAGGCCGGTCATCAGTCCCTCCAGGCGCTGCCGCGCGCCGAACGCCTGGCGCTCGCCGGCCACGCCGAAGCGGTGCAGCAGCGCCAGCAGCGCGTCCACACGCGTCGGGCGCATGGCGAAGTGGAATTCCATTTCGTTGCGCCGCTGCTCCTCCGGCACCGCAGCCAGGCAGGTGCCTTCGGGCAGGGCGACGGTGAGGGTGTTGCCGACCAGGGCGGTGAGCATGGCGGTGCCGTCTTCCAGTTCGTCCTCGGCATAGCCGCCGCGTCGCAGCGCTTCGACGATGGCGGTGGCCTGCCCCGCTGGCGCCGGCTGGCCCGGGTGCCAGTCGCGCCAGGCGGCGAAGTCGCAGCGCTCGAACACGTCGTGCAGGGCCACGCCGAAGCGGTTGCCGACGAAGCGACGGTCGACCATGTCCACTTCCACCGCGGCGCTGACCGGCTCGCTGGCGGCGGGTTCGTCGCTGCCGCCGCTGCTGGGCACGGTGGCGCTGGCCATCGGGTCGCTGCCGGCATCGGCATTGGCGAGCTGGGTGAAGCTGTACACCCACCACTCCGGCAGCACGCGCCGCTGCGGCACGCGCGCCGGCGGCACCGGCGGCGCCGGCTCGGGCGGCAGGCGCGGCAACTGCGCCGGCGGCGGGGTGCTGTCGATGGCGATGGCGCCGGGAGCAGCGGCGGCCTGCAAGGCATCGAGATCGCGCAGCATCGGTGCCAACGCGGTGCGCTCGTGCTGCGGGAAGGCGCCGGTGGCGGTCCACAGTGCGTGTTCGGCGCGGGTCAGGCCGACGTAGAGCAGGCGCGCGTCCTCGGCGCGCTGCTCTTGTTTCCACGCGGCCTCAGCGGTGTCCCAGGCCGGGTCGGACTCGCCGCCGCTGCGGCTGGTGTTCCACTGCAACTGGCGCCCACCCTGCGGCGCCGGCACCACGCAGTGGCGCCCGGGGCTGCGCTCGCTGCGGCCGATGCCGGCGTACGGCAGGAACACCAGCGGATACTCCAGGCCCTTGCTCTTGTGCAGGGTGACGATCTGCACGCGGCGTGCGTCCGACTCCAGCCGCAGTTGCTGCGCTTCGTCGCTGTCGTCGGCATTGGCGATGCGCCGCGCCAGCCAGTCGACCAGGCCATGCGGGCCGAGCGCGCGGGTGTCGGCTTCCTGCAGCAGTTCGGCAAGCTGCAGGTAGTTGGTGAGGCGGCGCTCGCCATCGACCAATGCCAGCAGGCGCTGCCCGTGTGCGGCGCCGAGGTCGCCGATCAGGGCGAGCGGTCCGCCGCGCTGCCAGCGCTCGCGCCAGTCCAGCGCCTGTTGCTGCCAGCGGCGGTGGCGCTCGCCATCGTGGTCGAGCGCGGCGATGGCCGCGGCGTCCTCGCCGATCAGCACGGTGGCCAGTGCGGCGCGCAAACGGCCGTCGTCGCCGGGGTCGAGCAGCGCTTGCAACAGCGCCAGCAGTTCCAGCGCCTCGTCGGTGGCGAACAGGCTGCGACGGCCGGCGGCGACCGCGGGAATGCCGGCGGCGGCAAGCGCCTGCTGGATGCGCGTGGCCTCGCCGTGACTGCGCACCAGCACGGCGATGTCGCCGGCCTGCACGGGGCGGCCGAGCAAGCTCGCGCGGCCGTCGCGCGCATCGGCCAGCCAGCCGCGGATCGCCGCCACGCAGGCGGCGGTGCACAACTCGCGGGCGCGACCGGCGCTCCACGGCTTGGGCTTGCCCGGCGCCTTGGCGGTGGCCGGTGGCGGCGGCGGTTCCGGTGCGCGCCACACGGTCAGCGCCGGGGCCGGCACGCTGCCGCGTTGCAGGTCGGCATCGACGCGCTTGCTGCCCGGCTGCACCGGGTGGAAGGCGATGCCGTCGGTGAGGAACGCATCGGCGTAGCCGGCCTGCGCGTACAGCGCGTCGATCGCCGCCAGCAGCGCCGGGCGCGAGCGGAAGTTGTGCGCCAGCGGCGGCGCGCGTTCGGCATCCGTGGCGGCGGCCAGGTAGGTGCGCACGTCGCCGCCGCGGAAGCCGTAGATAGCCTGCTTGGGATCGCCGATCAGGGCGAGCAGCGGCGGCAGCGTGTCGTCCGGCGCGGGCAGCGAGGGCGCGATCGCTGCGTCGTCCTGCGCCGCAGCGGGATTGGCCGTGTCCGGGGCGAACACCTTGCGGAAGATCGTCCACTGACGGTCGTCGGTGTCCTGGAATTCGTCGACCAGGGCCACCGCGTACTGCGCGCGCAGCCGCTGCGCCAGGGCGGCGCCGTGCGGGCCTTCCAGCGCGCGCGCCACGCCCTCGACCAGGTCGTCGTAGGTCTGCACGCGGCGCTGCCGCTTGAGATGGGCCAGCCGCTCCGCCGCGTCGGCGCGCAACGCGTGCAGCAGGCAGATGCGGCGTTGCGTGCGCCACTGCGCCAGCTGCGCCAATGCGGCCAGGTAACCGTCGATGGCGTGGCCCAGCGGCGAGGCCGGGGTGCGCTCGGCGTGCTTCTTGTTGGTGCCGGCGGTCAGTTCGGCGGCGGTGAGCTTGATCAGCTTCGGATGCGGCGGCGCGTCCGCGGTCGGTGCCGCGGCGAAGGCGTCCAGCCAGTGCCACAGCGCGGTCAGCCAGTCGGGCTTGTAGCTGACCTTGCTCAGCACGCCGGCATCCATCGCCGCGGCGATCGCCTCGAAACAGGCGGTGCCGTGCGTGCGGAACGCCTCGGCCAGCGCCACGCCGGCGCGCTGCGCGGCCTGCTGCAACACGGCGCCGTCCTCGGCGGAAAAGACCGGCGCGGCCGGCAACAGCGTCGGATGCCGCACCAGTTCGCGCAGATCGATCGCCATGCCGTCCGGACCGCCCGGCCACAGTGCCACCAGGTCCTCGGCCATCGCCGGATCGGCGGCGCGTTGCCGCCACAGGTCGGCGGCGACGTCGCGCAGCAGTTCGCGGTCGTCGGTGAGCAGTTGCGGTGCGGCGAAGGCCTGGCCGCTTTCCAGCGCGTGCTCGCGCAGCACGCGCGCGCAGAAGCCGTGGATGGTGAAGATGGCGGCGAGGTCGATGTCCTCGGCGGCCTGCTGCAGGCGGCGGCGCAGGGCCGCTGGGGTTTCGGTGCTGGCGGCCAGGTGCGCGGCGAGGATGGCGCGGGTGAGGGCGACGTCGGGCAGGTCTTGTTGTGGGGTTGGCTGCGATGGGTCGGTCGCGAGGTCGGTCGCGGCTAAAGCCGCTCCTACGCGGTCTGGATCGGGGACCAGGCTGGCCGCCAACGCCAGGCGCTCGCGGATGCGGCGGCGCAGTTCCTGGGTGGCGGCCTCGGTGAAGGTGACGGCGAGGATCTGGCCCAGACGCAAGCCGCGCTCGACCACCAGGCGGGTGAACAAGGTGGCCAGGGTGAAGGTCTTGCCGGTGCCGGCGCTGGCCTCGATCAGGCGCACGCCGTGCAGCGGCAGCTGCAGGTAGGGGTCGCGGTCGGGTGCGGCGTTCATTCGGCGTCTTCCTGGGTGCCGCGCCAGCGCTGCCAGCTCTCGCTCAGCCGCTGGGGATCGAGTGCGGGGCCGGCGTCGCCCTGTTCGAGCAGGCCGAACACGCGCTGGCTGGTGGCGGCGAACTCGGCGAAGCGCTGCGCATCGGCGAACGGGTCGCGGCCGCGGCTGACCAGGCGCAGTTCCGGGCTGTCCGCCTCGCTCCAGCCGAAGCTGGCCTGCCATTGCGCGGCAGCGTCCTTGATTGCCTTGTCGAGATCGCCGGCGCGCGCGGCCTGGTAGTACTTCCAGCTGCTGTACGGCGCGAACGCCAACGGCGCCTGCCGGCCATGCCGGTACAGCTGCAGCAGTTCGCCCAGCGCCTGCTGCGCCTGGGCGGCGGGCAGCGGCTCGCGGTCCATCGGATGCGGGCCGAGGCTGTCGTCGTGGTCGAAGAAACGCACGTAGGGCGCGCGTTCGCCGGCGGCGCGCAGCAGCAGCCATTCCAGCCCGTGGCGGATCGCGCTGCGCCCGCTCAAGGCGCCCACCTGCACGCGTGCCACGCCGGGCGCGTACCAACCCGGCAGGCGGCCATGCAGCGCGGTGCCGTCGAGGTCCACCTGCAGCCGCGGCGCCAGTGGCGCGGCGTCGCCACCGCGCCACTGCCGGAACGCCTCGGCGTACGGGCGCAACTGGCGCACGCGCTCGTCGAGCTGGCGCCGGCCCAGCGGCCCGGATGGCAGCAGCGCGCGGGCGCGCAGGCGTTCGTACAGGGCCTCGGTGTCCTCGCGCAGCACCGCCTCGAACACCTGCTGCTGCAGGCCGTACTGATCGAGGCCGCGGCTGGGCGCCAGCAGCGGTTCCAGATCGCTGTCGGCCTGCGCCGGATCGGGCAGGCGCAGGCCCAGGCGCTGGCGCAGGAACTGCCCGGCCGGATCGACCAGCAGCCGGCGCAGATCGTCGATCGACAGCTGCGCCGGCAGCGCGTCGTCGGCCGCGGCTGGCAGCGCGTCGATCCATGGCGCCAGCGGCTGGCGCTGGCCGACCAGGCTGTCCACCGCCGGCCGCCACTGCCGTCGGTAGCTGAAACGGCGGGGGTCGGCCTCCTCGGCACCGGTGGCGCCGAACGCGGCGGCGGCGAACGGCTGCAGCGGATGCCGCACCACCAGTGCCGCGGCGGCGGCCGGATCGGCGTGGTACTGGGCGGCGCAGGCCAGCAGCTCGCCGACCAGCGGCGAGGGTTCGCGCACGCTGCCGTCGCGCGCGTCGGCGCCCAGGTAGCTCAGGTAGAACACCTCCTGCGCCGAGGCGAACAGCTGCAGGAACAGGAAGCGGTCGTCCTCGCGCGTCGAACGATCGCCGTGGCGGCGTCGCGTGGTGCCCAGTTCGGCGGTGAGGCGGTTGAGCCCGGCGGCCGGATCGCGGCGCGGGAAGTCGCCATCGTTCATGCCCAGCAGGCAGATGACCCGGAACGGCAGCAGCCGCATCGGCACCATGCGGCCGAAGCTGATGCCGCCGGTGAGCAGCGGCGCGCGCGTGTCCGATTCGCCCAGCACCGCAGCAAAGTGCGCACGCACCACCTCGGCCGGTACCGCCTCGGTGTAGTCGGCGCGAGCAGCGTCGCGCGCGAACTGGTCGATCAGCGCGCGTAGCCGCTCCAGCGCGCGCTGCTGGCGCGGTGCCGACGGACTCTGCGGCAGCAGCGCCTCGAGCAGGCCCAGCAGCACTTCGCGCCACTGCGCCGGCGGCATCGGCTCGGCCAGCGCGGCCTGGTGGCGATCGAGCACGCGCAGCAGGCGCAGCAGCGTGTCCAGCGCCGCCAGCGCGCTGCCTTCCAGTTGCGGCCACGGCGCCACACCGTCGATGTCGTCCTCGGCGCCGCTGGCGTGACCGAGCAACAGCCGGTCCAGGGCGAAGCGCCAGGTATAGGCGTCGTCGGCCGGCGCCTGGTGGCGCTGCCGGTGCGCTGCGTCCAGGCCCCAGCGCGCGCCGGCGGCGTGCAGCCAGGCGCGCAGACGTTCCAGCCCGGCCTCGTCGAGGCCCGCGGCCTCGGCGATCGGCGCGCTGGCGAGCAGGTCCAGGATCTCGTGCAGGCCGAAGCGTGCGATCGGCAGGCCGAGCAGCGCCAGGAACACTTCGGCCAGGGGCTCGCTGGCCAGCGGGCTGGCGTCGGCCAGCGCATAGGGCAAGGCATCGTCGCCGGCGTGGCCGCCGAACACCGCGTCCAGATACGGCACGTAGGGATCGATGTCCGGCGACAGTACCGCGATCTCGCGCGGCTGCAACGGCGGATCGAAGCGCGGGTCGTCCAGCAGCGCGCGCAATTGGTCGTGCAACACCTGCAGTTCGCGCAGGCGGGTGTGGCAGGCATGCACCTGCAGGCTGGGATCGTGCGGGTCCACCGCGGCCAGCGGCGCCGGCCGCGCTGGCGCACGGCGATGGAACAGATCGCTCTGCATGCGCCGCAGCAGGCTGTCGCCGAGGCCGCCCTCGGCCAGCGTGCGCCGGCCCGACTCCAGCGGATCGGCATAGACCGCGATCTCGGCCAGCGGATGCACCACCTCGTAGTCGCCGATCAGCGCCATGAAGTCGCGCCCGGCCGCGCCCCAGGCCTGCAGCAATGGGTTCTCCTGCACGTGGTCGGCGAACAGGTCCACCGCCCCGCCCTCGCGGCGGCGCTGCCACAGCGTCTGCAGATCGCCCCAGTAGCCCTGCGCCGGCGTCGGCAGGTAAAAGTGCAGCGTGCCGGCGCGCGCCTGCGTGGCCAGCACGCGCAGCACATCCGGAGAGATGTTGAGCACGGCGAAGGCGAACAAGCGCCGCGGCAGGCCCTGCGGTAACGGCCCGTCCGGGCGCGCGTAGCGGTCCAGGTACTGGCCGATGCGGCGTGCGCGGTAGGCGCGGCCCGTGGCGATGCGCCGCCACAGCCGCGCCTGCGGATCGTCCGGGTCGGCGCCGCCTTCCCAGCGCAGCAGCCAGTCGCGACGCCAGGCCTGGTACTTCTCGAACACGTTGCTCAGCTCGCCGGCCAGGCTCCACGGCTTGAGCGCATCGCCATCGGCCAGATAGCCGGCCAGCGGCGCCAGCGCCGCATCGCTGCCCAGGTCGCCCTGCAGTGCCGCGTACAGGCGCCAGTGCATGGTCGCCATGTCCAGGTCGTCGGCCGCGGCACCGAGATTGCGCTCCAGCGCGCGCGCGACGAATTCGCCGGGAGTCAGGAATTCCAGGTTCGCCGCCACCCCGTGCACCGTGGCCAGGGTCGATTGCAGCCAGCGCCGCATCGCCACCTGCGGGATCAGCACCACCTCCGGCGCCAGCAAGGGCTGCCCCGGCGACGGCCGGCGCAGTTCTTCGGCAAGCAGGGCGGCCAGGGTATCCAGCGCGTTGGAGGGATATAGCCGGAAATCGGGCGCGGACGGGGCAGGCATGTGCCGGGCATTGTGCCGGATGCGGGCAGGCGGCGCTTTCGGGCACAGCCTTGTGCACCCAAACATCGCGGGTCGCTTCGCGCCGGACCCTCACCCCAACCCCTCTCCCGGGGGAGAGGGGCTAGCCGCTCCCTTCTCCCCTCGGGAGAAGGTGGCCCGAAGGGCCGGATGAGGGTACGGGCGCCAGCCTCGCGTGCCCAAACATCGCGGGTCCCTGCGCGCGGACCCTCACCCCAACCCCTCTCCCGGGGGAGAGGGGCTAGCCGCTCCCTTCTCCCCTCGGGAGAAGGTGGCCCGAAGGGCCGGATGAGGGTACGGGCGCAGCCTCGTGCACCCAAACATCGCGCGTCGCTGCGCGCCGGACCCTCTCCCCAACCCCTCTCCCGGGGGGGAGAGGGGCTCAAAGCGTCAGTACTTCTTCTCGACGTTGAACATCCAGGTCTGGTCGCTGCCGCTGTCGCCGTCGGTCACGCCGCGGTACTCCACGCGCGTGGACAGGCCCTGGTCGGTGCTGAACACCACGCCCACGCCCAGCATCAGCCGGTTGCGGTCGTACACGCTCTGCCCGGTGCGGTACAGGGTGCCGCCGACGATGTCGGCATAGCCCAGCGTGGCGTCGCCGCGGCCCTGGAAGTCGTGCTGGTACTCGAGCCGGAACTGCGGCGTCAGCCGTCCCCAGGTCATCTGCCGGCGCCATTCCAGGCGCAGGCCGAGGTTGCCGGTGGTGGTGGCCACGTCCATGTCCTCGTAGCGCAGCGCATACGGCGCCATCGCCGCTTCGCTGTAGGCGTCCAGCGTGGCGCGCGCGGCATCCACCCGCGCGTACGGGGTGATCTGCCAATCGCCGCGCTGCAGATCGGCACCGGCCGACAGCGACGCGATCCACTGGTGGCCGCTGCGGTCGCCTTCGGCCAGGGCGCCGTTGTCGGTGACGTAGCGGCGCAGGTCGTAGGACAGCAACTGGTAGCCGACCAGGGTGTCGAAGAACAGCGTCTGGCCCGGGTGATAGCTGGCATACAGCGCCAGCGTGTACGCGGTCGACTTGCTGCGGCTGCCGTCGCGGCCGACATCGCTGTCGTCGCGGCCGAAGCCCACGCCCGCGCCCAATGCGAAGGACGAGGAGACGCGGTAATCGGCGCCCAGGCTCAGGCCATCGGTCTGGAAATCCACGCCGGCGCGCTGCGACTGCCTGTCCAGGCTGCCGGAGCGGATCGCACCACCCACCCACAGGCCCAGATCGCCTGCCGCAGTGGCATCGCGTGGTGCCGCCGACGCGGTGTCGGCGCCGCCGTCCATGGCGCCGTCGCGCAGGTCGCGGTTGGCCGGGTCGCACGCTTGCGCGTCCAGGTTGCGATCGCTCTGCAGCGTGCGGTCGCGCTGGCGGCACTGCGAGCTGGCCTGGAAGCTCACGCCGTTGTCGAAGCCGCGCGCACCCCGGTGGGTCGCCTCCAGGCGGCGCTGGAAGTTGTCGATCTGCGCCTTGGCGAAGCGCCGGGTCGACTCGGCCTGCGCGTCGATCAGACCACGCACCTGCGCATCCTGGGTCGGATCCCGGCGCGGCGCGATCACGAACACGATGTCCGCCGCGGCCGAGGTTGCGTATGCATTAGACAGGGTGAAGCGCACCGTGGCGTTGCCGGAGAAGGCCGGGTTCGGCACGAAGGTCAGTATGAAGCCCGGGCCGTCGTCCGCGGCCGCGGTCGGCACGCCGGCGGCCCTGGCGGCCGCGCGGGTGATCGTCGCGGTACCGGCGTTGGCCGGCAGCACCGCGACCACGGCGGCCGCCACGAACGGACCGCCGGTGGCGTCGCGGGTGACGTCCAGGGTCTGCGTCTGCCCGGTCACCGCCGGCACCGTCACCGACACCGCGATGGGGCGGGCGTTGACGGTGATGGTGACCACGGCCGGGGCCGAACTGCCGCCGGCGCCGATGGCGGTGTAGTGCACGCTGTCCACGCCCACGTAGCCCGGCGCCGGCGTGTACACCAGGCGCACGCCATCGACGGTCGCGGTGCCGTGGCTGGGCGCGGTGGCGATGGCGATGCTGTCGATACTGCCGGTGTCGTTGCCGGTGACCGCCAGGGTCAGCGCGGTATCCACGAGGGTGGCGCCGGTGTCGTTCGCCGCCACCGGTGCCGGCACCGCCGAGGCGATGGTCAGGGTGTAGGCCTGCGTGGCCGAGAAGCCGTTGGCGTCGCTCACCTTGATGCTGAAGGCGAAGCTGCCGGCCGCGCTCGGCGTGCCGGACAGCACGCCCGCCGGGGTCAGGCTCAGCCCGGTCGGCAGCGCGCCGCTGACCACGCTGTAGCTGTACGGTGCGGTGCCGCCGCTGGTGCTCAGGGTCTGGTTGTACGCGGTGCCCGCGGTGCCGGCAGGCAAGGTCGGCTGCCCCGGAGTCAGGGTCGGCGCCGCGATGCTCAGCGTGTAGCTGCGGCTGGCCTGGCCGGGGACGCCGGCGGTGCTGTCGGTGACGGTGGCGGTGAAGACGAAACTGCCCGCCTGGGTCGGGGTACCGGACAGCACGCCGGCCGCGCTCAGGCTCAGCCCGGCCGGCAACGCGCCGGTAGCGAGGCTGTAACTGTAGGGCGCGGTACCGCCGGTGGCGCTGAGCGCCTGACTGTAGGCGCTGCCCGCGGTGCCGGCCGGCAGCGCCGGCGGCGACAGCGTCAGCGTCGGAGAGGCCACCGTCAGGGTGAACGCCTGCGCCGCAGTGAAGGCGTTGGCGTCGGTAACGCCCACGGTGAACGCGAAGTTGCCGGCCGTGGTCGGCGTACCGGACAGCACGCCGCCCG
Source organism: uncultured Xanthomonas sp. (assembly GCF_964278005.1). Taxonomy (NCBI): domain Bacteria; kingdom Pseudomonadati; phylum Pseudomonadota; class Gammaproteobacteria; order Lysobacterales; family Lysobacteraceae; genus Xanthomonas; species uncultured Xanthomonas sp. The sequence continues at coordinate 44,548 of NZ_CAXYKF010000019.1, forward strand.
CGCTCAGGCTCATCCCGCTCGGCAAGGCGCCGGCATTGAGCACATAGCTGTACGGTGCGGTGCCGCCGCTGGTGCTCAGCGCCTGGCTGTAGCTGGCGTTGATCGCCGCTGCCGGCAACGTCGGCGGGGTGATGGCCAGGGTCGGCGAGGCGATGGACAGGGTGTAGGCGTGCGAGCCGCCGAAACTGCCGGCATCGGTGACGCCGACGACGAAGGTGAAACTGCCGGCCACGGTCGGGGTGCCGGATAGGACACCGGCACTGCTCAGGCTCAGGCCCGCAGGCAAGGCACCGGAGCTGAGCGCGTAGGTGTAGGGCGCCGTCCCGCCGCTGGTGCTCAACGTCTGGCTGTAGGCGGTGCCCGCGGTCCCGGACGGCAGGGTGGACGGGGCGACGGTCAAGGTCGGCGCCACGATCGCCAGCGTATAGCTGCGCGACGCCTGGCCCGGCGTTCCGGAGGTACTGTCGGTCGCGACCAGGGTGAAGCTGAAATTGCCGGTCACGGTGGGCGTGCCGCTGAGCGCACCGGTCGCACTGTTGACGGTCACGCCTGCCGGCAAGGCGCCGGCCGTGACGGCATAGGTGTACGGCGCGATGCCGCCGCTGGCCTGGGTGATCGCCGCGCTGTAGGCCTGGCCGGCGGTGCCGTTGGGCAGGGTCGTCGCCGGCAGCGTCACGGTTGGCGCAGCCACCGTCAACGTATAGGCACGGCTACCACTGATGGGCGACGCGCCGCTGTCGGTCGCGGACACGGTGAAATTGAAGCTGCCGCTGCCGCTGGGCGTGCCGGTCAGCACGCCGGCGGAACTCAGCAGCATGCCCACCGGCAATGTGCCGGTGGTGATCGCGAAGCCATATGGCGCCGTCCCACCACTGGCCGTCAAGGTCTGGCTGTAGCTGGTGCCGGCGGTGGCCGCCGGTAGCGACGTCGGCGAGATCGTCACCACCGCATCGTCGTTGAGGATCGTGCCGGTGGCGGTGGCGCGGGCGATGGTGGCGTTGCTGGCAGCGGACAGGGTCACCGTGAACGTCTCGTCCGGCTCGACGGTGGTGTCGCCGATGATCGTCACTGCGATGCTCTGCACGGTGGTGCCGGGCGCGAAGGCCAGCGGACCCGAGCTGGCGACATAGTCGCTGCCGGCAGTGGCGGTGCCGTCGGCGGTCCCGTAGTTGACCATGACGGTTTGGCCGCTGGCGGCGCTGAGGGTAACCGTGAACGTCGCCGTGGTGGTGCCGCTGTTGCCTTCGATGACGCTGACATCGCCGATCGAGAGCGACGGCTGCGCATCGTCGTTGACGATGGTGCCCTGGCCCTGTCCGTCGGCGACGGTGGCGCCGCTGACGTTGCTGACGTTGACGAAGAAGGTTTCGTCGGGTTCGTTGAGCGTGTCGCCGATCACCTGCACGGTGAAGGTGGCACTGCTGCTGCCGGCCGGAATGGTCAGCCCGTTCACGCTGGAGGAGATGTAGTCGGTGCCCGCGGTCGCGGTGCCGTTGGCGGTGGCGATGTCGAAGCTGACCCCGCCACTGCCGGCCGGCTGGCTGAGCGAGACGGTGAAGGTGAACGCGGTGTTGCCGGAATTGCCCTCGTTCTGCGACACGTCGTTGACCGACAGCGCCGGCTGGTCGTCGTTGAGGATGGTGCCGGTGGCGCTGGACGGCGAGCCGACGGTGTAACCGCTGCCCGCATTGAGGCTGATCACCACGGTCTCGTCCGGCTCCACCGTGGTGTCGGGGGTGGGATCGACGGTGATCGTGCCGCTGGTCTGCCCGGCCGCAATCACCAGCGGCGAGTTGACCGCGGCGTAATCGGTACCGGACGTCGCGGTGCCGCCCACGCTGAAGCCGATCGAGAGCGCCGACGGCGACGCCTGGCTCAGGGTGACGGTGTAGACAAGGTTGGCGCTGCCATCTTCGGCGACGCTGGCCGGCGACACCGCGATGCTTGCCGAAGGATAGTCGTCATTGACGATGGTGGCGGTGGCGCTGGAGGGGTTGCCGATCGAGTAGCCGGTACCGTTGGCCACCTGGAAGATCACCGTCTCGTCCGGCTCCACCGTGGTATCGGCGACCGGGGTGACGCTGAAGCTGGCGGACGTCGCGTTGGCCGGCACCACGATGCTGCTGACCGCACCGGTGTAGTCGGTCCCGCTGGTGGCCGTGCCGCTGCGGGTCAGGTTCACCGTGGTCGCCGAACTGTTGGTCGAGCTCAACGTCACCGTGTAGACGAAGGGCGTGCCGCTGTCCTCGTTGGCGCTGGACGGGGAGACCGTGATGCTGGCGCTGCGCGAGGGGTTGATGGTGATGTTGAAGACGATCTGGTTGTTGTCTTCGTCCAGCAGGTAGAACGAGTCCGAGGTCGCACCGTCCCCGTTGTTGTTGTAGGTCACTCGCTCCGTGCCGGCGGCGTCGAGCTGGCCGGTAAGCACGTAGTTGCCGTGCGACGGTTGCGCGCCATCACTCATACCGAAGTTGTTCGGGCCGTCGCAATTGCTGACGTCGAACGTCACCGATTGGCCCTGGTTCACGGTCGCGGTCTGCGGTGTCGTGCAGTAGGGCCCGGCAGCCAGACAGACCTGCGATGTAGCCAGCAGCAGGAGCGCCATCAGCCAACGCAACGTCAGTCGCACGCCGCGCGAAGCGGTGGATTTCGTAGACATATTTCGATTCCCCCAAAACGCGCCACCCCATGGGCGCTGGCAGCCATCCTGGTGCCTCGGACTTCGCGGAACATCGGCTCTGCAAGCATCGGCCATGCGCGTCGCGCAACTATTGGAACAACAAATCCGACGCCGCGTAAAGCAACAAATGCGTCACGTCTGTCTGGTTCAGCGAAATCGTCGCTTGCAAGTCGCCGAAGTCGTGATTAAGTAGTCTGGCGCCAGACACGAGGTCTGGCGTCATCCACTCCGGGGGGAGATCCGCATGAGCGAGTTCTTCATCGGTCAGATCATGCTGACCGGTTTCGCGTTTGCGCCAAAATATTTTGCGCAGTGCAATGGGCAATTGCTGCCGATCAATCAGAACCAGGCCCTGTTCAGTCTGCTCAGCACCCGCTTCGGCGGCGATGGCAAGACCACCTTCGGCTTGCCGGACATGCGCGGGCGCACGCCGGTGGGTTATGGGCCGTCGGCCGATCCGGCGTGGCAGCCGCCTGCGGTGCCGATGGGCCAGGCCGCTGGCGCGGAGACGGTGACGCTGGTTGGCGACAACCTGCCCCAGCATCTCCATCTGCTGGATTGCAGTAGCGTCAACGGCGACAACCGCACGCCCGCCAGTCGCTTGTTCGCGAACAACATCGTCAGTCCCGGTCCGGGAACAGCGCACGCGCTGTATGCCGCGCCGGGCACGACGGTGCCGTTGTCGCAGTCCACCATCGCCAACAGCGGCGGCGGCCAGGCGCATCCGAACGTGCAGCCGTACACCACGATAAATTTCTGCATCGCGCTGTCCGGCATCTTCCCTTCGCGCAGCTAGGCGCATCCGCACCCAAGCTCACCGCGTGCGGCGGCGCGCGTGGCGCCTCATCGACCAGGAAGCATCTCATGGGTACTCCTTTCATCGGCGAAATCCGCATGTTCGGCTTCGGCCGTACACCCCAGGGCTGGCAGGCGTGCGACGGCTCGCTGCTGCAGATCTCCGAATACGAACCGTTGTATGTGCTGCTCGGCACCGCCTACGGCGGCAATGGCACCAGCACCTTCGCCGTGCCGGATCTGCGCGGTCGCCTGCCGATCCACCAGGGCCAGGGACCGGGCCTGAGCAACTATCCGCTCGCCCAGCGTGCAGGTACCGAGACGGTGACATTGACGGAGCTGCAGATGCCGGCGCACACGCATACCGCCCAGGCCACCACCGCCGCAGCGACCGCGTCGGCGCCGGCCGGGCTGCTGCCGGGCGCGGTCAACGGCAGCGTGTTCTATGCCAGCGACACCACCGGCGCCACCATGGTCGCGATGTCCCCGCAAAGCACCTCGTTCGCCGGCGGCAACCAGCCGCACGACAACGTCATGCCGACGCTGACGGTGCAGTACTGCATCGCCACCACCGGCATCTTCCCGCAACAGGCCTGACCCCCTGCGCCGCGCCGACATGGCTGCGGCATGCATCCGCTTCATCGGAGGACTCCGCTCATGACCGAACCCTATATCGGCGAAATCCAGCTGTTCGGCTTCGACTACAACCCGTACGGCTGGGCGTTGTGCAACGGCGCCACCCTGCCGGTCACGCAGAACACCGTGCTGTACTCCCTGCTCGGCGTGGCCTACGGCGGCAATGGCACCACCACGTTCCAACTGCCGAATTTCGTGACGCGCGCCGGTTGCCAGCAGGGCGCGGGGCCGGGCCTGACGCCGCACACGCTGGGCAGCAACTTCGGCTCGGCGTCGGTGAGCCTGCAGAGCACGCAGATCCCGATGCACCAACATGGCGTCAACGCGTTTTCGCAGCCGGATCCGACCAAGAAGACCGGTATGCCGGTCAGCGGCGCCGCACTCTCGTCGCTGAACCTCACCAACGAGCGCCCTTTCCTGGCCGTCGCGCCGAACACGCAGTTCTCCCCGACCATGTTGATGCCCACCGGCATCGGTCAGGCGCACGAGAACCGACAGCCGTATCTGGCGGTGAACTTCTGCATCGCGTTGCAGGGCAACTATCCGGCCTTCAACTGAGGACATGATGTCGATCGCCGCGTCGCCCGGCTTTCCGCAACGGGACGCCGGGCTCGCCGCGCCGCCGGCATTGTGGGCGCGCGGCATCGTCCTGCGCGCAGCACAGGCCACGGACCTGGACTGGCTGCGCGACCTGTACGCCAGCACGCGGCGCGACGAACTGGCCGCGGTGCCGTGGCCGGAACAAACCAAGCGCGCCTTTCTCGACCAGCAGTTCGCCTTGCAGCATGCGCACTATCTGCAGCACTTTCCCGGCGCGGACTTCCTGATCGTGGAAGACGCGCACGCACGCCTTGGGCGGCTGTATCTGGACCGCAGCGCGGATCCGCACGTCCTGGTCGATATCAGCCTGCTGCCGGACTGTCGCGGCCACGGCATCGGCGGTGCGCTGATCGGACAGGCACAGGCGCTCGCGCATGCGGATGGGCGCGCACTGACACTGCATGTGCTGCATGCCAATCCCGCAGCGCAGCGGCTTTACGCGCGGCTGGGCTTCGTCGCCGGCGAGGCCGGCCAGACCCATCTGGCCATGCGCTGGGATGGCGCCGGCACGAAGCCGGACGCGCGCGTCAGTTGAACACCGCCTGATACAGGAAGCCGTCGCGTTCGCGCGCGACCGGCACCAGGAAGATGCCGATCTCGCCCAGGCGCGGATGGCGCATCTGGTAGGTCTGCTGCGGAAACAGAAAAGCCGAGCCGTTGCGGAACAGCAGCGAGAACGGGGCGCGCCGCGCCGCGGGCGGCGTCGGCAGCGGCCGCGCCTCGACCAGCACGAATGCGACCTCGCCTTCGTTCAACTGCGCCGAGAACGTCTCGTTCACGCTTCCAGCGAAGTGTTCCAAGCTCAACAGCTCCATCCTTGACTCCAGGTGTGGTTCGGCACGGTCGCCATGCCGGCATCGTCGCGTGCCGTCGCGACGCGCACAAGCGCTGTGCGGGCATTTGTCCACACCGCCTTTTGTCCACCCCTCAAGTGCAGCTGCGAGGCGCTGGCGCGGTGGCGGCCATCCCGAGTCGATGCGGCGTCGCCGACGACCAATGCGCGGCCGCATGACACGCTGTTGCATGAACGGGGTGAAGCGGGCGCGCACACCGGCCCGCGCGGTGCCACAATACTGCACGGGCCAGTTCGGTTAAGTTCAGCCGAACGGATCGATCCTATGTTGTATTTTCGTTAAAGGTCGCGATGGCGTCTTCCGAATCCAATCTGGTGCAGTTGTCGGGCGTGCGCATCGACCGCGGCGGCCGGGCGATCCTGCGCGACGTCTCGCTGAGCGTGCCGCGCGGCAGCATCACCGCGGTGCTCGGCCCCTCCGGCAGCGGCAAGTCCACGCTGCTGGCGGCGCTGACCGGCGAACTGGAGCCGGCCGCGGGGACGCTGCAGGTGTTCGGCAAGCCGCTGCCGCGCGGCAGCCGTGCGCTGCGCGAGACGCGCAAGAGCATCGGCGTGCTGCTGCAGGGCAACGGCCTGCTGACCGACCTGAGCGTGGCCGAGAACGTGGCGCTGCCATTGCGCGCCCACACCCGCCTGCCCGAACCGGTGCTGCAGCGGCTGGTCGCATTGAAGCTGCACGCGGTGGGCCTGCTGGCCGCTGCCGACGCCTGGCCGCGCGAGCTGTCCGGCGGCATGGCGCGGCGCGTGGCGCTGGCGCGGGCACTGGCCCTGGACCCGCCGCTGATGATCTACGACGAACCCCTGACCGGGCTGGACCCGATCGCCTCCGGCGTGATCATGAGCCTGATCCAGCGCCTCAACCACACCCTGGGCCTGACCAGCATCATCGTCAGCCACCACGTCCACGAGACCCTGCCGATCTGCGACCAGGCCGTGGCCATCGCCAACGGCGGCGTGGTCTTCGCCGGCACCCCGCAGGACCTGCAGGCCAGCAGCGATCCGTTGCTGCAGCAGTTCCTGCACGGCCGTCCCGACGGCCCGATCCCGTTCGATGCGCCGCAGCGCGCGCGGAGCGCCGCCTGATGGCCATCGTTGCCCCGATCCGTTCCCTGGGCCGTGCCGGGCTGTTCTTCCTGACCGTGCTGCGCGGCTCGCTGCCGACCCGGGACCTGCTGGCCGAGCTGATCCGCGAGATCTACAAGGTCGGCGCGCGTTCGCTGCCGATCATCGCCGTGGGCGGCGCCTTCGTCGGCCTGGTGCTGACCCTGCAGGGCTACCGCACGCTGCAGACCTATGGCGCCTCCGATGCGCTGTCCACGCTGCTCGGCCTGTCGCTGTACCGCGAGCTGGCGCCGGTGCTGACCGCGCTGCTGTTCATCGGCCGCGCCGGCAGTTCCATCGCCGCCGAGCTCGGCCTGATGCGTGCGACCGACCAGATCAAGGCGCTGGAGCTGATGGCGATCGACCCGGTGGCCAAGGCGGTGGCGCCGCGCTTCTGGGCGGCGGTGCTGACCGTGCCGCTGCTGACCGGCATCTTCTGCTCGCTGGCGATCAGCGCCAGCTATTTCGAGGCGGTGGCGGCGCTCGGCCTTGACCGCGGCACGTTCTGGTCGGCGCTGTCGAGCAGCGTGGATTTCTGGGACGACTTCGGCGTGGCGATGCTGAAGTCGGCGGTGTTCGGCGGCACGGCGGCGCTGGTGGCGGCCTATGTCGGCTTCCATGCCGAGCCGACCATCGAGGGCACTTCGGTGGCCACCACCCGCGCCGTGGTCAACGCCTCGCTGCTGGTGCTGATGTTCAACTTCGTCATGTCGGCGCTGCTGTTCCGCTGAGCGGCGCCAACGCGGGACCGGCCGGCGACGGCAGGCTCCGCGGCAACATCCCGGTCGCGGCACTGGCGCCGCGGCCACGCTGAATCAACAAGGTAGACACGTTATGGCTCTCCGTGGTCCCCGTCTCGAGTTCGCCGTCGGCGCCTTCCTGCTGCTGGGCCTGGCCTCGCTGCTGGTGCTGGCGCTGGCTTCCACCAACCGCCAGTGGGGCTTCGGCGGCCACCGCTACGATCTGGTCGCGCGCTTCTCGCAGATCGGCCAGCTGCGTGCGCAGGCGCCGGTGAAGATCGGCGGCGTCATCATCGGCCAGGTCGCCAAGATCGACCTGGACCCGACCAAGTTCGACTCGGTGGTGACCCTGTCCATCGACGACAAGTACAAGGACCTGCCGGCCGACACTTCGGCGGCGATCCTGACCAGTGGCCTGCTGGGCGAGAGCTATGTCGGCCTGCAGCCCGGCGGCGACCCCGACACGCTCAAGCCCGGCCAGGAAATCGCCTTCACCCAGCCGGCGGTGGACCTGATCCAGCTGGTCGGCAAGTACATGTTCGGCGGCGGCAGCGCCGGCGGCGACAAGAACGCAACACCCGCTGCCGCACCCTCGGCCGACCCCACCACGCCCGCAACGGAACCCAAGCCATGACGATCAAACTGCTTTCCGCCGCTCTCGCCGCCGCGCTGGCCGTGGCCGCGCCCTCCGCCGCCCTGGCCCAGGCCGCCGCGCCGGCCGCCGCCACCCAGGCCGGTTCGGCCAGCAAGGTGGTGCTGGAGAACAGCACGCGCATCCTGACCACGCTGGAACAGCGCCGCGGCGAGTTCAAGAGCAACCCGACCGCGCTGCGCCAGTTCATCGACAGCGAGATGAACAAGTCCTTCGACCGCGACTACGCCGCCCGCCTGGTGCTGGGCGTGCATGGCCGCGGCGCCTCCGACGCCGACGTCAAGCTGTTCGGCGACGCGATGGCCGACAACCTGATGCAGCGCTACGGCACCTCGCTGCTGACCTTCGAAGGCAAGCCGCAGGTGCGGGTGAAGTCGGAAACCCCGCTGCCCGGCGGCCGCGGCGTCAAGGTCTCCACCGAACTGCTGCGCAGCGGCGGCGACCCGGTGCCGGTGGACTACCTGCTGCGCAACACCGGCGCGGGCTGGAAGATCTTCGACGTGATGGTCGAGGGCGTGTCCTACGTGCAGACCTTCCGCAACCAGTTCGACACCCCGCTTCGCAACAAGTCGATCCCCGAGGTTGCGGCCGAGCTGCGCAACGGCACGCTGCAGGCGGCACCGGCGGGCAACAGTGGCAAGTGATGCGCCGCAGCTGCGCCGCGACGGCGACACGCTCGCGCTGAGCGGCGTGCTCGACCGTGCCGCGGCCACCGCGCTGTGGCCGGCAGCGCTGCGCGCGCTGCCGGGCGCACGCGCGCTGGACCTGCAGGGCGTCTCGCGGGTGGACAGCGCCGGCCTGGCGCTGCTCGCCGAACTTGCCGCGCGCCTGCGCGCCCAGGGCCAGGCCGAGGTCGCCATCCATGGCGCCCCGGCCGGCCTGACCGACCTGAGCGCCGCCTACCGGCTGGCCTCGACCCTGGACTTCCACTCTCCCCCTGCGGCGAGCTGACACATGAACGTGCTGCGTATCCTCACCTCCCTGACCCTGGCCGCCGCCCTGGGCGCCTGCGCTGGCGCGCCCAAGCGCACACCGCCACCGCCACCGCCGCCGGTGGCACAGACCGCGCCTGCCGCCGGCGACAGCGCCGCGGCTCCCGATACGCACGCCACACAGGCGACCGCGGACAGCGCCACCGGCATGGACACCGGCGCCGCGCCGGCATCGGCAAGCGCGCCTGCGGCGATGCCGCCGGCGAGTGCTGCCCCGGGCGCCGCGTCGGCCAACGGCACGCCGACCTCGGCCGAGGACGACTACGCCGCGCTGTACGGCGGCGACCCGTACAACCCAGTCGCCGATCCGACCCTGCCAGAGGGCGTACCTGCACCGCAGAGCTACGATCCGTGGGAGAAGTTCAACCGCAAGGTGCACGCCTTCAACAACGTGGTCGACCGTGGCGTGGCGCGGCCGCTGGCACGCGCCTACGTCAACGTGGTGCCGCGGCCGGTGCGGTTGGGCGTGACCAACTTCTTCGACAACCTCAGCTCGCCGCTGACCATGGTCAACCAGTTGCTGCAGGGTCGGCCGCTGCAGGCGGGACAGACGCTGAGCCGGTTCCTGATCAACAGCACGCTGGGCATCGGCGGCATCTTCGACCCGGCCACCGACGCCAACCTGCCGCGGCGCAGCGAGGACTTCGGCCAGACCCTGGGTGTGTGGGGCTGGCGCCGCTCGCGCTACCTGGAACTGCCGTTGTTCGGCCCGCGCACGGTGCGCGATGCGTTCGGCCTGGTTGGCGACGCGCCGCTGTCGCCGCTGCAGCAGATCGAGGAAGACCGGGTGCGCATCGGTCTGCAGGGCCTGCAGTTGGTCGACACGCGCGCGCAGTTGCTGTCGCTGGACAGTCTGCGCGACCAGGCGCCGGACGAGTACCAGTTGACCCGCGATGCGTGGCTGCAGCGCCGCAACTATCAGATCGAGAGCGACATGCGCGGGCACAAGCGTCAGGACGACGATCTGCCGGCCTATCTGCGCGAGGAAGAGACCAATCCGACGGTGCCGGTGGATGCGATGCCGGTCCCGGAGTGGCGCGGCGGTCGCTGAGTCGCCTGCACTTAGGCAGCACAGAAAACCCCGGCTTCGGCCGGGTTTTTTGTGCCTGAACTTTTTTGCCATCGCGCACAGTAGTAGCAGCGCAGAGTGGAGTGGCTGTTGGGTTGCAGCGGGTGATGCCGTATCCGCAGCGGACGTCGACGTGCCGTCGCTTCGCTCTTGCTCTTGCTCTTGCTCTTGCTCTTGCTATTGCTATTGCTATTGCTATTGCTATTGCTATTGCTCTTGCTCTTGCTGTTGCTCTGGCTGTTGCTCTGGCTGTTGCTATTGCTTTGGCTGTTGATTTACCGGGGTCCCCTCGGCGCGGCAGCCACGGCGGGGAAAAACCCGAAGGGCGGCGCACAGGGACGTGCGCCGTTCGCGGCAGGGGCAGGATGCCCCTTCCGCGAATCCCCGTCGTGGCTGCGAACCTGGAGCGCGAAGCGCGGAAGGCGCGCTGCGGGGTGTGCTTTCTTTTGGTTACTTTTCTTTGCACAAGCAAAGAAAAGTGACTCGCCGCAAGGCGAAAGCCTTTGCTGTTGCTTTCAAGCTTCCAAACGAAGCAACCACATCAACGACAACAGCAGAAGCAAAGCTTTCGCCCTTGCGGGCGAGTTACTTTTCTTTGCTCGCGCAAAGAAAAGGTAACCAAAAGAAAGCGCGCCCTGCCTCGCGCCCTCCGCGCTGCGCGCTCCGGGTCCGCGTCCATCACGGGGATCCGCGGAAGGGGCATCCTGCCCCTGCCGCGGACGGCGTACATCCATGTACGCCGCCCTTCGGGT